>CABUVO010000001.1 GCA_902495075.1 uncultured Porphyromonadaceae bacterium
CGTGATTTCTACCAGATACTCGCAGGATGGAGCAGGGCAAACTGGAATATCAGGGTAAGCGCGATGAATCTATTTCGCAATGACTGGCTCTGTGCTACTAATACGTTGTCAACTCCTTTATATTCAGAAACACGATTCGTTGATGGAAACAACTTTCATCGCCGTTTGAACCTTTCGGTGACATACACTTTCGGTCACGGAAAGAAAGTACAACGGGGCAACGAGGTCGGAGAACAATCCGGCGCATCTTCAGCTATTATGAAATAAGCCCCACCAATATTAACGGTATTAATAACATAAAAATAACTTAAGATGAGAAAAGTCGGCACATTGGCTTGTCTCATATTCAGAGTTATGGGCATTAATGCTCAAATCATTGAAACAGGAGAATCTAATCCTGTATGGGGTGTTCGTGCTGCCTTTGATGTAAATCTGCCGGGAAAGGTGCTGGCAATGTGATAGATGATCGAATGTTCCGCAATGGTACATCATTTCGCTTAAGGATAGTGGCAATGTGACAGGCGTACAGCAGATATTGGTGGAGTACATTTGTCAGAATGTTATGAAATGTCAGGTCTGAAACGACAGTGGTGGTGGGTATGAAAACAATTGAGTCTGCCGGGAGGGCAGACTCAATCTATTCGATTTATCTAATATTGATGGTGATGTTGATTACTCGAATTCTACGAGGGGCTGGTCTGTGGCGATGACGTCTCCTTCGTTTACGAGGAAGCGTTTGATTGTTCCTGCCATATCTGTGGCAAGGTCATTCTCCATCTTCATTGCTTCATATACAAGGAGAAGATCTCCCGTCTTCACTGTCTGACCTGGTTTGGCAAGGATTTCGATTACTGTGCCACCCATCGGTGCGCGGAACACTTTTCCTGTGATCTCCTCAGCAGCTGCCTTTGGAGCTTCTTCAGCTTTTGCTACCGGTTCCTCAGCTTTCTTCTCAGCCTGTTTTGCTTCGAATTCAGCTTTGCGTTTGTTCTTAAGGAATGTGTTGGCAACAGAGGGGAGGAGTTCGATAAGCAGGAATTCCTCTTCGTTCTGAGCGAGCTTCACGCCACCGAATTCAGGCAGTTCCGGATTTGCCGGTTCGCGGAAGGAACTTGTGTCGTAGGGACGTTCCTCTGCAGAACCTGTGATTTTCTCGCGGAACGCAGGATCAATAGCAACCGGCGTGTGACCATACTCACCCTTAACAAGAGAGATGAACTGATTATTCTTATTGGAATAGTCTGGTGCACCTTTGCGACGGTCGAGAGCAAGAGCCACCGCCTGTGAGCCTACAATCTGGCTGGTAGGTGTTACGAGCGGCACAAGACCTGCATCGCGGCGAACTTTAGGGATGAGTGCCATAGCCTCGTCAAGCACATCTTCTGCCTTGAGGGCGCGGAGATTGGCAACCATATTGGAATACATTCCGCCGGGAACCTCAGCGTTCTTAACAAGTTCATTGGGTTTGGGGAATCCGAAATAAGCCTCGATTTTGTGGCATGCGTCAAGAAGGTCTTCCTCTCGGTTTTCATTGGCAGCTGCGATGGCGCGATCAAATTCTGCGTCGATCTCTTTCGGCATCTTTGCATAGTACTCATCGAAGTCGTTGGGCCATTTATCCTTGTTGAGGTCGAAGTCGGCGAGAGCCTTGCGTGCCTCAACCAGTTCTTTACGGATTTTGGCAACAGCGTCCATATTGACTGCAACCTCGATTCCGAGTTTCTGGCAGAAGATCCATACAAGCTCAATCGCAGGAGCAGCAGAGCCGCCACCGAACCACCAGATATTTGTATCAACAATATCTACGCCTTTGATGATGGCTGTGAGAACTGAAGCCAGACCATAGCCGGGGGTGCAATGTGTATGGAAGTCAACTGGCACTTTGAGCGCCTGTTTCAATTTGGGCATGAGGGTGAAGATTCTTGACGGGTTCACAAGACCTGCCATATCTTTAAGGGTTACCATTTTTGCACCCAGAGCTTCCATCTCTTTTGCTTTCTCTACAAAATATTCATCCGTGAATATTTTCTCGGGAACTGCAGGGGCGTCATTGCCGCCAAAGAGTCTTGCGAAGAAGCCTTTTTTCTTCGGGGCTTCAACCGGTGTGTCTTTCGGATCAACGGTGTAGCATACGGCTGTATCGGAAATACCACCAAGCTGGTTGATCATTTTAACCGATTCCTTGATGTTGTCAATGTCGTTGAGCGCATCGAAGATACGCATAACGTTCAGACCGTTTTCAATAGCTTTCTTGTAGAAGCCTTCAAGAACATAGTCGGGATAGGGGACATAACCGAATAGGTTGCGACCGCGAGAAAGAGCGGAGAGCAATGAAATGCCCTTCATCTCTTTGGAACATGCGCGGAGACGATCCCAAGGGGATTCTCCAAGGTAGCGCATCACTGAGTCGGGTACGGCACCGCCCCATACCTCCATAATGTAGAATTTGGCTTCACGATAAAGGGGGAGAAGTTTGTCAACGTTCTCCTGCTTCATACGGGTTGCGAACAGCGACTGTTGTCCGTCGCGCAGTGTGAGGTCTCGGATTTGTAATACCTTTGCCATTTGGTCTTAGTGTTAAGGTTTCGAAATGAAATTTAATAAAAATTTAATTTTGCGGTAAATATATATATAAATTTCATACCGCACAAAAAATTAATGAAAAATTTCAGTAATAAGCCAAAATCTTTCAAAATACTGAAGATTTTGGCTTACGAAACCGGATTATTTATGTTTAAATACTGTTATTCAAAAATGCCTTCGACAGCTTCTTCCTCTACCGGCTCGGCAGCGGTATAGGTCGTTATTTCCCCTTCACATGCATTATAGCCTTCGGGGAACTGGAATTTTGCATCCTGGCTATACGGAAGTTTGCTATCCGCATATACCTTCTGCATGTATAGTCCGTAGATCGGAAGGGCAGCGCGTGCGCCTTGACCGAATGCCATAGAATTGAAGTGGATGTAGCGTTCTTCACCACCTACCCATACTCCGGTCACCAGGTCAGGTGTAAAGCCCATGAACCAGGTATCGGAATTAGAGTTGGTAGTACCGGTCTTACCTCCCATTTCCGCGCGGATGTTATAACGAGAGCGAAGGCTCGCGCCGGTTCCGCTGTCTACGACGTTCAGCAATATTGACAATATTTTGTAATAAGCGTCTTCCGATGTCACCTCTGTGCGGTGGGGAACAGCTGTATATATGAGGTTTCCTTGATTGTCTTCTATGCGGGTCACGAACACCGGATCAACACGTATGCCTCGGTTGGCAAAAGCCGTATAGGCGGCTACCATGTGTCCTACAGGCACGTCTACAGTGCCCAGACAGAGCGGGAGGGTGGGATCAATGTAACCCGTTATACCGAACATACGCATTTTGTTTGCAAGGCTTACGGGAGTAAGCTCGTTGACAAGGCGCGCGGATATCCAGTTGTTGGAGTTGGTTAGTGCCCATCTTAGGTCAACCATTTCGCCCACGCGGGCGTGGCTTGAGTTTCTGGGTGCCCAGTTGCCGAATACCGGCTGAGTATTAGAGAACATTGAACACGGAGTGAAATCCTGCTCCATTGCAAGCGTATAGAGGAACGGTTTTGCTGTAGATCCGATCTGGCGTTTGCCTCGACTAACCATATCATACTGGAAATGGGTGAAATCAGGTCCGCCTACATAAGCCTTTACGTGACCTGTGACCGGGTCCATGCTCATCAACCCTGTGCGGAGAATAGTCTTCATATAAAGGAGAGAGTCGTAGGGCGACATGGTTACGGTTTTTGAACCAGGCACAATCTTTGTGATATTTCTCCCTTTTTCATTTCTGGTTTCCTTGACATAAGCGAACACATCCATTTCGTAAGGAGTGTGGAATGCCTTTTCGATTTCTTCTTCGGAATGTCCGGCTTTTTTCATATTGCGGTAGCGCTCAGTCTGCTTAACGGCATTCTTGATAAGCTTCATGACACCATCGTAGCTGAGCTCAGAGCTATTGGTGGTGTAAGGACCTGTTCGTTGTCCTCTTTTTTCACTTTCGAAAGCCGGTTGCAGATAGCCGCCGAGATGCTGGTATACGGCATCTTCTGCATAACGTTGCATTCTGGTGTCGATAGTGGTATATATGCGCAAGCCATCGGTATAAAGATCGTAATAGTTGCCGTCAGGTTTGGGATTCTTGAGAATCCATCCATAGAGAGGATTTTCCTCCCATTGGGTTGAATCTGTATTGTAGTTTCCAAGGGCTACGCGATAGGCAACCATCGACTTATAGTCGGAACGTTTCGGACGTTCAGGTTTTTTTGCGGTCATGAGACGACGAATCTCCTCACGCAGATAGGGCGCACCTCCCTCTTTATGGTCAACTTTATGATAATCCAACGTAAGAGGAAGCGCTTTGAGAGAATCTCCTTCCGCGATGGTAAGGAAGTCTGCCTTAACCATCTGATCGATAACTGTGTTTCTGCGATTTTTCGCACGCTCTTCGTGACGAAGGGGATTATAGTAACTCGGATTCTTAAGCATCCCGATAAGGAGGGCAGCCTCCTCAGCCTTAAGATCGCCGGGTTCCTTACCGAAATACACGTTGGCGGCAGTCTTGATGCCCACGGCATTGTTAAGGAAGTCAAAGCGGTTGAGATACATATTAATGATCTCATCCTTGGTGTAGAATCTTTCGAGCTTAACCGCAATCATCCATTCTATCGGTTTCTGGATGGCTCTTTTGAAAATGTTGCCTGTCGGCTGGGAATATAACTGTTTAGCGAGCTGCTGGGTGATCGTCGAAGCTCCTCCTGCGGATTTATCTCCCATCATCACGGTCTTTATCATTGTTCTTCCCAAAGCCTTGAAATCAATGCCGGAATGCTCTTTGAATCTGACGTCTTCCGTTGCGATCAAAGCATTGATTACGTAAGGAGATACAGCATCATAATCTGTATATACACGATTGCCTGAACCGAAAAAATATCGTCCGAGTTCTGTTGTGCCGTCAGATGCATATACGAGCGATGCCAGCTTGTCATGAGGATCTTCAAGTTCTTCGATTGGCGGCATGTAGCCGATCACGCCATTATAAATAAGCAGAAGAAACAGAAAAATGAAAGCGCCGAGACTCAGGAATGATGCCCAAAGCCATTTTACTACACGCTGGTTTCGTTTTATGCGCTTTGCAGCGCGAGCGTCAAAACCATTGTTCCCTATGTTGTTATCGAAATCGTTATTGTTATTCATATTCCCAAATATGGTTTGCAAACTGCAAATATATAAAAATATTTGGTTATTCGCGCACTTTATTTCTTTTTCTGAACAGAGAACCCGAATTTACCTATCAGGTTGCCCAGCTCATAATAATGGCCGTGGCTATATGCCATGAGTCCGGATTTCTCTAAAGAGAAGCGTCCGGTTGCCGGATCTATGAAGCGTTCGTCCGCTCGGACATTCAATACTTCGGCGACAAACATATCATGGCTGCCGAGTGCGACAATTGATTTTACCCTGCATTCAATTGAGAGGGGAGATTCTTCAATAGTCGGAGACGCTACCTTCTCTCCCGGAATCGGAGTGAGGCCGGTTTCTTTCCATTTGTCAAAATCTTTACCGGAACGCACTCCTGCCCAGTCTGTTGCTTTCGCCATGGACGCTGTGGTGAGATTTATAGTGAACTCCATCCGGTCTTTGATGATCGGATAAGAATGACGTTCGGGACGCACTGAGATATAGCACATTGCCGGATCCGAACATATTGTGCCAGTCCATGCCACTGTGAGCATATTCCATTCTTCAGGATTGGCGCCGCAGGTTACAAGAACTGCGGGAAGCGGATATATCATAGTTCCGGGGCGCCAGGATGTTTTTGCCATAATTCTTTAAAAAGCTTCTTAAACACTCTCTAAAATTTAGGCAAAATTACTACATTTAAATTAAAAGCTGTTAAAGATGTGGAAATTTTTTATATCTTTGCGTTTATTAATTGAGCAGAGGAGGGTATAATAGTGTTTTTGCCACAATCCCTTCACAATTGATAAGGAAATTATAAATATATAACCTATAAAGAATTATTATGAATAATGATGAATTGTTGAGAACCGTTACAGAACGGGCTCAGAATTGGCTTACGCCTCAATATGATGAAGAAACACGTGCAGAGGTAAAGAGAATGCTGGATGCCGAGGACAAGACTGAACTTATCGAATCATTTTATAAAGATCTTGAATTCGGTACGGGTGGTTTGCGCGGCATCATGGGTGCTGGAACCAACCGCATGAACCGCTATACTGTCGGTTCTGCAACACAGGGTCTTGCCAATTATCTTAAGGATTGCTTCAAGGAACTTCCTCAGATTGCAGTTGCTGTTGGTCATGATGTGCGTCATAATTCACGTAAATTTGCCGAGCTTACTGCAGACATATTTTCAGCAAACGGTATTAAGGTATATCTTTTCGATGGTCCTTGCCCCACTCCTGAGGTTTCTTACGCTATTCGCAAACTTGGATGTCAGAGCGGTGTCATGGTGACAGCAAGTCACAATCCGAAAGAATATAACGGCTATAAGGCTTATTGGAGCGATGGCGCGCAGATGATTGCCCCTCACGATGTGAAGACGATCGAATATGTGAATGCAATTACATCTGTTGATCAGATCAAGTTCACCCCGAACAAAGATCTTATCCAGATTATCGGTAAGGATCTTGACGATCAGTACCTTGCTGATATTCATTCTCTCTCGCTTGATCCGGAAGTTGACAAACGTCACAGCGACATGAAGATTGTTTACACTCCGATCCATGGCACAGGCTTACGCCTTATGTTTGATTCTCTTAAACTCTGGGGCTTCGAGAATGTGATCCATGTTCCTGAACAGGACATCCAGAGCGGTGACTTCCCCACAGTTGTGTCTCCGAATCCGGAGAATCCTGAGGCAATGACAATGGGTATTGCCAAGGCTAAAGAGGAGGGTGCAAGCCTCGTTCTTGCATCAGACCCGGATGCCGACCGTATCGGTCTTGTGGTTCGCGACAAGAAGGGTGAATATCAGCTCGTGAACGGAAACCAGATCGTGATGCTTCTCCTTTACTACATCATTACTCAGAATGTAGAGAAGAAACTTCTCAAAGGAAACGAATATTGCGTAAAGACTATCGTTACCACAGAAACCATCAAGAGAATCGCTGATGCGAACGGCATTAAATGTTTCGATTGCTACACCGGCTTCAAATGGATTGCCGATGTTATGCGTAATATGGAAGGCGTTGGCCGCTATATCGGTGGTGGTGAAGAGAGCTATGGTTTCCTTGCCGAAACATTCGTTAGGGATAAGGATTCTATCTCTGCCAATTCACTTATAGCTGAGGCAGCAGCCTGGGCGGCTGACAAAGGTATGAACCTTTATGAACTTCTTGTTGATATCTACGCTACTTACGGTTTTTCACGCGAGCGCGGCGTGAGCGTTGTTCGTCCCGGAAAGAGTGGGGCTGAGGAGATTGTGGCTATGATGAAAAACTTCCGTGAGAATCCTCCAAAAGAACTTGCCGGAAGCCCAATCGTAATGGTTAAAGATTACTCTGATCTCAATTGCCGCAATCTTAAGACAGGCGAGATTACAAAACTCGACTTCCCGACAACGTCAAATGTTCTCCAGTTCTTTACCGAGGCTGGTGACAAAGTTTCCATTCGTCCTTCTGGCACAGAACCGAAGATCAAGTTCTATGTGGAAGTCCGTGAAGACATGAAGAATAAAGAAGACTATGAAGCAACAGTGAATAAAGCCGAGGCTCACATAGATCAGGTTCTAAGTGATCTCAAGGTTAAATAAACAGCTTCTTATTTATAAACATAAAAATCCGGTGATGCTGCGTAAAAACGTAGCGTTACCGGATTTTTATGTATTTACGGCTATCCAACCTTGAAGCCGCTTCAGATGTTATAATGCAAAGGTTTAAAGGTTGTGAAAAGGATTGAAAACATATTGCTTTTGTTGGCGATGGCGTTTATAACGATGTCGGCTGTGCTCTGTCCGGCACATGGAATGGCACAGATGCCAATAAAATACAATATGGTCAATCAGGTGCAACCCGATTCGGCAGATGTAGCATATTATGGTAAAAAACATTTCTGGCGTGCCGGTGCAGAGGTCGTGGGTTTCAATCTCGGTCTATGGGCATTTGACCGTTATGTGCAGAAGGGAGATTTCGCATACATAAGCTGGAACACTATCAAAGAGAATTTCAAGCATGGATTTATATGGGATAATGACCAGCTTGGCACAAATACTTTCCTCCATCCCTATAATGGGAGTCTTTATTATGCTGCAGGGAGAGCTAATGGTTTCAATTATTGGCAATCGGAATTGTTTGCAATAGCGGGAAGTGCAATGTGGGAATTATTCATGGAATGTGAGTATCCGTCTACAAATGATGTGATTGCAACTCCTGTCGGTGGAGCGGTGCTTGGAGAAACATTATTCAGGGCATCGGATGCTGTGCTTGATGACCGTTCAGGAGGGTTAGAACGTTTTGAACGCGAATTTGCAGCTTTTGTGCTGTCACCAATGAGGGGAATAAACCGAATTGTCACAGGACAGGCATGGAAGAGGAGAGCAACGTCGGGCAGGATGTTCGGGACTCCAAACATATTTATGCAGATGTCGCTTGGTGTGAAGACTATGGCTTTTCAAGGACGTATGCGCAGTCCATATGTCGGGGGTGTATTGCAACTTGATCTTGAATATGGAGATAGATTCGAGGCAAAATCCACAAAACCATATGATTATTTTACGGTAAAGGTAGAACTGCAGGGCATGAAGTATCAGCCGATTCTTTCTCAACTCAATATCAAGGGAAGGTTGCTTTCGCGCGAAGTGCTCGACCATAAGAATTCATCGGGAAGTATTGGGTTGTATCAGCATTTTGATTTTTACGATAGCGATACAATAACTAACATAGACAAGGTCCCTTATAAACTTGGAGTGCCAGCCAGTCTTGGGGTAGGGTTCCTTTTCAGGGATGTGGAGCGCAAGCGTTATATTTTCGATTGCTATGCCCACGCCAACGCTATAATATTGGGTTCCATTCTTAGTGATCATTACTGGACAGACGAACGTAATTATAATTTTGCTTCAGGTTTCTCGATTAAAGCCGGAGCAAATATCACCTGGTCGCGCAGAAAAGCTTCGTTGTCGGTGAGTCATGAATACTATCGGCTCTTCACTTGGAAAGGGTATAAACGAGGCACGAATCTGGAAGAAGTGAATTTCCGCACCCTAAATGTGATGGGGGATAAGTCCGTTGCGTCGTTCAATGTGACAGAAGTCAGGTTTGATTACCAGTTGTTGAAGAAACTTTACGGAACCCTTAGTTTCTCAAATAAAGTCCGATCTTCGCATTATAGAGACTGGCCTGACAGAGTTTCGTCAACGATGTCATTGTCAGCCATGCTGACATATAAATTCTGAATTTAATAAGGTCAAGTTTTGAGAATTGAGAATAATGATGTAAATTTGTAGGTGATAAGAAACTAATACCTCCACCTTGATTCCAGTATTAGGAATCAGGTGATTCATAATTCAGATATCCGGATATGATACAGTCGATGACCGGCTTTGGCCGGGGTTGCGCAGCCTCCTCCTCAAAAAAAATAACGGTAGAGCTGAAATCGCTAAATAGCAAGCAGTTTGATCTTTCTACCAGAATTCCGAGTTTTTTTCGTGAATATGAAATAGAGACGCGAAATTTTGTGGCAACGCATCTTGAACGTGGCAAGGTGGAAATGACGGTTACCGTAGATAATCTTGCTACAGAAGCCACGGCTTCTGTCAATGTTCCTTTACTGGCGGTATATAAGAAGCAGTTTGAGGCAATGGGGGAGGCTCTTGCTTTACCTGATCCAGTCGACTGGTATTCGCTTTTGATGAGAATGCCTGATTCTATGAAAACCGAGACTGCCGTAGCCGATGAAGAGGAGCATAAGGCTCTGGAGGAAGCAACTCGCCAGGCGGTGGAGCATCTTCGTGAATTCCGTTTGCAGGAAGGGAAGAAGCTTTATGATTTCTTTGTTTGCAAGATCGAGAGTATTGGAGAATTATTGAAGCAGATAGAACCTTTCGAGGCAGAGCGTGTGCCAAAGATCAAGGCAAGGCTCGAGGAACAGCTTGCAAGACTATCATCCATAGAATATGATGCCGGCAGACTTGAGCAGGAAATGATTTTCTATATCGAAAAACTTGATGTGAACGAAGAGAAGCTTCGGTTGAAAGCGCATCTCAACTATTTTCTTGAGACTCTTGGCGGGGAGGAATGTCCCACAGAAGGTCAGGGCAAGAAACTCGGGTTTATTGCGCAGGAAATGGGAAGAGAGATCAATACTCTCGGATCAAAATCCAATCATGCCGAGATGCAGAAGATTGTGGTGAAAATGAAAGACAATCTCGAACAAATCAAAGAACAGGTATTGAATGTGTTATGAAAAAAGGTAAGATCATAATCCTGTCTGCGCCTTCTGGAACAGGCAAATCCACAATAATATCCCGACTGATGGAGCATCCGGAACTGAAACTTGGTTTCTCAGTTTCTGCAACCAGTCGCGCTCCGCGTGGAGCAGAATGTAATGGTTGTGAATATTATTTCCTTACTCCGGAAGAATTCAATAACAAAGTAGTGAACGGGGAATTTGTGGAATGGGAGGAGGTTTATCAAGGCACATGTTATGGAACTCTTGTTTCTGAGGTGGAGCGCGTTACAAATGCCGGTTATAACCTTATCATGGATATTGATGTCAAAGGGGCGGTAAATGTAAAGAAACGTTATGCTGAAGATGCTCTTTCCATTTTTATTCTGCCCCCTTCGCTTAAGGAGCTTGAGAGGAGGTTGCGGGCGCGTTCTACGGATTCTGAAGAATCTATATCCAAACGTCTGTCGAAGGCGGAATTCGAACTTGGATTTGCAGAGCAGTTTGATACTCGAGTGGTGAATGATGATCTTGACAAAGCTGCTTCGGAAGTGGAGTCGCTTATTAAAGAATTTGTGAAATAATGAGAATCGGGATTTTCAGCGGCAGTTTCGATCCCATTCATACCGGACATGCCATGATTGCCAACTATGCGTCGCAATGGCTTGATCTCGATGAGGTGTGGATAATGGTTAGTCCACTGAATCCGCTGAAAGAAGGCACTCAACCGGCTCCTGATTCCGACAGGCTTGCCATGGCATCGATTGTGGCTGCGCATTGCCCACGGGTCAGAATTTCGGATTTTGAGTTTTCATTGCCTATTCCGTCGTACACATATCATACATTGTCATGTTTGCGGGAACAGTATCCCGAACATACATTTTCGCTCATAATAGGATCTGACAATTGGTTGAGATTCAACCAATGGAAAAATTCAGATAAGATATTAAATGAATTTCATGTGTATATATATCCTCGACCGGGTTATGATATAGATATGGCTTTCTTATCTTCATCCGTAACAGTGATGAATGATGCCCCTCAGGCATTGATATCCTCATCGTTTGTGCGAGAATCTGTTAAAGAAGGAAAAAATCTCAACTATTTTTTACCTACAGAAGTTTTTGAGTATATATTGAAAAAAAATCTTTATAAATGAAAGAGGAGGAATTGCG
Organism: uncultured Porphyromonadaceae bacterium; assembly: GCA_902495075.1. Taxonomy (GTDB): domain Bacteria; phylum Bacteroidota; class Bacteroidia; order Bacteroidales; family Muribaculaceae; genus Lepagella. Next base: position 11,606 of record CABUVO010000001.1, read on the forward strand.
GTCAAGACTGATGTCTGTAACCGCGCTTGCGGCGAACTATTGCTCGGCTCTTGAGAATTGTCGCGATAGCGAGCGAGAGGATTTCATCAAGGAAATGCTCGGTTATCTTCCGCATATCTATTGGGAATTCATAGATCTTGATGTAGAGGATGTGCCCGGAGCATCGGAATTTGAATATTTCCCCACCTATGTTGACGAAGATTATTACGAGAGCGTTCGCAGAAACGTCGAGGCTGTTTTTGGTGAAGATGATATCTTTCTTGAGACATTTGAGGAAGATATGAAATATAGCGACACGCCTGTGGCTGCCTCAATTTCTGAATCGTTGGCAGATATTTTTCAACCGCTCTATAATTTTATATGCGTGGTTAAAGACTCGGAGGGGGAAAGTGCAGCCGGTGCATATCGCGAATGCAAGGAGAATTTTGAATCATACTGGTCGCAGACTCTCTGCAATGTTTTGAGGGCCCTCAATAGTCTTAGATATAAATAATACAAACAATGATAAAACGACTTTTAAACTGGCTCGATGAGAGCACTTGTAATTTTATGGCTGTTGCAGCCATTGAGCGTGAATTGACCGCGGCCGGATATACAGAACTTCGCCAGGAAGAAAAATGGAGTGTGAAGCGCGGAGGGAAGTATTTTCTTAAGAAAAATGACAGTGCGATTTTTGCATTTGCAATAGGAGAGGGGAGCATAAGCCGTGAAGGTTTCCATATTATATCTGCCCACAGTGATAGTCCGTGTTTCAAGATCAAGCCGAATGCAGAGATTTATGGTGATGGAGGAGTTGTTTCGCTGAATGTTGAGAAATATGGTGGAGGCATTCTTTACACCTGGTTTGATCGTCCATTGTCAATTTCAGGACGTGTGATGGTCAAAGGGGAAGATGCTCTTCATCCGCACACTCTTCTTGTTGATCTAAAACGACCGGTGGCAACAATTCCTCATCTTGCAATACATTTCAACCGAGGGGTCAATGAAGGGAATCCATTATCGGTGCAGAAAGATATGAAACCCGTGATAGGTTATTTTCCCGCAGAGAAAATAGAGGCTTTCAAGAATCGGGGAGGAGTGGTAAAGAGTCTGGTAGCGGAACATCTTGGAATTTCTCCCGAGGATATTCTTGAATATGAACTTTGTCTTTATCCAGCTGAAAAATCATCTCTTGTAGGCGCGTTGGAAGATTATTTCCAGTCTGCGCGTATAGATGACCTTTCAATGGCTTTTGCCGGTCTTGAGGCGCTGTTGTCAGCTCCGGAAAAGAGTGCAGCCACAAGGGTCCTTGCTGTTTTTGACAATGAGGAGACAGGCTCGGGTACAAAACAGGGAGCGGCATCTCCAGTTTTGCGTGACGCAATGGATAGAATTGTAAAGATATTAGAAGGTGAAGATGCTCAGAATACATATATGGCACTCGCCAATTCCTTTATGATTTCTGCCGACGATGCACATGCATGGCATCCAAACTATAATGAAAAATACGATCCCACGAATCATCCTGTGATTGGAGGAGGTCCGGTTATCAAGATAAATGCCAATTGCAAATATATGACGGATGCACAGGGTGCTGCTGTCTTTGCTGAGATATGCAGAGAGGCTGGCGTGGATTGCCAGTATTTTGTAAATCACGCTGATGTGGCAGGTGGGTCTACACTCGGAAATATATCTTCAGCTCAGTTTGACATAAATGGTGTGGACATGGGTAATGCAATATGGGCAATGCATTCCGCGCGTGAGACAGCAGGTGTTTCCGATCACATGGCAACTGTAAAGGCGTTTACGCAATTCTTCAGTTTATAAATATTCCCCTGGGAAAACTGAAATTTGCACAGCAACATTTATTTTTATAATTTTGCATCTTGAAATAAAATTAGGAATAGAAAAATTTAATAATATATTTAGGAAATGAAAGTAGATTATGCCAAGATCGACGAGGTGAATGGTGAGATTACCGTCACTCTTGAAGAAAAGGATTATGCCGACAAAGTGAAGAAACAGCTCAAAGAGATCGGCAAAAACCATGCTGAACCCGGTTTCCGTCCCGGACACGTTCCCGCAGGTCTCATTCAGAAGAAATATGGCGCAGCCGTAAAATATGATATCATCAATAAAGAAGTAGGCAACGCTGTGTTCGATTATATCAAGGAGAACAAACTTCATGTGCTCGGTAACCCTGTGCCCCAGCAGAACGAGGAATTCAGTATCGATGCCGCTGATTTTACACTCAAATTCAAGGTAGGTATCGCTCCCGAGTTTGACACTCATGTAAACAAGGATCTCCATGTTCCCTATTATACCATCAAAGTTTCCGACGAGATGATTGATAATCAGGATCAGCAGTTCTCACGTCGTTTCGGAAAACAGGAACCTGGCGAGACAGTTGATGCCACAGCTTTAGTGAAAGGTGTGCTTACAGAACTTGATGAGAACGGTGAGCCTAAAAAGAATGGAGTAGTGGTTGAGAACGGTATCGTATCTCCCCAGTATTTCAAGAGCGACGAGCAGCGTGAGCTTTTCATGGGCAAGAAGGTTGGCGATGTTGTTAAATTCAATCCTGCTGCCACTTGCGATGCCAACGCAACCGAGATGGCGTCAATGCTCAATATTGACAAGAGCGATGTTGACGCGCACAAGGGCGATTTCAACATGGAAATCAAAGAAATCATCGTTCTCAAACCTGCTGAGCACAATCAGGAATTCTTCGATATGGTGTTCGGTGCAGATAAAGTTCACAACGAGGAGGAATATCGCGCAGCACTTAAGGATATGATTTCAGCCGGTCTTCGCAATGACTCCAACTATCGTTTCACTATTGATGCCCGCAATGCTATTGCCGCTGCAATCGGTGAGCTTCAGCTCCCCGATGAGGTTCTCAAGGATTTCCTCAAGAGCCAGAATGAGGCTCTAAACAATGAGAACATTGATGAAGAATATACACGTCTCCGTCCAGAATTCGAATGGGAACTTGAGAAAGAGGCCATTGCATCTCAGCTTGATATCAAGGTTGACGAAGAAGATCTTAAAAACACTGCGCGCATGATGGCACAGAGCCAGTTTGCACAGTATGGTATGGCAAACGTGCCGGCTGAGACTCTTGATCGTTATGCTTCAGATATTCTCAAAGATGAGAAAGCACGCAATCAGGTTTACAACCAGACTGTGGATATGAAACTCTACAATGGTATCCGCGCCTCTGTGACAGTTGATGAAAAAGAAGTTGACGTTGAGGAATTCAACGATCTTTTCCGCAACGCATAATATATTTGGCATAGAATTTGTTTAATATATATCTGCATGGAATTTTCCGTGCAGATATATGTTATTTAAAGATGAATATGAAAAACGATTTTAGAAACTATGCGGTAAACCATCTCGGAATGAGTTCCAACACTCTTGATTCATATGCTCGCCATATGGAGAAGACGGCTGGAGGCGTGATGGTTCCGACTTCTGATTATATGAATCCTTATATCCTTGAGGAGCGTCAGCTAAATGTCACTCAGATGGATGTGTTCTCCCGATTGATGATGGATCGCATCATCTTTCTCGGTACCCAGGTTTCTGATCAGAGCGCAAATATAATTCAGGCACAGCTTCTCTATCTCGACTCTGTTGATCCGGAGAAGGATATTGCACTTTATATCAACTCTCCCGGTGGTTCCGTATATGCCGGTCTCGGCATATATGATACAATGCAGTATATCAGTTCGGATGTTTCTACGATCTGCACTGGCATGGCGGCATCTATGGCAGCTGTCCTTCTCGTTGCAGGCGAGCATGGCAAACGTTATGCTTTGCCTCATTCACGCGTGATGATTCATCAGCCTATGGGCGGAATCCAAGGTCAGGCATCAGATATAGAGATCACTGCCCGTGAGATTCTTAAACTTAAAGAAGAACTTTACAAAATCATATCGGAACATTCCGGTCAGCCATTTGAAAAAGTTGAGGCTGATTCAGATCGCGATTACTGGATGATTGCTGGAGAAGCAAAGGAATACGGAATGATTGACAAGGTTCTTGTTAACCCTAAAAAGGAAGTTAAATAAGCAACGTTCCAGCGGAATGATGCTCAAGTAGCTGTTTAAAACGAAATGGCAATAAAACGAAACGGTCTTATCTGCACAATGTGTGGAAATGTGGATTGTGCCTCCACCCCGGTAGTAAAGATTATAGAAGGTCTTAATCTCTGCACCGATTGCATCGGATTCATAGATGAAGCGCGAGATGTGCAGCTTCGTCAGCGTAAAGATGCGGGAAAGAAAAATGACAATACCGGGAAGTCCATTCCCAAGCCTAAGGAGATTCATGATTTCCTCAATCAATACATTATCGGTCAGGAGGATGCAAAGAAATATCTTTCGGTGGCTGTCTACAACCATTATAAACGTATCAATTCCAAAGCTGATGATGACGTTGATGTTGAAAAGTCAAACATAATCTTGGTTGGACCGACAGGAACAGGAAAGACACTTCTCGCAAAGACTATAGCCCGTTTACTTGATGTGCCATTCACGATAGTTGATGCAACAGTGCTCACCGAGGCGGGATATGTCGGGGAGGACATAGAATCGTTGCTTACACGTCTTTTGCAGACATGTGATTATGACGTAGAGAAAGCTCAACGGGGAATAGTGTTTATTGATGAGATTGATAAGATTGCCCGGAAAAGTGATAACCCATCAATAACGCGCGATGTCAGCGGAGAGGGTGTGCAGCAGGGACTTTTAAAGCTTCTTGAAGGGAGCACAGTGCTTGTGCCTCCAAATGGTGGCAGAAAGCATCCGGAGCAGAAGCTTATACCGGTGGATACAAAGAATATTCTCTTTATCTGCGGTGGTGCGTTTGACGGTATCGAACGCAAGATAGCTTCCCGACTCAACACACACGTCGTAGGTTATGGTCATGACGAACGTTCCAAGAAGCATCAGCGTGAGAACCTTATGAAATATGTGATGCCTCAGGATCTGAAGAGCTTCGGTCTGATCCCTGAGATTATCGGACGTCTTCCGGTGCTTACGAGTCTTGAGCCTCTTGACAAGGAGGCGTTGCTCCGTATTCTCACAGAGCCTAAGAATGCCATCACAAGGCAATACAAGAAACTTTTCGAGATGGATGGTGTGGAACTTGAGTTTACAGACGATGCACTCAATCTGATAGCCGACAAGGCGATTGAGTATAAGCTTGGAGCGCGTGGTCTCAGATCGATAGTTGAGACCATCATGGTTGATGCGATGTATGAGGTGCCTTCAAATCCCGAGAAGAAATTCACTGTGGATGCTGCGTATGCTGCATCACAACTTGAGAAAGCTCACTTTGAGCGCACTCGTCTTGCTGATTGAGATATTCAATTTCAATATTTGATAAAAATGACTCGCACTCACGCAGTGCGAGTCATTTTTTTATCTACATGGTCTGTAAAAATTAGGTGTAGATATTGCGGTAATTCAAAAATTATTTTAATTTTGTATTAATAACCAATTAAAACCCGCATGTCTACTCCTCCGGATATTCATGAAGCGTTGAAATATTATTTCGGCTTCGATAAGTTTAAAGGTGATCAACAACCTATCATTGAGTCTCTTTTGAGTGGCAATGATGTGTTTGTGCTAATGCCTACGGGCGGAGGCAAGTCCCTTTGTTATCAGTTGCCGGCACTAATGTCTGAAGGGACAGCTGTTGTCATATCCCCTTTGATCGCGCTTATGAAGAATCAGGTCGATGCAATTCGCCATTATGGAGATTACGACGGAATAGCGCATTTCCTTAATTCTTCTCTTACAAAGACAGGGGCTGAACAAGTCAAGGCAGATGTGCGGGCAGGGAAGACCAAGCTTCTGTATGTGGCGCCGGAATCGCTTACTAAAGAATCGAATATCGCCTTTTTGCGCTCCATCAAGATTTCCTTCTTTGCTATTGACGAGGCTCATTGTATCTCGGAATGGGGGCATGATTTTAGACCGGAGTATCGGAAAATACGTCCCTTGATTGCAGAAATTGGGAATTATCCTGTTATCGCCCTCACTGCAACTGCGACCCCGAAGGTGCAGCATGATATCCAGAAGAATCTTGGAATTCTCAAAGCGAAAGTTTTTAAGTCGAGTTTCAATCGGAAGAATCTTTATTATGAGGTGCGTCCGAAAACAAAAGAAGTTGATCGCGATATAATAAGATATATCAAGGGCCATCCTGGAGAATCTGGCATAATTTATTGTCTCAGCCGTAAGAAAGTTGAGGAGCTTGCCGAGACTCTTAAAATCAACGGGATATCATCGCTCCCTTATCACGCAGGAATGGACCCGCAGACGCGGTCTGAAAACCAGGATGCATTTCTGGAAGAGAAAGTTGATGTGATTGTTGCTACGATTGCTTTCGGTATGGGCATTGACAAACCCGATGTAAGGTTTGTGATCCATTATGACATCCCCAAAAGTCTTGAGGGGTATTATCAGGAAACCGGTCGAGCCGGCAGGGATGGCGGAGAAGGAAGATGCATCACTTTCTATAATAACAAGGATTTGCAGAAGCTTGACAAGCTTATGCAGAGCAAGACGGCATCGGAGCAGGAAATCGGAAGACAGTTGCTGCAGGAAACGGCAAACTATGCGGAATCATCCGTTTGTAGGCGTAAGATTCTCCTGCATTACTTCGGTGAAGAATATCACGAGGAGAACTGCGGAAACTGTGACAACTGTCTCAATCCAAAGAAACAAATAGAAGCAGGAGACGCTCTCGCCGCAGCGTTGGAATCCGTAAGGGATGTAGACCAAAATCATAAACAAGAATACATAGTTAACATACTCATCGGCAGAAAGACCGATGAAATCAAATCAAATCATCATTCAGTGGTGGAATCCTTCGGAGCATTGGAACACGAGGGAGAGAAATTTGCCGCAACCTTGATTCGTCAGGGCGTAATAGGAGGCTACCTGTCGCGCGACCTGGAGAATTACGGCAATCTCAAACTCACCGATAAAGGAAGGAGATTCATCGATAACCCAACTTCATTTAAAATCGTGGAAGATATTGATTATTCTGATGCAGACGTGGAGTTGCCTATTAAAGAGGGAGCCTCTTGCGCGGCAGACCCTGAACTCTACGCTATTTTAAAAGATCTAAGAAAGAAAATTGCGAGAAAACAAAATCTCCCTCCGTATGTGATCTTTCAAGAGCCCTCGCTTGAAGCTATGGCAACAACTTATCCTATCACCGAAGAGGAACTTGCAAATATTCCTGGTGTAGGATTAGGCAAAGCCAAACGCTACGGCAAAGAGTTTATTGAAGTCATAAAACGACATGTGGATGACAACGACATTATCCGTCCTGAAGATATCCGGGTGCGGTCGGTGCCAAAGGAAAATAATCTGAAAGTATCGATAATTCAGGCTATTGATCGCAAGATTGATCTTGATGAGCTTGCAGAAAGCAAAGGTCTTGAATTTGAGGAATTGCTTGATGTGATTGAATCTATTGTGGAGGCTGGCACAAAAATAGACATTAATTATTTCATTCATGAGATTCTTGATGATGACCAGATAGAGGACATAATGGATTATTTCCGAGAGAGTGAGGAAGATGATCTTGAAAGCGCAATTCAGGAGCTTGGAGACGAGTATGATGAAAACAATATTCGTCTTGTGCGAGTGAAATTTATTTCCGAAATGGGAAATTGATATAGTATTAATTGAATCTGACCATAACGATGACAATTTTTATAAATTGTCATCGTTAAATTTATATGGACGCGGGAGAAGAAATATCCGAGTCTCAGAATTTTTTAACAGCTTCTTATAAAAAAGTATAAAGCTTCAATGAATAAAAAGTTTGTCGCGGGAGCCGGTGCGGCTATTTTCGCCTTGGCATTGACCGCCAAGGATCCCGTAATTATGACGGTCAACGGTGTTGACGTTCCAAAATCGGAATTTGAATATCTTTATGGTAAAAACAGTCAACAGCAGCTCACACAGCAGCCTATTGATGAATACGTGGAGATGTTCAAACTTTACAAGATGAAGGTGGAAGATGCGAAAGCCGAAGGAATCGACACCACGGCAGCTTTCCGCAAAGAGATGGAGCAGTATAGGAGAGATCTTGCGGCTCCCTATCTTGCTGATTCCGTCTATCTTGATAAGCTTCTGAAAGAAACATATGACCGTGCGTCGCAGGAGGTGGAGGCATATCATATAATGCTTTTCAAAACTCAGAATCCTTCGGAGAACACATCGAAGCGTCAGCGTATGGACAGCGTGCGGCAAGCTTTGCTGGCTGGTGCTGATTTTGCTGAACTCGCAGCAAAAGTGTCAGAAGACAGGGGATCCAATCAGAAAGGGGGACGCATGGGTTACATAACAGCGCAGCAATATCCCTACTCATTTGAGATAGCTGCATATGCAACTCCAGAAGGGGAGATTTCTGAAATAGTAGAAAGTCCGGTAGGTTATCATGTCCTTAAAGGAGGCAAACGCCGTCCGGCACGAGGTAAGATTCAGGCTGCCCATATATTGAAGATGGCTCAGGGAAATGATCCGGAAGTTGATGCCAAGGCGCGTCGGCAGATTGACAGTATTTATGCTATTGTGAAAGACAATCCTTCAGAATTCTCTGATCTTGCCACGCGCTTCTCAGACGACCGCGGGTCGGCACGTCAGGGGGGCATGCTTCCTTGGTTTGGTTCCGGAGAGATGGTTGCAGAGTTTGATTCAGTAGCATTCTCTCTTCCAGACAACAGTATAAGCGAGCCATTCCGCACCGCCTTCGGATGGCATATAATCAATCGTCTTGCCTCACGCCCCATTCCTTCGATGGCACAGATGAAACCTGAGTTTCTCGCGCGTGTAACCAATCCTCAGGATGAACGATATGCTCTTGTCCGCAATAATCAGACAGAACGTCTTGCCAAGCAACATAAAGGAAAACTCAATAAAAAGACTCTCGACACAATGCGCGCACGCATTCAGGCGAATGGCCTTGATTCAGCATTCTATGCAGCTTATGCGCAAGCTCCTGATGGTAATGCAGAGCTTTTCGTTATCGATGGCAAATCAACGTCAGCTTCAGCTCTTGCAGAGGCAATGAAAAACGTGTTGCAGAACAATCCTGAAGCTGCAATGAAGATTTTCGATGCGAATCTTGATGCTTTTTACAATTCTCAGCTTGTAGAGGCAGAGATTGCACGTCTTGAGAAAGAGGAGCCTGATTATCGCAATCTTCTCCACGAATATATTGATGGAAGTCTTCTCTATGAGGTCAGTGTAAAGAAAATATGGGATAAGGCTGCAAAAGATACGGATGGACTTAAGAACTATTTCGAGTCGAACCGCGACAACTACAAGTGGAGTGTGCCGCATGCCAAAGGTTATCTGGTTCAGGCATTGAATGATTCTGTTGCCGGGAAAGTCCGCGAGATGGCGGCGGTGACAGGTCGTGATTCACTTGTGAATACTCTCAGAAAAACGTTTAACGGTAAAGCTACTATAGAAAAGGTGCTTGTCGAAAAAGGAGCGAACGCAATGATCGACAATCTTCTTTTTGATGGTCCAGAGGCAAAACCTTCTAAGAAAAATTTCACAGTGTTCTTCATGATTGATCCGCGTGTGATCACGGCTCCCGAGGAATATGCCGATGTTCGCGGGCTTGTGACAAGTGATTATCAGAATGAGTTCCAAGCGCGTTGGGAAGATGAACTTCGAAAAAAATATCCGGTGAAAGTGAATCAGAAAGTGTTAAAAAGCGTGAAGAAATAGAATAAAAATCATCCATAAGGGGAAGCTGGGTCAATAATAGGACTCAGCTTCTTTTTTATTAGTGGAAATTTACTTAAATTTGTAACATATTATGCATAAACCTCAACTTCCAATAAGTGTTATCTTCGGGTTAGCGGTTATGATGCTGCCTGCAGGTTGCGGTTCGCCAAAAGGTGAAACCGCAGCCCGTGAGGAGATACTTGTTGAAGTTGGTGATTCCGCGCTTACGGTGCGTGATGTTGTCTTGAGAATTCCATCCGGACTTTCGGAAGAAGATAGCACGGAAATGTTCAATACACTTGTGGAGCGTTGGGTTCGCACAATGATGCTTACGGATGTGGCTTCAGAAAATGTTGCTGACCTTGAGAAAATCAACCGGATGGCGGAAGATTATAGGAATGGTCTGATTATAGAACGTTATTTGCGTTCGAAACAGGAAGAAGCCCCGGTAGTGTCGGAGCAAAGTGTTAAGATGTATTATGCCGCTCATGGAGAAGAGATGAAACTTGAGGCTCCGATCATAAAGGGTATTTATCTCAAAATCTCAGATTCGGAGGAACGATTGGGCGATATAAGGCGTTGGATGTCTGCCGCCACACCATCATCTATCGACAATATCGAAAAATATGGTTTACGTCAGGCATCTCAATACGAGTATTTCAAAGACAACTGGATTGACTGGAATGAGATGGCAGAGCAGATACCCTACCGGTTTTACGATGCCGATGCTTTCCTTGGCTCTACAAAAGATTTTGAAACAAGTTATGGCGGATCCACATATCTTCTTCACATCTTCGATTATCTTCCCACAGGGAGTGTGATGCCATATGAATACGCATCTTCACGCATTGCAGATATGATCGACAGAGAGAAGAAAAGTGATTACAGAGTCAGGCTATTGTCTTCGCTCTATGCAAAGGGGATTGAAGATGGAAAATTGAAGCCCGGACTTTATGATCCTGTGAAACGCAGGATGAGAGCCTCAGCTTCTGCCAACAATAACAAGAATAAAAAAGAACCTAAGATATGAAATTAAGAAATGTAATGATACCAGCAGCGGCTTGTGTGGCATTATGCGCCATTGCTGCCCCTGTAAAACGCAATGTTGTGGATGAGGTTGCATGGATTGTGGGAGATGAACCAATTTTCCGCTCAGAAATCGAAGACCAATACACGCAAATGAGATCTGAAAGAACTCCGATTGTAGGAGACCCGTATTGTGTCATACCCGAAAGAATAGCAGTAGAGAAATTATATTTACATCAAGCAAAAATAGATACAGTTGAAGCACCCGAGGGGCAAGTGCAAAGTTCTGTGGACAAACGTATGGGTGACTTTATCAACGGACTTGGTTCCCGAGAGAAGGTAGAGGAATATTTCCGTAAGCCCTATGCCCAGCTTCGAGAGCAACTTCTTGAAGTGATGCGTAACAATTATATTATTGAGCAGGTGCAGAATAATCTTACAAAAGATGTAAAAGCCACTCCTAATGATGTTAGGAAATATTTTTCAACGCTTGCAGAAGACTCAATTCCTTATGTCCCAATGCAGGTAGAGGCTCAGATAATTTCGATTAATCCTGTGATACCGGCGCAGGAAATTGAAGACGTCAAGGCTCGTTTGCGTGATTATGCAGATCGTGTGAACCGAGGGGAATCAGAATTCTCGACGCTTGCGATCATGTATAGCGAAGACGGCTCCGCAATGCAGGGTGGTGAGCTTGGCTATCAGCCACGTTCGGCATGGGTTCCTGAATTTGCCAATGTCGCTTTCAATCTCAATGATCCCAAGAAGGTATCAAGGATAGTTGAAACCGAATATGGTTATCATATCATTCAGCTTATTGATAAACGTGGTGACCAGGTGAATGTGCGTCATATAATCCTGACTCCGAAAGTAAGTGAGAAAGACCTGAGAGAGGCTACCGTGCGTCTCGATTCTCTCCGAAAAGAGATTGTGGCAGGAAAATTCCCGTTTGAAGAAGCTGCAAGATTTGTGTCGCAGGATAAAGATACGAAGAATAATAAGGGAATTATGGTGAACCAGATGTCAGGAAGTCCCCGCTTTGAAATGCAGGATCTTCCACCGGAAGTGGCGCGTAGGGTAGAGCTTATGCAACCTGGAGATATTTCCGAAGCTTTTATCATGAAGGATACAAAAAGGAATAAAGATATAGTGGCGATTGTTAAGCTTACAAACAGAGTGCCCGGTCACAAAGCCAACCTTTCTGATGACTACAATATGATCAAGCAGATGTATGAGGCACAACGTAAGAATGAGATTCTGAAGGAATGGGTTGAAAAAAAGATCAAAGATACGTATGTGAAGATTGCCGACGGCTGGCAGAACTGTGATTTCCAATATGACGGATGGATTAAGTGATGATATCTAAGACTCCAAAACTTATAGTGTTTCTCCTGGCGGCGATCGTGCTGCTGGGAGGAATCTCTGTTATGGACTCCCTCTATGCCCAACAGCGGAAAAAAGAGGAGAAGAAGGAGTCTTTTAATCGTCCCGCTCCAACACAGCCCATAAAACCAACTATTCCCGATGTGAACCGATATCAGGAAGACAAAGTTTTTCTGGAAAATGCCGATTCTCTTTTTCGTCCGCCGATGGATTATGAAGAGAAGCAGATTGTGAAAGGAAGCGTAGTGTTCCGTCAGGGTGGAATGTGGATGTATTGTGATTCCGCTTATTATTTCCCTGAGCGTAATTCGCTTGATGCTTTCGGACATGTAGAGATGCGTCAGGGCGACACATTGTTTGTATATGCCGACAAGTTGTTTTATGACGGTGGCGCGAGGAAGGCGATTCTTACAGCCGGTCCGTCGCGTCCGGAGGTTACACTTAAAGATCCAAAGGTGACCCTTACCACCGACAGCCTTGATTACGATATGAATATCGAAATGGGGTGGTATACCAGGGGAGGAAAACTTCAGGACGATATAAATGTGCTGACATCAACATATGGTGAATACTCGCCAAGTACCAAGCTTGCAAGATTTGAGGATAATGTTGTTTTGGTTAATACCAAAGATGGCTACAAAATGTATACCGAAGAACTTGATTATAATACCGGTACGCATATTGCAACCATTGATACGGAAACAAGAATTGAAGGAGCCAACGACACCATCCTGACAACGGCAGGTCGCTACAACACCCAGACCGATAATGCGGTTTTGACTGCGCGTTCAACGATTCTGCATCGTGACAGCTCTATGAATGTGGTGACTCTGGAAGGAGATTCTATTATCTATGATAAAGCAACGCGTCTTAGCAAAGCATATATGTTTAGAGATCATGCAAAGAATCCTCAACCCATGGTGCTTACGGATACTGCTCGCAAAATGACTTTGATAGGTGGTTATGGAGAATACAATGATTCATTGCGACGTGCTTTCTCAACTGAATATCCGTTGTTGATGGAATATTCTCAGAAAGATACACTTTTCTTGCGTGCGGACACTATCCTGACTTCCATACGGGTGGAATATGTTTGGCCCGATAGTCTTGCCAAGGCGCTGAGTGCCGAAACGCGCGCGCGTCTCCAAAGCTATACTTCTCCGGAGGAGATCGCCGAGGATATGAAGATTGAGATGCTCCGCATTCCGGCAAATTTCAATAAACCTGGTCAGGCTGCAAAACTTCTCGGCTTCAAGGAATCATTCTTCAAACAATTGGAAGACCTGAAGAAGGAACAGGCTAAGGCATCAAAACCGAAAGAAGAATCTAACAAACCGGCATTGGCAGACAATGTTGCTAATATTGGTAAGGAGGAAGAACTTTTGAAAGTTTCTTCTGATGAAACAAAGACTATTCAATTGCCAGGGAAAAAAGGTAAAATTCCTAAGCTGGAGAAGAATGACGGGGAAAAAGAGGAAGAATCTATTATAACTGAAGAGACCGTTAAGCCAGAGTTGGCTGAAGAAGGTGGCGATGTTGGGGTGACTGACAGCGTTACAATAGTTGACACAGTGAAGATGGGCGATAGTGTTGCCAGTGTTGACAGTATAGTGGAAACGGAAATTATGGATACTGTTCCAGCGGGACCACGCCTTGATAAGCTTGGACGCGACTCCACTTATATGGTGCCTAAAGACTATCATGTGGCAAGAGCAATCGGGCGTGCGCGCTTTTTCCGTCAGGATCTTCAGGGTGTGGCAGACACAATGATCTATCAAGAATATGATTCCATGCTTTATCTGATCCGCAAACCGATTGTATGGAGCGACCAGAAGCAGGTATATGGAGATAAGATCAATGTTCATTTCAATGATTCAACAGTTGACAAGGCAGACCTTCCGGAGAAAGGTTTTATGGCTGAATATATAGATGAAGACTTTTATAATCAGCTCTCAGGAAAGAAGATGACTGCTTATTTTGAAAATGATGAGTTGCGTCGCCTTGAGGTGGAAGGGAATGTAGAGACGATATTTCTTCCAATGGAAAATGACTCTACTTACAATAAACTTGTGAACGTAGAGAGTTCATTCCTAACCATAGATATGAAGGACCGCACTCTTGATAAACTTAAATTCTGGCCCGAGACGACGGGATCAATATATCCATTGTTTCTTGTGAAACGGGTACAACAATATCTTCCAGGTTTCCAATGGTTCGAACCTCTGCGACCGAAGCGTGAATGGTATGGCGATCGTTGGAAATGGATGGATGAACTTGGCGAGGTGCCCGAAGAACTTGACAAATATTTTAAAGATGACACTCCTGCATCGAAGATGAAGATGCAGAGTCCACAATAGTGTGTTGGTTATGACAGATGTAATCAGACTGTTGCCTGATTCCGTGGCAAATCAGATAGCCGCAGGCGAGGTGATACAACGTCCTTCGTCAGCAATAAAGGAGTTGGTGGAGAATGCTGTTGATGCTGGTGCCACCGACATCCGTGTCGTGGTCAAGGATGCCGGAAAAACTATGATCCAGGTGATTGATAACGGTTCCGGCATGTCGGAGACAGATGCCCGCATGGCGTTTGAACGTCATGCCACATCCAAGATCCGCAATGCTGAAGACCTTTTCTCGCTTCACACGATGGGATTTCGAGGGGAGGCACTTCCTTCAATATGCGCTATATCCGAAGTGGATGTCAAAACCCGCAGGGAAGGTGACAAGCTTGGCACTCATCTGGTGATAGCCGGAAGTAAAGTGGAGAGTCAGGAACCATGTGTTTGTGAGAAAGGGACAGTCATCACGGTGAAAAAACTTTTTTTCAATGTGCCGGCTCGCCGTAAGTTTCTCAAAAGCGATAATGTGGAGCTTACCAATATTATTCGTGAATTTGAAAGAATGGCATTGGTTAACAATCATATCCGTTTAGGTCTTGATACCGGTAACCGTATTATTGATTTGCGTGCCGGATCGCTGAAGCAGAGAATCATAGATCTTTGGAAATCGAGCCTTGATAATCAACTTTTGCCAATCAATGTCGACACCGCTTTGGTGAAGATCGAGGGATACGTGTCACGTCCTGAATATGCACGTCGCCGGAATCCATTGCAGTTTCTTATTGCCAATGGCAGAAATATGCGTCATCCATATTTTCATAAAGCGGTGATAGGTTGTTATGACTCATTGATTGCGCCCGACACGCAGCCATGCTATTTCTTGAAATTTACAGTGGATCCGCAGAGTGTGGATGTTAATCGTAGTCCTACGAAAGATGAGATAAAATTCGAGTATGAACAGCAGATTTGGCCGATTCTTCAAGCCGCGGTGAAAGCAGCGCTTGGAAAGTTTGCTGCTGTGCCATCTATAGATTTTACCTCCGATGCCATCCCTGTGCGACCTCTGCGAGAAGGGGAATTACCCAAGGAGCCGGTGATCGAGATGCCGAAGAATTATAATCCTTTCAAGACGGAATATGAAAGGAAACCGTCTACTTCAAACTGGGAATCCCTTTATGAGAATTTCAAGCGCGGAGGGGATAATGTTAAAACAGACCTCCCCGAATCTGAGCATGTTAGGGATTTTCAGCAGATAGGCAATGAGACGGTGACATTATTTCCTGAACCAGATAGAGATGCTATCGGTGGAGACTCTTTATTTGATGAGGATCTGAAAGATAAGGTTACACCTCTATGCATGCAGTATGCCTCAAAATATATCATCACCTCCTCTCGCGATGGATTGATGATAATAGATCAGCATAGGGCTCATGTAAAGATTCTTTATGAAGAATATATTCGTAGGGTAGACAATATGGAAGTAGTGTCGCAGAGCGTGATGTTTCCTGAGACGATCACGCTTGACGAATCGCAGCGCGCGGCATTGCTCGAGATTGATGATGACTTGAAGCGGCTTGGCTTTTCGCTTGAGTATGAATCGGGGGAAAACTGGCAGATTGTAGCACTCCCGGCAATGTTAAAGAAAGGGAGTCCCAAAGATATTGTTCTTAGAATACTGGATTCTGTGACGGAAGATTCCGCAAATTATGGTCTTGACGGAAGGGGAGAGGTGTCCATAACACAACGGGCAGCGTTGATGATGGCAAGATCATCAGCCATAAGGAGAGGCGAGAAACTGACAGCTTCGGAGATGGAACATCTCTGCGCCGAACTTTTTGCACTCCCTGATCCTGTGTTTACACCCAATGGCAACCGCATCTTCTGTCTTCTCGATCAATCCCGCCTCGACTCTCTTTTCATGTAAAAGGGAATTGATCTTAAGTAAGTATTGAAAATTAGTTTATAATAAGTAAATGTATTGCTTATTTAAATTTTGAATCTTTTGGATGCTTTCCTGTTTTCTCATCAGTCACATAGCCCGCTATGCTCCTTCTTCGAAATCAAGAAATCATCTCAAAATCTCCTAAAATTTAATATAAGCTAATTTCCAACACTTACTTACGGCAATTAAATTAGTCAAGGGTCTGGACACCTCCACCGTTCACCATCAAGGTCTGGCCGCTGATCCATGCGGAAATGGGTGATGCAAAATACAATACCACGCCTGCAATGTCGGCTGTTTCGCCAAGACGTTTAATAGGAGTATGGGCAAACATTTTTGCTTCGATTTCCGGTGTGAGTACAGATGAAAGGGCATTTGTCCTTGTAGCACCGGGACCGACATTGTTGATACGCACGCCCATCGGGCCATAATCGTAGGCAAGGTTTGTGGCGAGATGGTTTAGGGCTGCTTTTGATGAAGCGTATATCGCCATCCCGGCTTCACTATTGATACTGCTCATCGAAGTTATGTTGATAATGCTGCCATATCCCGACTGCTCCATATAGGGAGCAACCAGTTTGCAGAGCTGCCAAGGTGCGAAAACATTGATAGCGTAGATGCGTTTCACATAAGACATGTCTATCTTATAAGGATTCTCTCTGCCTCCTCCTCCCATTCCGACATTATTGACAAGGATATTTATTGTGCCATAAGTATTGACTGCGAAATCAGTCAAGTTTTTCAGATCGTCATCCACAAGCACATTGCATGCCACAGGAGTAGCTTTGCCTCCATCCTTAGATATTTTATCAGCAACATTTTTGGCTTTCTCAAAAGAGAGGTCACTGACAACAACACTCGCGCCGGCTGCTGCAAGTATTTCACAACTGGCTTTGCCTATGCCGTCGCCACCGCCGGTGACAACCGCAACCTTCCCAGAAAGGTCGAAAAGTTTTTCAATATCCATCATACTTAAATAACAACAAATTCATTTAAAGAGTTGGTTGTTATTTGTCAAAGGTTGGTAAACTGTTTGGCAAATATTATTACCGGATAATTTTTAATTGCTGTTTGTAGCTGAATATCAGCATAACCATTTCCCAAAAGATGTACTAAAAATGTACTAATAGCAGAAAATAGAGAAAGGGGAGAAAGTGTTTTGTTAATAATTAATGGTTGTTGAGGATTTTTAATTGCGGTGATTTTCGTTGATTTACTGCTTTTGAGATGGCATTGATGCTTTTCGAGATGAGGATGTAGAGCGGGGGAAAAGAAAATTACAGGAGAGGCCGAAAAGGATTCCTTACTTAATGCATTCTTTTTTCCCCAGCTCAATATTTAGAGATGAAAACAAGTATAGATAGTTATGGATATATATCATAGTATCAAACCATACTTAAATGGTCAATACAACCATGCTTATTATGCAATGCAATTTAGTCTATTACTTTAATTAATTTTGCAGGTACGCCACCTACTATTGTGCGAGGTGCAACATTTTTTGTAACCACAGCTCCTGCCGCGACAATAGCACCATCGCCGATTGTCACACCGGGAGTGATCGTTACATTCGCGCTAATCCACACATCCTTGCCAATATGGATAGGTTTGAAAGTCATGGAGCCACGTTTTTCCGGCGAAGGGTCATGATTTATTGTCGCCATCACACAGTTGTGTCCGATAAGCGAACCATTGCCGATGAATATCCCTCCCTGGTCCTGAAATTTGCAGCCCATATTTATAAATACATTCTTACCTATATGCAGATTCTTCCCGAAATCTGAATATATCGGAGGGAACAGGTCGACAGTGCTGTCTATCTGCTCACCTGTCAGTTCTGATAACAATTCCCGCAATGCTTCAGGGGAATGATACCGGTTATTGATTTCCATAGTTATGCGTATAGCTTCCTGCGACGCCGTATGCATGAACAGATGCTCTTGAGACCCGTCAATCACGGTGCCGTGAACTGCTATATAGTCGTTGTATTCCTGTGCTGTCATTTTTCAATTATTGGATAAAAATTCATTTCTAAAGGCACTCGGACTTTTCCCTGTGATGCGCTTGAACAGCCGTGTAAAATGTTGTGGATACTGAAATCCAAGGTCGTATGCAATGACGCTGATGTCATTGTCTGTGGCGGCAAGTCTCCGTTTTGCTTCGGCAATGAGTTTGAGAGCAATGATTTCCTGCGGAGTATTTCCGGTTTCCCGTTTTATGAGGTCTCCAAAATAACCCGGTGTGAGATTTGCTTTTTCAGCAAAATATGACACTTTCGGCACTTCATCCAAAGTCTTGCCACTGGAATATATGTCTGTCAGCTCCTTCTCAAAAGCAGCCACGACCGACGAATTTACATTATGACGCGTGAGGAACTGCCGGTCATAGAAACGGCTTAGATATTCCAACAGTACCTGAATATTAGCTGAAATCAAATCGGTGGAATGGCTGTCTATCGGATATTCTATTTCATCTCTGATTTTTCCCAGACAGTCCATAAAAATATTTTTTTCTTTTTCTGACAGATGCAAAGCTTCTCTTTGGGAATATCTGAAATAGCCGAAATTGCTTATTTTCCCGGCAAGCGGTGTCCCACATATCAGGTCGGGATGAAACATGAGACCAACGACATCCGGAGCAAGAGGCTCGTCGGAGCTGTCAACATCTATTATCTGCCCTGGGCTGAAACATACGACTGTCCCTTCCTGATAGTCGTAGTATTCGCGTCCATATTTCAAGGAACAGTTTACACCATTTTTCAGATACAGGGCATAAACGCCATAGTTCATTCTTAGCCTGTCAAAACGCTTTGTCGCTTTTTTCAGATCAATGACCGTTACAAGCGGATGGGAGGTTGTGAGACCATATAATTTATTATATGCGTCTATTGAGTTCAGATTGAGGGTGTCCATTGTTTCCATGTTGCAAAATTAATCATTAAAATCCATGTTTTCATCATTATCCCGATAGATGGTAGACTTCACCACAATAGTGGTATGCTTGACTGACGGATACTGTCTAATTTTGCACTTGTAATAACATCCCAAAGAATATGAAAGCAAGATTAAACACTATTATTACAGCAGTTTTATTGCTGGCGATGCTGATTCCCTTCGCTTCTTGTTCGGCAAAAAGTTCTTCAGGCAATGCGCCGAAACAAGAAACAGCGAATTCGAAAACACTTGTGGCATATTTTTCAGCGCAGGGACACACGAAGGCCGTAGCTGAAAAAATCGCGTCCATTACAGGTGGTGAACTTTTTGAAATAACCCCGGTGAATATATATACTGAAGAAGATCTTGACGGTTGGAATGAAAGCGCACGCGGCACACGCGAATCTAAAGACCGTAGCACTCGCCCGGAAATTGCCAACCGTGTTGAGAACTTTGAAAAGTATGACACCATCTATCTCGGTTTTCCGATATGGTGGTTTACCGCTCCTACAATCATCAATACCTTTCTTGAGAGTTATGACACGGAAGAAAAGACAATAATCCCATTTGCGACATCAGGTGGCAGTAGCTACGGCGATACCGAAAAAGACTTGCGTGTTTCTGCTACAAAAGCTGTATTCAAACCCGGAAGGGTTCTTAACGGAATGGATGAGCAACAGATAAGACAATGGATTAAAAGTCTTAAGTGACCGTTCTCCAATTAATATAAAAGCAGAATAATAATGAACAGGATTTTTATAGTCAGTTTGATGGTTATGTGCTGTCCTTTATCCCTATTGGCGCAGAACTCTGTGTATATCACAGTCGGTGGCAGAAGCGAGACAATCACATTAGTCAATAACGATGTCACCCGAAGATTGCTGGAGATTCTGGCAAACGGCCCTATGTCAGTCTCCCTGAATGATTACGGCGGGTTCGAGAAAGTCGGCACTCTACCTATGTCACTCCCTACCTCGGATAGTCGTATCACCACCGAACCTGGCGACGTGATTCTCTATCAAGGAAGAAATCTGGTTATCTTTTATGGGTCGAACACATGGAGTTATACCAGACTGGGTAAAATCAATTCATTGTCAGCTAATGAAATCAGGGCATTTCTTGGTAATGGTGCAGTTGAGATTACACTGTCATTATCCCCGATGTCAGGGATTGAGGATATTACAACAGACAATACCAATTCTGATATCGTATATGACCTGAAAGGCAACCGTATAAATGGGCAGCCTCATGTGCCGGGGCTGTATATAGTCAACGGACGGAAAATAATTATAAAATAAATACATTCATTATGGCAAACATAAGAACTATTTTAGTGGCTATCCTCGGTAGCTTGGCAGTAACCGCGAGTTCGCAGGCTGACAGCAATCCCAACACTAATACCGGATTCGCGCCGGAAGAAAAGTTGGTCATGACTCAGGAATGGGACAAGACATTTCCTAAGAGCGAGATGGTGAATCACCAGAAAGTGACATTTACCAACCGCTATGGTATCACACTTGCCGCGGATATGTACACTCCGAAAGATATTAACGGCAAACTTCCGGCAATCGCCGTAAGCGGTCCTTTCGGAGCCGTAAAAGAGCAGTCAAGCGGTATTTATGCCCAAGAGCTTGCTGAACGGGGATTTATTACCATCGCATTTGACCCGTCTTTTACAGGTGAAAGTGGCGGTCATCCACGCAGTGTGGCATCTCCGGATATCAACACCGAGGATTTCTCCGCCGCTGTGGATTATCTATCCAATCGTTCAGATGTTAATCCGGAACAGATAGGAATAATCGGTATCTGCGGCTGGGGTGGTTTCGCAATCAATGCCGCAGCAAATGACCCGCGGATAAAGGCCACCGTTGCCTCTACCATGTATGATATAAGCAGGGGAACCGCCAATGGTTATTTCGATGCCTCTGACAATGCTGATTCACGCAATAAGATGCGTAGAGATCTCGCAGCCCAACGAACAGAAGATTATAAACAAAAGGAATATGCGAGAACCGAAATGAATCCCAAGCCTGCGGAAGAAGCACCTCAGTTCATCAAGGACTATTATGACTACTATAAGACCAAACGAGGGTTTCACCCGCGCTCCATCAATTCGGGAATCGGATGGAACAAGACTTCCACTCTCGGTTTTCTTAATGCACCTATCCTCGCATATAGTGATGACATCCAAAGTGCCGTGCTGCTTATTCATGGAGAAAAAGCCCATTCTCTTTATTTCAGTGAGGGGGCTATCAAGAAACTGAAGGGTAACAATAAGGAACTGATGATTATTCCCGGAGCTGTCCACACAGACCTCTATGACAAGATAGACATTATTCCTTTTGACAAAATTGAGTTGTTCTTCAAGGAAAACTTAAGATAAATGGAAAGAAGGACATTTATACGAAACGGACTGATTGCTGCCGGAGGCGTGATTCTCGGAGGTGCAGGCATATTCCGTCTTTTCAAGACCGAGCCTGTAAATGATGACCATATGCCTGCTAAAATAAAGAAAGTATCAGAAGGAAACGGTAAAAAAATAATGGTGTTGATGAGTGCCGGCACTCGAAAGGGCAACACCGACCGTCTGACAGATTCTTACATAAAAGGAATGGCTGAAAAAGGACATTCTGTCACTAAAGTCTATCTGGGTAGTATGCATATTGCAGGCTGTCGCGGTTGCGGTGCTTGCCAATGCAATGGAAACCATTGTGTAGTTCAAGACGATATGCAGAAACTGTATCCACTGTTCAAAGAGAGTGAAGTGGTCGTAATGTCTTCTCCTCTGTATTTCTGGACTATAACCGCCAAACTAAAATCATTTGTAGAACGCTTGTATGCCATATCGGTCAATGACAGTTATCCCGCCAAAGAAACGGTTTTGTTGATGACGGCAGGAGATAATAGTGAGAAAACATTTGACCAGGTCAGAAGCTATTGGAAAGTAATCAGCGGTGTGTTGGGAGATAAGTCCATAGCGACATATTTTGCCGGAGGATGCAAAGGATGTGAAGCTGATAGTAGATATATTTCAGCTACTCATCTTGATAATGCGTATAATCTCGGCAGACAGTTATAAGATTGTTAGCAGGCAAAGTAAAAAACTTATACACCATTACCGCATATTTGCTTCCCAGAATTTAATGGCATCCTTTATCCATCCTTCTGCAACAGTTCCTATTCCTAAACCGAATCCGTGTCCCAATCCCTCATAGACATGGAATTCGGTTGGGATTCCAAGCGCCGACAATCTTTGGAGTCGATTCTGCATTGTGCGCCATGACGCTATGCCATCGTTTGAACCGACACAACTATATGTTGGCGCATCAAATTCTGATGCGGAGGAATATCCGGTATATTGCATTATTACAGCTGCTGCTTGAGGAATATCCGACTCACCGGTGAGCTGCCTCAGATAAGCGAGGTTGCCGAGTGTGGCTGCCATACGCGCACCTGCTGAACCGCCCCAAAGTGAGTAGTTGTTTTTTGCGACTCCAAGTATCTCTGCGTTATAATAAATAAAACTTATGGCACGTGCTAAATCCCGATAGGGATCATCGGGGCGATAAATCAGTGCAAACGCGGTATAACCGGATTTACTGATTTCAAGAGAATGCGGAAAACTGTCGTGCATTGCGCCGACATATGCAAATCCGCCACCTGCATTAGTGATGGCGAATGGTTTACCAACTGCACCCCTGAACACAAAAATTCCCGTGTCTGATTTAGAAGGTTCAGCAGCAATCTCTTCTGGAGTATAAATGCTATAGAATATTTGTTCTCCTTTTACAGCTTGAGAGTGTAAGTAATTTAATATTTCAACTGTCTTTTCAACCTGAATATACGGGTACCACAAATAAACGTTAGATGTGCTTACTTGTGCTAATGTCATGGATGGTGATACATTCCGATCAACAGGGAACAACAGTCTGCCGAAATTTCCGAAAGCAGGATTATTTATTACCTCCGATACTGTGGATTGGGGTGTGAAATATGGTTCCGATGTTTCGATATTTTCATAGTTATCATTATCATTATCATTATTATCGGGTTTGTTGGGTTTGCTAATGGCAGGAATCTCTGGTTCGTCATCAACAATACTCTTTTTTGAACAGGCAGACATATTAAATAAAATCATAGTTATAATTGGTATAAGAAAATGACGGTTTTTTATCGTCAATATTGATAATCTTTCTTTCATAATAAATTTTGCGTTGTTTTAACTATAAGTATGACACAGAGTCATTCTTAGCAAAATTACAGAATTTATAACAATCAATGATATTGAAAATTTCGGTGATTATTGCTCATAAGTAAGTATTAATTGGGTATCCTAATCACTTGAATCAACTTAATTATTCTGACGCGAAGGCGCGAAGGGCAAAGGTTGATTCGAATTCGGGAGGTCGCTGCGCTCTTACTAAGGCACTGAGTCTTACGGCAGTAGCTGATGTTGCTCGCAACTGCAGCACACACAAAGGAATAATCCTTTATCTTGCCGAGAGACCGCAGCTGCAAGTAACAGCAGTTACGATTTGAGACACAGTTTGATATAAATTTTAGGAGCACCAATTATTACATCTGCTACAAAGAGAAGATGTAACTATCCGATAATGATTAGAATTTCCGTAATAAAGGTAATATCTTTATGAAAATTGAATCCTAACTTTGTAAAAACGACTACACACCAAGACGATAAAATGAAACCGGAAGTTATTTGTCATATTATGAGTTCTGTTGATGGTAGACTTCTTCCATCACGATGGACGCTCCCTTTTGACGGAACTGACCCGTCAGTGCTCTTTAAAGAATACGCCCTTATCGGTAAACAACTTGACACTGATGCCTGGATGTTCGGGAAAACTACTGCTCGAGAGGCTTTCCCGCATAAGTTTATGCCTAAAAGTACAGATCATCCGAAAGCCGGGAAAATTCATATAGGTAATCGATATTCCTCAAGACTGTTTATTACAGTTGATCCGGATGCTGATATATTCTTTACATCGGATAAACTACGCGGTGATAATATAGTGACAATTGTCGGTACAAACGCCACCAACGATTATCTTGCATTTCTTGAGGAGAAGGGTATATCCTATATTGTATTATCCAATCCTGCTGCACTGGAGGAGGCGATGTCTATACTTTATGATAAATTTGAAGTTAGAAGAATATCTCTTCAAGGCGGAGGTATAATAAATGGCGCCATGCTGGCAGCGGGACTTATTAATGAATTGAGTCTGGTGCTCTACCCCGGAATAGACGGGCTGACAACTGCGCCTTCAATATTTGAGTATTTAGGTGCTTCCGATGAGTATCCAGCCAAAGGTCAATCTTTAGAATTTCTATCTTCAGAAATTCGTGACAATGGAATTGTCTGGCTTCGTTATAAATTCCATCATTAACATAAACATAAATAATTGTATTTGTGTTTCTAAGAGTATGGTTACTTTTAACTTAGGTTAGCATAAAGAATTTTCAAGAGCACATTTAATTTTAATTCGTGTTAAAAGTAAACACACTCTAAGTGGTGAATTTATAATGTGTTAAAATTAAAATAAGATAAGGTATGAAAGTATTGGTAATCAATGGAAGTCCCAATATTCATGGATGCACTGATCGGGCATTGAAAGAAGTGGAGAGTGTATTGACGGAACAAGGGATAGAGTGTCAACGAGTGAATGTTGGCAATAAAGATGTGCGCGGATGCATTGCTTGTCGAACATGTCGTAAAACGAATAAATGTATTTTCGATGACCCGGTAAACGAAACAGCACCAATATTTGCTGAATGCGATGGTATACTGATCGGGTCACCGACATATTATGCCGGATGTAACGGACAGCTGCTGGCATTTCTTGATCGTTTGTTCTATTCGACGATGGGGGCATTTGACAAGACCATGAAGGTTGGGGCAGCCGTCATTTCATCACGGCGAGCGGGTTCCACATCAGCTTTCGATGAAATCAACAAATATTTCACAATATCTTCAATGCCGATTGTGTCCAGTACATATTGGAATGAAGTTCATGGCTATACCGTCTCAGATGTTGAAAGAGACAAGGAGGGTCTTCAGACAATGCGTAATCTCGGTCGCAACATGGCATTTCTGATTAAGTCCATAGCAGCATCTAAAGAGAAGAACGGTCTCCCCGAACAAGAACGGAACTATTTTACAAGTTTCCTGAATGAGGATTAATTCTGATAAAGATAAGTTAAAAAAATACATTCCTCAGCCTTATTCAACTGAGGAATGTATATAACCGATTTTTCGGGCATTGTCTATTCTCTGTATTGCGACGGGTTAAGTCCAAGAGTTCGTTGAACGTACCGACTGAAATATGCCGGCGATGAAAAATGAAACATATCTGATATCTGAACGAACGTAAGAGTTTTATCCCTCAAAAGACGGGCTATGTCCAGCGAGGTATAACGATTTATCCAATAGTTTGCAGGATAACCGCTGACTTTTTTTGATACTTCTGAAAGATATTTAGGTGTTACGCATAGAATATCTGCATAATACGTTACTTCCCGATTTATCCGATAGTCTCCGTTTTCAAGCATATCAAGAAAACGGCTCATAAGAGATGCATTCTGTGTGGAAACAGGAGATTCCTTATTGATGACTAAATGAAAATCGAAGAAGTCAAGAATAGCTGACTGAACGGCATTTATTAACAGCTCACGATAAAATGCGTGATTTGTCTGAGTCAGACGATATTCAATCCACCTGAAATCTCTTTCGCAGACGAAGCGTTGGTTTGCGTCAAGATTCATGACAGGATTAAGAAAAAGCGAGAGTTGCCCTTTCATTCCATAGTTGGTCTGTGGAGTACATAACTCGATGAAGGGCGCTGTAACATATAACACCTTTACGACAAAGTCGCCGGATGGTCTTATATCATCAAGTAGTTTACCCTTGCGAACAATCATTAGATCGTTTCCGCACAGTTCAAACTGTTTTTCATTGAACTTAAAAGAACATCTTCCGCCCAAACATAAAGCATGAGCGAGATAATTATCATAACTGCTTGAACCAATATTATCAAGAGTATCTTCTATTATAACATCTTTTAATTGTTCCATATGCAAATTTACAAAATAATATTCACGATAGCATCTCATTTTGATATTTTCGCTGCCTATGTTCTATTTTTGTGTCTTTTATCCGAAATTTGTGTAACATTATGGTGATAAAGAGACGGTAACTTTGCAAAACCAAAATTTAATTGGTGCTGTGCTGATATGTCCTGGTTTGATCTTAGTGGTCGTCAGGTTGCTAAAACATCGGCTGAAACAGGAATCTATATAGTGAAGAACTCAAATAGTGTCACAAAAATACTGAAATAACAAGTATGGAATACAGAATATTAGGTCTGGATGGCTTGCGAGTTTCTGCAGTCGGACTTGGTTGCATGGGTATGAGCCACGGATATGGGCTGCCTTCGGATAAACGGGAGATGAAACGTTTGCTTGCCGATGCTGTAGACATGGGGTATACAATGTTCGATACCGCAGAAATATACGGTACGCCGGAAGATCCCCATGCTAACGAAGAACTGCTTGGAGAGGCATTACAACCGTATCGCAACCACATAATATTTGCTACAAAATTCGGTTTGACATTTGATGATCCATATGGCGCGGGTCCTCATCCTCTTATTCCTGACTCCAGTCCGGAAGCTATCCGCAGGGCGGTGGAGGGATCGTTACGCCGCCTTCGTACCGATCACATAGACCTCTATTACCAGCATCGTATTGATCCTGCTGTAGAGCCTGAAACTGTTGCAGAGGTAATGTCTGACCTTATTCGTGAAGGAAAGATCCTTCACTGGGGAATATCTGAAACCAACGAGGATTATCTTCGTCGTGCACATTCTGTGTGTCGCGTTACGGCGGTGCAGAACCGTTATTCCATGATGGCAAGATGGTATGAATCGCTTTTCCAGACACTTGAAGAACTCGGCATTGGTTTTGTAGCGTTCTCTCCGCTTGCTAACGGATTGCTTACTACAAACTATGATGCGGCAACTAAATTTGATCCGCATTCCGATTATCGTGCTGCGATGCCTCAGTTCCAGAAAGAAAGTTTCAAAAAGAATCAGGAATTATTCGAATATATCCTTCATCTTGCCGATGAGCATCACGCCACACCATCACAGATATCCCTTGCCTGGATGCTCTGTAAGAAACCTTGGATTGTTCCAATTCCCGGTACGCGCCATCTTTGCCGGCTTAAGGAAAATGCCGGAGCTTCCGATGTCAGACTCTCTCAGGAGGAAATAGACAATATCGATCGCACTCTTGATACGATCCCTATGAGCGAAGTGTTCGGCGGTTCAAAGATACTTTCAAATACTAAACAATAATATTTACTTATCTGATTGCATAAGTTTTTTACTCGTTGTAATTTTGCAGGGGTAAAACAGGAAACAACATCATCAAATGCAGAATATAATAACGAGAAAATACGAAGCGCCATGTGGCGTTCTTTTGCTCGGCTCTTTGGGCGACAAGTTGTGTCTTTGCGACTGGCAGGTGGAAAGACATCGCGAATATGTAGATAAAAGGTTATGTCGCGTGCTTGATGCTGAGTTTATAGAGGGAACAACCGCTGTGACAGATAATGCTATGGCTCAACTTGATGAATATTTTGCCGGCAAACGAATGGAGTTTGATGTCCCATTACTGTTTGCTGGCACTGATTTTCAGAAAAAGGTGTGGAATGCACTTCTCTCTATACCGTTTGGAAAAACGACATCATATGGGGCGATGGCTCGCCAGATAGGTATGCCGAAAGCTGTGCGTGCCGTGGCTAACGCAAATGGAGCAAATTCGTTATCCATATTCGCGCCATGCCATCGTGTGATAGGGAGTGACAACACCCTCACCGGTTACGGAGGAGGACTTGCTACAAAAGAATATCTATTGAAGTTGGAGAAAGCGATGCTGCCAAGACTTTCCAACGCAGATAAATAAGTGGTTGTTGGGTGGTTTTGGGTGGTTGGTGATAATACCCCTAAAGGGTAGTTATGCAACATCATGGGTGCTTTCGCGGGCATCCTCTGTTACTTCACGTATAATCCGAGCCATGCGTTCCTTTCCCGGTTCCTCCATCGATGTATGTCGACAACTATTCATCCGCTCTTCCGACATAATCTATAATTTTTTCTTATTCAACACCAAAATTATCTTATCTCGGAAGGATAGTTGAAGCCCAGTTGGGAAGTTTATCGACATAGCGTTTCGCAAGCTCACCGTCGCTCAGTCGGAACAGAAGTCGGGCTTCCGCATCCTCGATTGAGTTGTCATAGATATAGAGTCTGTCAACTATCGCGGATAGGATTTTGCAGTTGGCAATGGACTTGTCGTATCGGGATATGATTTTAGGGATTGGCACATCATGTCCTCCATCCAACACACGTTGAGCGACACGCTTTGCATTGATAGTGGGGGATTCAGTGGAAACGAAAAACAGACGGATGAAGAATCCGGCTTCTTTCGCTCTAAGAATGTAATCGACCTTATCAGCAGCCGACATCACTGTCTCAAAAATGTGGCTCTTGTGTCCAGCAAGACACCTTTCCCTCCATTCATTACAATAGTTGGCGGCTTTCAGAACAGACTCCTGATTATTCCAGTCGCCAAATATATCACGGGCAACATTGTCGGGATTGATGTATTCCGAATCCTCCAGCCATTCATGATGCAGAATCTTGGAGGTCACGGAAGTTTTGCCCGCCCCATTGGGTCCGGCAATCACAATCAGAACAGGGCGATGATTACTTGTTGCCATTCTTTATTCTGTTTATGGCATCGCCCCATTTCTCTTGTGCCGCCTGCGTAGCAGCTTCAACCCCGGCAGCCACACGCTCCGCAGCCCGGCGGGTGCTTTCGCGGGCATCCTCGGCAACTTCACGCATAATCTGAGCCATACGCTCGTCGCCCGGCTCCTCCATCGATGTGAGTCGATAACTATTCATCTCCGCTTCTGACATAATCTGAGATCTTTTTTTATTCAAAGTCAAAGTTACAAAAACTTTGTCATATCAGCAACTTGAAAGAAGAAGTTATAGTTATAGGTAAAAAAAGTAAGAAAGGAAAATTGGCGCGCCTAAAACGTGAGCAACAGCAGCTACGACTAGTCGCTCATGTTAGAGGCGCGCCAATTTTATGTCTGTCCGTTAGAAATTGAACTGTTCGAGGGTGAGGGTGGCGACCTTTTCGATTTCGGGAACGAGACGCTGGAAATGCGGTGACGCCATGTGGGCTTTTAAAGAGGCTTCGTCCTTCCATGTTTCGTATATCATCAGGCGGTCGGAGTTGGTGAGGGAACCTAACAGGTCGTATTCAATGCATCCGGCATCGTGAAGAGACAGTTCTACAAGTTCGGTTGCCAACGCTATGGCTTTCTTTCTGTTTTCTTCGGTCTCTGCTATGAGTCCGCAATTGAGTCTTATCATAATTGTATATTGTTTTTATTTAAGTTTCGCAAGCTTCAACTTAAAGTTTAAGAGTTTATAAGTTTAAAAGTTTATCAGATGCGCATATGACTGAATTTTTATTTATTCGCATCAAATAAATAAACTCATAAACTGCGCTTGCGCGGATAAATTTATAAACTTCAACTTTACGTTTGCGAAAGTTGAATTTATATAATTATGGCGTGTCGCCGTATTAAGACAACACGCCATGATCTATGTTGGTTTATAATTTACTTGACCTCTTCGAAGTCGACATCGGTGATGTCTTTTTCGTGGTCGTTACCCGGCTGAGCCTGAGGACCAGCCTGTGCGCCAGCGCCGGCACTTGCTGCCTGCTGTGCGTTGTAGATATCCTGAGATGCTGCCTGGAAGGCGTCGGTAACTGCCTTAACAGCTGAGTCAATATCTTCAACGAGCTGGTTCTTGTGAACTTCTTTCAGACGATCGAGTGCTGATTCGATGGCTGCTTTCTTATCAGCAGGAATCTTGTCGCCAAGTTCGTTGAGCTGTTTCTCGGTCTGGAAGATTACAGAATCGGCGTGGTTGAGTTTGTCGGCACGCTCTTTAGCTTTCTTGTCGGCGTCTTCGTTTGCCTTTGCCTCATCGCGCATGCGCTGGATCTCAGCGTCGCTAAGACCGCTTGATGCTTCGATGCGGATTGACTGCTCTTTACCAGTAGCTTTATCCTTGGCAGTTACGTTAAGGATACCATTGGCATCAACTTCGAAAGTAACTTCAATCTGAGGTACGCCACGCGGAGCGGGTGCGATGCCGCCAAGGTTGAACTCACCAAGGAGTTTGTCGTCGGCTGCCATAGGACGCTCACCCTGAAGTACGCGGATTGTTACTTCCGGCTGATTGTCGGCTGCTGTTGAGAATACCTCGCTCTTACGAGTCGGGATAGTGGTGTTGGCGTCGATAAGTTTTGTCATCACGCCACCCATTGTCTCGATACCGATTGACAGAGGCACAACATCAAGAAGAAGAACGTCTTTTACATCACCGCTGAGGACACCGCCCTGGATGGCTGCACCGATTGCAACAACCTCATCGGGGTTAACACCCTTGTTGGGTTCTTTACCGAAGATCTCTTTAACCTTAGTCTGAATAGCGGGGATACGAGTAGAACCACCCACGAGGATAACCTCGTCAATCTCAGATGCTGTGAGACCTGCATCCTGCAGAGCCTTAACACACGGAGCCTTGACGGCGTCGATAAGTTTGGAAGCGAGCTGCTCGAACTTAGCGCGTGTAAGAGTCTTCACAAGGTGCTTAGGACCTGTGGCTGTAGCTGTGATATAAGGAAGGTTGATCTCTGTAGAAGTAGAGCTTGAAAGCTCGATCTTGGCTTTTTCGGCAGCCTCTTTGAGACGCTGCATTGCCATAGGATCCTGACGGAGGTCAACGCCTTCATCGTTCTTGAATTCGTCTGCGAGCCAGTCGATGATCACGTGGTCGAAGTCATCACCACCGAGGTGGGTATCACCGTTGGTAGATTTAACCTCAAATACGCCGTCACCAAGTTCAAGGATAGAGATATCGAATGTTCCGCCACCGAGGTCGAACACTGCGATCTTCTGCTCCTTGTTTGATTTGTCAAGACCATAGGCGAGGGCAGCGGCTGTAGGCTCGTTGATGATACGCATCACCTTAAGACCTGCGATCTCACCTGCATCCTTGGTTGCCTGACGCTGAGAGTCATCGAAGTAGGCAGGAACAGTGATGATAGCCTCTGTTACCTGCTGACCAAGATAATCTTCAGCTGTTTTTTTCATTTTCTGGAGAATCATTGCTGAGATCTCCTGCGGAGTGTAGTCACGACCGTCGATGTCAACCTTGGGCATATCGTTCTGGCATACAACCTTGTAAGGTACACGCTTGATTTCGTCTGTTACCTGGTCGCATTTTTCGCCCATGAATCTCTTGATTGAATATATTGTGCGGGTAGGGTTGGTGATAGCTTGACGTTTTGCAGGATCACCGACTTTTCTTTCACCACCGTCAACAAAAGCTACAACAGAAGGAGTGGTGTTACGGCCTTCATTGTTAGGGATTACAACAGGATCCTTACCTTCGAGCACTGCAACGCAGCTATTGGTAGTTCCTAAGTCAATACCGATAATTTTTCCCATGATTTTATAAGATTTTTAATGTTATTATTCTAATTTCTATCGTTTTATCAATTGATTTGACGAGCATCGCATACTATTAAATATCTGCTCGCTCATCATTTCACTCAATATATTAACAAATCATGTGCTAAAAATTTCGATAAGATAAAAATTTTTTACTTAAAATTTGTAAATAGCTGAAAATACAGAGTTTTTTTACAATTGCCTTTATATAAAGAGTCAACCCCGGATTTTGCCATTTTTGGCAAAATCCGGGGTTGACATGAGATAATTATACAGGATACTTTTTAAGTATGATTATTTTTGAGAGGGGAAATGTTTCTCAAGACGAGCAGCTTCTTCAGCTGTGATCTGGATGACGGCTCCATGTTTTGGACTTGTGAAGTTTGTTGCCCGCATGGGACCGTCGTTGAAATGTCCAATAGGTATGAATGTCTTGAAATCGGTTGTCTCGACAAATCCGAAATTATGAGGATTGATGCTGAAAACATCATACATCACCACCCAGCGGTCTTCACCAATACGTTTCCATACGTTCGGAGCTTCGCAACTCTTTGGTTCATGATCGATCTGCTTCTCAATATAATCATATCCTGAATTGATCTTATCTGAGAATGCGATCTTGATTCCGCCGGGATTTTCCTGTGCCACATATGTCATGGCATATTTGCCGCCGGGAATAGGGCAGATGTCAGCATCCAGCACCTGGATTTCTTCATCCGGATATTCATAAAGTTTCTCCGGTTTCGTGACGAGGCGTGTGAAATCCTTGTCGGTATAAGCATAATACAAACGTGTCTTGCGCTCATCCTTGGTTGCCCCTTTGAGGTGTTCTCCTTTCTTGCGAATAGTAAAATATACCATCATGGCGTCTTTTTCAGGGTCGTAGATGGTCTGTGGTGCCCATGCGCAACCAATCTCTCCGAACTCCTTTGGGAAAAGCTCGTCAAGACGAGTCTCATTGTGTGTCCAGTTTACAAGATCCTTGGATTTCATGAGTACCAGTCCGCGATTGTTGCCCCAGCCATATTCATCAGGACGTTCCCACTCTGTGTTTCGAATGCCATGTTTCTTTGCATATATATGGAGGTCGGTCATCGCCATATAAAAACAGCCGTCCGGACCGCGGTATATATGAGGATCACGGATGCCGCGCTGATCCGAGAGAGAATCGCCGGCTATTACCGGACGGTTGTCGTTGAGAGCTGTGAATGAATAGCCGTCATGGCTTACTGCGAAATGGACACTGTGGTCTGCATCGGAGAAAAATACAAGAAGATACGCGTTCATATCTTTCTCCGAAGGAAGAGCCGTGGTTGCCGAGAGGGGAGAGGCAACCATAATGATGCCTGCTGCAATCGATAATAGAGACTTTTTCATAGATTATATAGGTTAAATTCAATAAATGAGTAATAAAAATTTGTGTAAAATTAACGAAAATCTATGTGATTTCTTAAAAAATTGCTAACTTTGTATTCTGATTTAATTTCACCTATAACGAGAGATGGCGCATAAACGGGTCAATTAAGTCTTGAGGGCTATAAGACTTCGAGTGTGTCAACTTCATATAGAAAACAGTATATGAAACTTTTGCAAGAGAAACTATCGGTTTATGACGCTCCTCAAAAAGCGAAAGCCGCAGGTGTCTATCCTTATTTCCGTGCGATTTCGAGTGAGCAGAACACTGAAGTGATGATGCACGGCAAGAAAGTGCTGATGTTTGGTTCTAACAGCTATATGGGTCTCACCAACCATCCCAAGGTGATTGAGGCTGCGATAGAGGCAACTAAAAAATACGGCACCGGTATGGCTGGCTCGCCATTCCTTAACGGCACCCTTGATATACATAAGGAATTCGAGGCAAAAATTGCTGATTATGTAGGGAAAGAGGATGCAATGATTTATTCCACCGGATTCGGTGTCAACCTTGGAGTTGTATCCACTCTTACAGGTCGCGAAGATTATATTATCTTAGACGAGCAGGATCATGCCTCAATTATCGAGGGACGTCGTCTTTCATTCTCCAATTATCTCAAATATCGTCATAACGATATGTCTTCGTTGGAGACTCAGTTGAAGAAATGCGATCCCGATAAGGTGAAACTGATTGTGACGGATGGCGTGTTCTCCATGGAGGGCGACGTGGCAAATCTTCCCGAGATAGTGCGTTTGGCAAAGAAATATAACGCCACCGTAATGGTAGACGAGGCGCATGGTATCGGAGTCTTCGGAGAGGGAGGACGAGGCACGTGCAATCATTTCGGACTGACCGATGATGTTGATCTCATTATGGGCACCTTCAGCAAGTCTTTCGCTTCATTAGGTGGTTTTATCGCTACAGATAAAGTCATAACAAATTATCTGCGTCATCATTCTCGCTCATATATCTTTACGGCATCAATTACTCCGGCTTCCACAGCTGCAGCAAGTGCCGCACTTGACATCATGCTTGCAGAGCCCGAGCGACAGAAACACCTCTGGGATATTACTCATTATGCACTTGAGAATTTCCGTGAAATGGGTTGCGAGATCGGCAACACATCAACGCCGATAATTCCTCTCTTCATACGCGATGATTTTAAGACATTCCAGGTTACGCGCGATCTTCTTGACGAAGGGGTGTTTGTTAATCCCGTTGTGTCTCCAGCCGTAGCACCGCATGATACCCTTATCCGCTATTCGCTTATGGCGACACATACAAAAGAGCAGGTGACACGTTCTCTGGAAGCTATAGAAAAGGTTTTCAAGAAATACGACCTTTTGAAGAAATAGATCAGATTCCAAGATAAATTGAATCCCACACTACACCGACATGTTTCGCGAAGTGTGGGATTTTAAAATGTTCATGAACAATTATAAGCGTTGATTCGTTTATAATTATGACATCCCCTCATGAATTCCACTTGTCAGGATTGCCTAACGTTCATAGCCATGATTACTGATCAAGTTATCAAAGAGATATATAAGAAATATACCAAGCCCTGCAAAGATCCAGCGGAGCTTGATCTTGAGCATTATCTTGAATTGTTGAAGGAGAACCATCGTATCACGTCTGATGGTATGGAGGTAGTGGTTGAGGATCTCGAAGAATTCAATCCATTCAGGATGTTTCTCAAAAGGAGTATTTATGGCATTATTGAGTTTGACAAAATGATTGCATTTGTGTTTAGAAGCCATATCCTTTTTTTCGGTAAAGAAGACGATCAGCTCCGGGTGCATATCAAGCCTGAGAAACCGCAATCATTGTTCAATAAATTGTTTGGAAAATAAAAAAAGGATGCCCCAAGGCATCCTTTTTTTATTTTCCAAATTTGATTTAGTTGATGTTCATGATGTCGAAACCGTCACTGAGGTCTTCCTCATTGAAATCATCAGTGCTGAACACATCTATGTCAAGGTCGTCAATTTTCTCCTGTGCTTTTAGGTCAATCTTCTTGTCGAACTCATCAAGATCGACAGACTGTTTGGGAGCTTTCCCTTTCTTGAATGTGCATACCGGGTCTGCGAGAGAACGGCTCGGATACATTTCCTTCAGCTCCATGAAGAATGAACGCTCCGTGAGATAATCGAATACGAAAATCAAACGCTGACCCTCATCCTCGATAAGTTCGCTGAGCGGAGTTTCCTCCATGAGCCATGTGTCTGTGTCGCTCGCATTGTGCCCCATGTCTTCGAGCGTGATTTCCTCCTGTTTCTGCCAGTCGTCATCGCAGAGAAAGAAAGAATCGAGTTCGTCTTTCGTGAATCCAACACTGTCGAGCACAGCATTGCGCAACTGTAAAAATGTATTCTCAGAATCTATTTCGATTTCGCGGGCAAAATTGCTCACCTCATCGCTAACGAGTTTGAATCTATATACCATAGTGTCTTAAGTTTTTTCTTAAAAAATATTCCTTAATCGACTTCCCGCATGTAAGAACCGCATCGTTGTGTATTTCATGGATTGCAGTGGGTTGGTCAGTCTTTTATTATTAAATGCGAAATTAATTCTTTTATTGTTATTATTCAACAATCTAAACAAAAAAATTATAAAAAAATATTCCCCACGTCCGATTAAGGACGCGGGGAAGTATTTTCAAGCAGGTTTTACCTGCATTCAAGGCTTGATTATCCAAGGAAACTGAGGAGAACACCTGCTGCAACTGCCGAACCGATGACACCTGCTACGTTCGGTCCCATGGCATGCATCAGAAGATAGTTGGTAGGATCATACTCGAGTCCAAGGTTGTTTGAGATACGTGCTGCCATCGGCACTGCAGACACACCTGCATTACCGATCAATGGATTGATCTTCTTTCCGGGACGGAGGAAGAGATTGAACAGTTTCACGGAGAGAACACCTGCGGAAGACGCTATGATGAAAGCCGCAAATCCGAGACCGAAGATAAGAAGTGTATCTACAGTGAGGAATTTGTCAGCCTGAGTTGATGCTCCTACTGTCAGACCAAGAAGAATCGTAATGATATCTGTCATGGCATTGCTTGCAGTTTTGGCAAGGCGGCTTGTCACGCCACTTTCACGAAGCAGGTTGCCGAAGAAGAGCATACCGAGCAATGGAATAGCAGAGGGCACGACAAAACAGGTAAGAATTACACCCACGATCGGGAAGATGATTTTCTCAGACTGGCTCACAACTCGCACCGGCTTCATCTTTATCAGGCGTTCTTTCTTAGTTGTGAAGAGACGCATCAATGGAGGCTGGATAAGCGGAATGAGTGCCATGTAGGAATAGGCAGAAACCGCTACTGCTCCAAGCAGATTAGGATTAAGCTTCGAAGTGGTGAAAATAGCCGTTGGACCGTCTGCGCCACCAATAATCGCCACGCAACCTGCCGACAGCGGATCAAATCCGCAAAGTAGTGCGAGCATGTATGCTCCAAAGATACCGAACTGTGCGCATGCCCCAATGATCATCAATTTTGGATTGGCGAGGAGAGCCGAGAAATCTGTCATTGCTCCGATGCCAAGGAAAATCAAAGGTGGATACCATCCTTTCTCAACACCATTGTAGAGGATGTTGAGCACCGATCCTTCCTCGTATATACCGATTTCCATGCCTGCCTGAAAAGGGATGTTTCCGATAAGCATACCGAAACCGATCGGGACAAGGAGGAGAGGTTCGAAGTTTTTCTTGATCGCGAGCCAGACAAAAAAGCAACCCACGGCGAGCATCACGAGGTTTGTCCATTCGCAATTATAGAATCCTGTGAATTTCCAGAAATTCTCTACGGTGCTGCTCATGAACTGACCGAACGAATAATCACTTGCTAATATCATAGTGGAATCGATTGAAGGGATTATTCGATTATCATGATATCTGTTCCCTCAAGAATAGCGTCTCCTACGTTAACGAGGATTTTCTTGACTGTACCACCCTTGGTTGTGTGGACATCATTTTCCATTTTCATTGCCTCAAGCACACACACAG
This sequence comes from uncultured Porphyromonadaceae bacterium, assembly GCA_902495075.1. GTDB lineage: Bacteria > Bacteroidota > Bacteroidia > Bacteroidales > Muribaculaceae > Lepagella. The sequence continues at coordinate 49,025 of CABUVO010000001.1, forward strand.
TGTCGCCACTCTTCACAGTGTCGCCTTCCTTAACAGAGAAGCTAAGGATTGTGCCGGGGAGCGGACTCTTGACTGCAGATGCCGGACCAGCGGCAACCGGAGCAGGTTTCACAGCTTGAGTCGGAGCGGCTGTAGGCTGCGCTGAAGCCGTTTTGCCAGACTGAGAGAGAGCTGGTTTAGAAGGTTTGGAAGGAGCTGCCTTATCAAGTTCCACCATGTAAGGAGTGCCGTTAACTTCAACGGTAACCTCATTGTCTACAACATCGCCAACGGTTATAGTGTATTTAAGACCGTTGATTTTGTATTTATATTCTTTCATTGTTTTTAATTTTAAGCCTTTATGGCAAACGGTTTTATTTCAATGGCCTGCGGAGAGAGGCATGAGCCGGTGATATCTCCGGGATATGGCGCATATTATAAATTTTAGAATTCCAGGGAGAATAAGATTTTTTCATTCTCTTGATGGTGAGGATTGTATCCTCCATATCATGACCTTGGCCAAAGTGCTCGGCGAGAGCCATACCGATAGCTGCGATAACTTCACCGGAATCAAGCTCGTCATGATGGTCTTCCGATGTTTCAGAAGTGACGCCATGTGCCTTGCGTTTTTTGCTGCTCATCACAGCTGTTGAGATCTTGCCGAAGCAGAGGAAGAGAATACTGAGGATGATGAGCGCAGCGAGCACGATACACATGGCAATGATTGTGATGGCACCTCCGAAGCTGTCGTTTTCAGCTGCGTTGCGTGCTTTTTCAGCCTGTATTGCCTTGCGGGTCATCTCACTTGTCTGCACGGTATTAACCTCTTTGGAATCGACCCAGTCGCCTTCCACATTGGTCTGTTCACCTTGAGTAGAGACCTCTGTATATTCTTGTTGCGGATCCGCGGAGACTGCCGCTGCAGCCGGAGCTGCAGCGAACAGAAGACCGCATAATGCCGCACTCAAAATATATTTTTTTAACATCTTGGTGCAATTTAATTATAAAGGAATGTTGCCGTGTTTCTTGGCAGGATTAGTCTGTTTCTTTGTGGCAAGCATGTTCAGAGCCTTGATCACGCGGAAACGGGTGTTGCGAGGTTCGATGACATCATCGATATAACCATATTTGGCAGCGTTATAGGGATTGGCAAAGAGTTCACGATATTCCTCTTCTTTCTCTTTGATGAACTCAGCGGGATTTTCCTGAGTCTTGGCTTCTTTAGCATAAAGCACGCCAACTGCGCCTTCCGCGCCCATAACGGCGATTTCTGCCGATGGCCATGCGTAGTTGACATCGCCACGAAGCTGCTTACAGCTCATCACGATGTGGCTGCCGCCATAGCTCTTACGCAAAGTTACCGTTACTTTAGGAACGGTTGCTTCTCCATAAGCGTAAAGGAGCTTTGCGCCGTGGAGAATGACACCATTGTATTCCTGTCCTGTACCAGGGAGGAAGCCCGGCACGTCAACGAGTGTAACCAACGGAATGTTGAAGGCATCGCAGAATCTCACGAAGCGAGCAGCCTTACGCGATGCGTTTGAGTCGAGAACGCCGGCAAGGACTTTTGGCTGATTGGCAACGATACCAACAGACTGACCGTTGAAACGAGCAAAACCAATGATGATGTTCTTTGCATAATCACGCTGTATCTCCAGGAATTCGCCATTGTCGACAATCGCACCGATGACATCATACATATCATAGCTGCGTTTTGCGCTGTCGGGGATAATGTCATTTAGTTTATCTTCAAGACGATCGATCGGGTCTGTGCAGGTAACAAGTGGTGTTTCCTCGAGATTGTTCTGCGGAATATAGCTGAGAAGCTTACGCACGATTGCGATTGCATCTTCTTCAGATTCGGCAGCGAAATGTGTCACACCACTCTTTGTAGAGTGAACTGATGCTCCTCCAAGATCCTCCTGAGAAACATCTTCACCTGTAACGGTCTTCACAACAGTAGGACCGGTAAGGAACATATAGGAAAGTCCCTTGGTCATGATTGTGAAGTCTGTCAGGGCAGGGCTGTACACTGCACCTCCGGCGCAAGGACCGAGGATTGCCGAGATCTGAGGAATCACACCCGATGCAAGGATGTTGCGTTGGAAGATTTCAGAATATCCGGCAAGAGCGTTGATACCTTCCTGGATACGTGCGCCACCTGAATCGTTAAGACCGATGACAGGAGCACCCATCTTCATCGCCATGTCCATCACCTTACAGATCTTCTGTGCCATAGTCTCAGACAGAGATCCGCCGAGCACAGTGAAATCCTGAGCGAATACATATACCAAACGCCCTTCAACAGTACCGAATCCTGTTACGACACCATCACCGAGCGGATGTTTCTTATCCATTCCGAAGTTGGTTGAACGGTGTGTTACGAACATATCGAGTTCTTCGAAGCTTCCTTCGTCAAGAAGCATGGCGATGCGTTCACGGGCAGTATATTTGCCACGCTGGTGCTGTTTCTCGATAGCTTTTTCACCGCCGCCGAGACGAGCTTCAGCTCTTTTATCTATAAGCTGGCTGATTTTTTCTTCCTGTTTGCTCATTATTATATATGTTGAAAATTGAATATATGAGTATATAAAAGACAAAACCCACCCCGTCATGTCAAGTTTGAACAACGGAATGAGTTTTGAAATCGATAATTATTTATTGGGATCCTCGCAAAGCTCTGTGAGCACAGCTTCAGTGGATTTCGGGTGGAGGAATGCGATCTGAAGACCATCTGCACCTTTACGTGGAGCTTTGTCGATAAGCTTTATGCCTTTCTCTTCAGCCTCGGCAAGAGCATTGGCAACGCCATCTTCTACAGCAAATGCCATATGGTGCATGCCACCACGACCACCGTTCTTCTCAATGAATTTTGCGATTGTGCTTTCAGGAGTTGTTGCCTCAAGAAGTTCGATCTTGGTGTCACCGACTTTAAAGAAAGCTGTAGTCACTTTCTGATCTTCAACAACTTCCTGCTTGTAGCATTTGAGTCCAAGCACGCTTTCATAATACTTGATAGCCTCTTCGAGATTGGGAACGGCTATCCCGATGTGTTCAATGTGTGAAATTTTCATTGAAGTTTAGTATTTAGGTTAGTTTTGTTGCTTTTTAATATTTGGTGCAAATATACTAATTTTTTTCGTGTAAATGATAAAAATTTTGTAATTTTGCAAAAACATATTACGACTACATGGAACTAACACCCCAACTGATTGCCTCTATGATCGGGGGCAAGGTTGAAGGCGACGGGAATGTCAAGCTCACAGGCTTTGCCAAAATTGAGGAGGCAGTGCCCGGTTACGTCACGTTTATAGCCAACCCTAAATATTCTCATTATATATATGAGACCAAAGCTTCGGCGGTATTGGTATCTGATGATTTCCAGCTGGAGCATCCGGTAACGCCGGTCTTGATCAGAGTCAAAGATCCCTATGTGGCATTGGCGGATCTGATGAATGCAATGGAGAGCACACGCCCACAGCCTAAAGGCATTGAGCAACCTTGCTTTATTGCCGATGGTGTTGCAGTGCCTGAAGATGCATATATCGGAGCGTTCGCTTATATAGGTAAAGGAGCAGTCATTGGCAGAGGTGCCAAAATCTATCCTCAGACTTACATTGGAGAAAATGTAAAAATAGGAGAGGACTGTGTGATCCGCGCCGGAGTGAAGATCTATCAGGATTGTGTGATCGGAAACAGATGCATCATACATTCGGGTGCGGTGATTGGTGCCGACGGATTCGGTTTTGCTCCCCTTCCTGACGGATCTTACGAGAAGATTCCCCAGATTGGTAATGTCATTCTTGATGATGATGTAGAAATCGGAGCGAATACCACGATTGACCGTGCCACGTTTGGTTCGACTCGAATCGGCAAAGGCACTAAGCTTGACAACCTTATTCAGGTTGCCCATAATGTCGAGATCGGCGTGGGAAATGTGTTTGCCGCTCAGGTCGGAGTCGCCGGCTCTACAAAGATCGGCAATTACAATCAGGTAGGCGGCCAGGTCGGCTTTGCCGGTCATATCCACGTGGGTAATATGAACCAGTTTGGCGCTCAGTCGGGAATCCCCAGCAATGTCGGCGACGGCAACAGACTGATTGGATATCCTGCTGTCGAGCTCAAGCAATTCGCGAAGACTCAGGTATATCTGAAACGTCTGGGAGAACTGTTTAACAAGAAATAATAACATCGTCTCTCGGATCTTGAGAACAGACAGAGAGGCAGAACAAATATAATATGCAACAGCTAACACTAAATGAATCTTTCACAGTCAAAGGGAAAGGTTTGCATTCGGGACTGAATATAACAGCCACATTTAATCCTGCGCCTGAAAACACAGGGTATCGTATATGTCGTGTAGATCTTGACGATCGTCCGATAATTCCCGCTGTGGCGGAAAATGTGGTTGATACACAGCGTGGCACCGTGCTCGGGAAGGGAGACGTAAGGGTGTCAACTGTGGAACATTCATTAGCTGCGTTATACGCAGCCGGAGTGGACAACTGCCTTATTGAGGTTGATGGTCCTGAACTTCCTATTCTTGACGGAAGTGCTATCATATATGTCAATGAAATCGAGCGTGTCGGTCTTAAGGAACAGAATGCTGACAAAGATTTCTATATCATCAAAGAGAAAACGCAGTTTAAAGATGAGTCAGGCTCAATGCTGACAATTTATCCGGATGATGGCTTCAGCGTGGAGTGTATGGTGGAGTATAATTCACCTGTGCTTCCCAATCAATTTGCCGTGCTTGATGACCTTGCGGAATTTAAACAGGAAGTGGCAAGTGCGCGTACATTTGTTTTCGTTCGTGAGATAGAGAGCCTTCTTAATTACAATCTTATAAAAGGTGGTGATCTTGACAACGCTATAGTGATTTATGATCAAGAGATTCCTCAGGAAAAGATTGATGAGATATGTGATATAGTGAAAGTGCCGCATATGCATCTCAGTAAATTGGGATATATCAATCCGAAACCTCTCACATGGGATAATGAGCCTGCTCGCCATAAACTTATGGATATTATTGGTGATCTGGCATTGATTGGTCGTCCGATCAAAGGCAGGGTAGTTGCAATTCGTCCGGGACATACTGTAAACAATAAGTTTACACGTATGGTGCGCAAAGAAGTGAAACACACTGAGGCTCAGAGCCCGCTTTATAATCCCAATGAGGCTCCTCTTATTGATGTTAACGGTATAAAGAAGCTGTTGCCCCATCGCTATCCATTCCTTCTTATTGACAAAATCATTGAGATAGATCAGAAGCATTGTGTGGCGGTGAAGAATGTAACTGTCAATGAACCATTCTTCCAGGGTCATTTCCCGCAGGAACCGGTTATGCCAGGTGTGCTGCAGGTTGAAGCAATGGCTCAGGCAGCCGGTGTGCTTGTGTTGAATTTTCTTGAGGAACCGGAAAAATATTCCACTTATTTCCTTAAGATAGATAATGTGAAATTCCGTCAGAAAGTTGTTCCTGGCAATACGTTGCTTCTCAGTGTGGCTCTTACCACAGAAATTCGCCGCGGATGCGCAATGGTGAAAGGTTATGCATTCGTTGGAGAAAAGATAGTATGCGAAGCTGAGTTTATGGCGCAGATCATTAAAAACAAATAATTCAGAGTATAATGTCAAATTTATATAGTGTCCATCCGGATGCAAAAATCGGACGCAATGTAACGATCGGTAATTTTACCAACATTTATGAAGATGTTGAGATTGGAGACAATTGCGAGATTTTTGGAAATGTTACTATATTCCCCGGTGCAAGAATAGGAAATAATGTAAGGATATTTCCCGGTGCGGTGGTTGCCGGCATACCTCAGGATCTTAAATTCAAGGGAGAAAAGACCTATGCTTATGTTGGTGACGGCACTACTCTTCGCGAGTGTACAACTGTGAATCGGGGTACTGCCTCAAAAGGTGAGACCAGGATAGGTAAGAATTGCCTTATCATGGCTTATTGTCACGTAGCGCATGATTGTCGTCTTGGAAATCGAGTAATTATGTCTAATGCAACTCAGCTTGCAGGAGAAGTAGTAGTAGATGATTGCGCTGTTATTGGAGGCGGGAGTCTGATTCATCAATTCTGTCATCTTGGTCGCAACATCATGTTGCAGGGCGGAGCTTTGGTGAATAAGGATATTCCGCCGTTTGTGAAGGCAGCTCGCGAACCTATTTCTTATGTAGGTCTGAATACTGTCGGATTGCATCGCAATGGTTTCACCGAAGAAGAAATCAGGCATATTGGTGAAATCTACAGATTGCTTTACATGAGTGATCTGAATGTTACCAATGCGGTTAAACTTATAGAGGAACGTATCCCCGAATCTACATATCGCAAAGAGATCGTGGACTTTGTTACAAATTCGGAAAGAGGCATTATTCGTTCGGTGATTTAGGACTCTATCTAATATTGAGATAAACAGGATATAAAAAATAAGGATTGCCATTGTGGCAATCCTTATTTTTTGTATCGAAGCATGATCATGGAATCATAACAATTCAAATCAATCTTTATCCGAATTTTGATATCTTGCGAAGTTGCGGTTCATTTATGATCTTGATTCTTCTGCCGTCAACAAGAATCAATTTTTCCGTTACGAACGACATTAGTGTGCGTATGGCGTTTGACGTTGTCATATTGGAAAGATTGGCAAGGTCCTCTCGGCTCATGTATATCTTCAGTGTTGAGTCATCATCCTCATAGCCGTAGTTGTCGGCGAGCAAAAGGAGTGATTCTGCAAGGCGTCCGCGGATATGTTTTTGAGTCAGATTGATTATTTTCGTATCCGCTCCCCCGAGATTGCGCGATAATTCGTGGATGAAAAACATTGCCAAATCATTATTCTGGCGAACAAGATCTTCAACTATGCGCATCGGAATTATTCCAATAACCGATGGCTCAAACGCAGCCGCTGTCGAAACATAAGGCTCGCGGGCAAAGTAGGCGCGATATCCGAAATATTGAACCGGACGATAAAGACGCAGTATTTGAACTCTATCACCAATGCCGCTCTTATAAAGTTTAACTTTGCCATCAAGCAAGCAATACAGGTTTTCGGGAGTCTCTTTTTCCGCGTAGATTATCTGATTCTTTTTGTATTGTTCGTATCGGAAATTATCGGTGACGATACGTTTCTCTTCCGGACGAAGTGCATTCCACATATCCGAAAGATCATCTCCAATGATTCGCTCTAATGTACTTTTCTTTATCATATTCACCTGCTGTAGTACTAAGATAACAGGGCTTTTCTGTTTTATAACACAAATTTATAACAAAATTTGTTAAAAATGAAATTTTTAGCCTCAAATCTTCCTAATTATCTTTCCATTCGGCGTCAGAGATAGTTTTTCTTTGATTATTATTTGTTTTGGACGTAAAAAACCATCTTCAATGCTGTTGCAGGCTTCTTGTATAAACTCTATATTTTTATTATCTGTTTGTGCTACTATCACAAGTCGTTCCCCCCATTTTTCATCAGGTAAAGATGTTATAAAAAACGGAAAGTCAAGTTTAGTGGAAAGAATCTCTTCAACTTTTTCAGGATTTATTTTTTTACCTCCGGAAATAATGATGTTGTCGAGTCTGCCAAGTATATGGAATTCTGTTGGAGATAAGATTTCGGCTGCATCATTTGTTACGATTGTTTGCCATCCGGGCATATTGATCCTCAATGCTCCATTATCATCTTCTACTGTTATATTCCCTAATGTTTTGAAGGGAGCTGAGAGCATATCTATTTTTCTCAAGGCAATGTGAGAGGAGGTTTCTGTCATCCCATAACTTTCGAAAGCGTTCACACCACTGTCGTAGATCCTTTTCCTGAGGGTTGCAGGAATAGCTGATCCTCCAACAAGTATATTCCTGATTTCAGGCATTGTTGCAAGATTATCAAGAATATATATCATCTGTGAAGGAACAACGGATAGGAGAGAAATCGTTTTGCCTTCGTATTTTTCAAGCGGACGATTAGTGGGTTCTTCCCATTGGAATTCACATCCGATATATTGTTGACGCACAAACATCATCTTGCCTCCGATATAATCAGGGGATATACAGGAGTACAGAAGATCGTTCTCGTTAATACCGAAATACTCAACAGTGCGTCGTGCACTGTTGAGCATTTCAGTCTTTGACAGAAGAATCTCTTTCGGCATTCCGGTAGAACCGGAAGTGTGGCATGGGATTCTGTCGTATGTGCGCCATTGAACGGCTAATTCTTCGTAAGTCATATCTTCAACTTCTCCAGTCAAGACTATTGATGGCATCATAATCCAATGACATATCCGGATTATATTTTAGATGTTCGCCATCGGTATATATTGGTGAATCAATATTGTTGGTAAATAGTGCTCCTGTACCGAGCCCTTGAGGGATTGCCTGTTTTAAAGTGGCAACCCATTGAGCAAGTGCATTCAGTCCGATATTTGACTCCAGAGATGATGTGATCCACCATCCGATACCTCTTTCATCTGCAAGTCTTATCCATTCTTCAGCTCCTGAAAATCCTCCTTCAAGTGATGGTTTGATCACGATATATGCAGGTTTGATTTCATCGAGCATAGCAATTTTTGATTCCCTATCGAATTTACCGATAAGTTCTTCATCCAGTGCGATTGGAAGAGGGGAAACATCACATAAAAAACGCATTAGCTGAGGATTCCCACTCTTTATCGGCTGCTCGATGGAATGAACTCCTAAATCAGCAAGCCTCTTGAGGCGTGGCAATGCGTTATCCATTGTGAATCCTCCATTCGCATCAACACGTATCTCGACTTTATCGCGATCATACCTACGGCGGATATATTCAATCATATCCACCTCGCTTTTCCAATCAATAGCACCTATCTTTAGCTTTATGCAAGAGAAACCTGTTGTAAGTTTTGTTTCTATCTGCTCGATCATTCTGTCATAATCGCCCATCCATATGAGTCCGTTGATTATGATATCCCTTTGTCCGAGAATGAAAGGAGGGTTAAAATAAATACCCTTACACCCTCCGCTGAAATCACGGATGGCTTGTTCCAAACCCATTTGAAGAGATGGAAATCTGGATAGGTCGGTCTGCAGACCAAGGCGTATATTGGCTTGCAGTTCCATCAGTTTATAGAAATACCGTTCATCCGCCTCTGGGGAAAGACCAGGAAAAACTGCCGCTTCTCCTAATCCGAAGTTTGATGGGTCAGATTCATCGAAAATGCGGATAAAACAAGTGATTTTCTCTGTTAGCACACCTCGTGATGTGCCCGCAGGTTTCTTGAAAATCAAATTATAAGGACAAAATTCTAATCTCACGGTTTTAAAATCAAGGGAACATTGGATATTGGTCGAAGTTGGGATCACGTTTTTCGAGGAATGCATTCTTTCCTTCCTGCGCTTCATCCATCATGTAATACATTAGTGTTGCGTCACCCGCAAATTCCATTAGACCATGTTGTCCGTCAAGTTCAGCATTTAGCGCCCGTTTGATCATTCTGATAGCAAAAGGAGAGCGGTTCATGATTGTGCGAGCCCATTCCACTGTTGTCTCTTCAAGTTTTTCGAAGGGAACTACAGCATTTATCATGCCCATCTCCAAAGCCTCCTGGGCAGTGTATTGTTTACAGAGATACCAAATCTCACGCGCTTTCTTCTGTCCTACACAACGTGCAAGATATGACGCGCCAAAACCTCCATCGAAACTTCCGACTTTGGGACCTGTCTGCCCGAACCGCGCGTTATCCGACGCTATGGAAAGATCGCATACGACCTGCAGCACGTTTCCGCCTCCGATGGAATACCCGTTTACCATGGCGATTACAGGTTTGGGAATGGATCGGATTGCATGGTGAAGCTCAAGAACGTTAAGGCGTGGAACGCCATTTTCATCAACGTAGCCGCCGTGACCTTTGGCATTCTGATCGCCACCGCTACAAAACGCTTTATCTCCAATACCCGTAAGGATAATAACGCGGATATCGGCACGTTCACGACATATGGCAAATGCTTCGAGCATTTCTTTATTTGTTAAAGGACGAAAAGCATTGTAGACTTTGGGACGATTAATTGTGATTTTTGCAATGCCGTCCAATTCCTCAAAAAGAATATCGGTGTATTCTTTTATAGTCTTCCAGTTCATAATACAAATATTTTTATTGCAGAAAGGAGCGAATAAGTTATTTTATTTTCTTTTCATATAATCAATGAGAATTTGAGCGGAGAGATTTTCGTCAGCCTTTATCTCAAGAATTGCTTTATGTTTTAAGGCAAGAAACGGAATATAGGTTTCTTCTAATTCTTCAGATGACTCAGCCTTGAAATATTTCCAGTCATATGCTTCCGCCAATTTTTTCAGAGGAAGTTTTGGAGCAGCACAGAATAATTCATCTCTACCTTCACAATTGCGTGTGGATGGTATGAACCGGAATATACCGCCCCCCTTATTGTTGATTACAACAATTTTGAAATTGTCAGGAATATTTTCAATTCCGAGCACACCTGTATCATATGCCATAGACATATCTCCTGTTATGAGGAGGGTAGGTCCCTGATATGCCATAGCACAGCCAGCAGCCGTAGCAGTTGTGCCGTCAATCCCCGATACTCCTCTGCATCCGAAGGAAGCATGAGGGATGGTTTCTGTAAATAGTTGTCCGTATCTGACAGATGTGCCATTGGAGAGAAAGAGATTGAATGTCGGAGGCAATTCTTTAAGCATATAATTGAATGCAGCCATTTCAGACCATTCTAAGTTGTTGACAAATCTGATATGACTCTCCAAAGCAGCTTCTCTGGTCTGTTTCCATATTTGAGAATAAGTATTCCCTTTTTCAGGATGGTTATGCTTGAGAAGGTGTTTGGTAATGCCTTTAAAAAATTTGGCAGGGGATACCTCGATATGTCGGGAGAGAGACATGAAACAATCTGCCGAAGGACGCGTGTCGCCTAATGTCCAATGTTCGCCAGGAGGATTGTTTCGTATAAATTCCTTAAGTTTGCGAGAGATTAGTGCACCTCCGATAGAAATCACTATGTCAGGACGCATTTCCTCTTTGCTTTCCTTATTTTCGATGACGGATAAAACCGTATCAATGGAGTATGGATCGCCGAGCAGATGCAAGTTGGAAAGAGTTTCACACATCAAGGCAACATTTGGTAGCCGTGAGAATACAGACAACGCTTTGTTGAGCTCGTTATCCGGTTGCATGAAACCTGCTGTTACCAATATTTTCTTACCCAAAAGCTGATTTGCAAGCTCCTTATAGAGATGAGGAGGCAGGTTAAGATTATCTATGTATTCGATTATCCTTGGATGTCTCTCTGTAAAGGGTATAACTTCGGTCAGAGGATTGTCCAGTCTGATGTTGATATGCACCGGTCCCCTACGCCCAGAAAGAGCGAGACTGCATGCCTCATTTATAATTCTATTGACATACCATTTTTCATTAGAATCGTCAGCATGCTCAACAGGAATATCATAACTTCCCTTTACAATCTTATCAAGCGCGCCAGGTTGAATCAAAGTTTGGGAATCATCCTGATCTATCCATTCGAGAGGACGGTCAGCTGTGATAACGATCAACGGGATATTCTGATAGAACGCTTCTGCGATGGCAGGGGCATAGTCATACAATGCCGTGCCGGAGGTGCAAGCGATTGCTACAGGTTTGTTAGCTGCCAATGATATTCCCAAAGCTGTGAAGGCAGCTGTCCGTTCATCCGTGATTATGTGTCGGCGGAATGGTCGGCAAGCAGCTCCGATCAAAAGAGGAGCGTTGCGACTTCCAGGTGAAAGGACGATGTCTTCGACTCCTTTTTCAATCAGAATATCATAAAGAATACGGCAATAGGCTTTAGCCGTGTCCACTCCGTATGATTTTGTCTCCTCCTGCATTTTTTATTCAGAAATAAATTTTGAAGGATGATAACCCAACAGGAATGCCGAGGTGTCCATTCTCTTTTTACCGGAGGGTTGTAGAGAAAGAACCTCAAGTGTTCCCTCAGTTGTGGCAACGAAGAGACGTTTCCCTTTTATTTCAATGCTGCCGGGGGCTATGGATTCATTGAATCTATAATCTGAGGTGACTAAGGATTCAAAAATCTTTATGTCCATTTTTTTGCCATTGTTATCTTCAAGAACAGTAAATGCTGCGGGGTATGGCGATAGGCCTCGGATAAGATTGTGTATGTCCTTAGCCTTACAATTCCAGTTTATTTTGCAATCCTCTTTGAAAATTTTGGGAGCCGGAGTAAATTCACCTTCCGGCTGTGGTTGCACAGTTAAAGTGTCTGTGAGAATATTCTCAACTGTTTCAATAACCATGTCAGCACCAATATTCATCAAACGATCATAGATTACGCCTACATTGTCATTTTCGCCAATTGGAATAGAGCGAGATCCGATGATGTCGCCTGTATCAATCTCATGTTTGAGGAAGAATGTAGTAACCCCGGTTTCCTTCTCTCCGTTCATTATCGCGCGGTTTATTGGAGCCGCGCCACGATACTTGGGAAGCAGGGAGCCATGAAGATTGAATGTGCCCAGACGAGGCATTGTCCACACCACTTCCGGAAGCATGCGGAATGCGATTACGATAAACAGATCGGCATTGATTTCCTTTAGTGCATCAACGAATTCCGGAGCCTTGAGTTTTTCGGGCTGTAAAATCCGCAACCCTTTCTCAACGGCATATTTCTTAACATCGCTCTGCATGAGTTTGCGTCCACGTCCGGCTTCCTTATCCGGCATCGTGACCACAGCCGATATATTGTAACCCTCATCAACAAGACGGGCGAGACTTGTAACTGCAAATTCTGGTGTTCCGAAAAAAACTATTTTAAGATCTTCTTTCTTCATTTCTAAACAAATTCGTTTTGTCGTCGTGAGATTCTTCTAATCTTCTGTGAAATGGCGAAGCACACGGCGATAGGAGTTGAATATTTTGGATTTAGATACAAACCCTACATATTTGCCATTATCCACGACCGGGAGATTCCAGGCATTAGTGCTGTCGAAAATTTCCATAACCTTATCCATCGGGTAGGAAACCTCAATGACTTCAGGTACGGCTGACATAAATCGGGATACATGCATTTTTTTGTATAGATCGGCACGAAACATTATGTTTCGGATCTCATCAAGAAGAACGACCCCTTTAAGATATCCCTCACTGTCAGTGACCGGAAAGAGATTACGATTTGATACAGATATTACATCTACCATCTCTTTAAGGTTCATTTCGGGATGTACTTCTTTAAAGTCAGTTTCAATCAGATTGTCGACTTTGAGAAGGGTTAACACAGCCTTATCTTTCTGGTGAGTCACCAAATCTCCTGCCTTTGCAAGACGCATGGTATATATGCTGTAGGGAGTAAAGATGCGTATTGTGATATATGCCAGGGCAGAGACAATGAGCAGTGGGAGAAAGAGATCGTAGCCTCCTGTCATCTCCGCGGTGAGGAAGATTGCCATAAGGGGGGCATGCATTACGCCGCTCATTACACCAGCCATTCCCATCAAGGCAAAGTTCTTTTGTGACAATTCGAATCCGAGGTCGAGGTTATTGACAATATAAGCAAACAGAAATCCTGTCAGTGCGCCCACGAACAATGATGGTGCGAAAGTTCCGCCAACGCCCCCCGCACCGTTTGTTGCGGATGTGGCGAAGGCTTTTGTCAAAGCTACTGCTGCGATAAAAAGTATGAGAAACCATACGTTGTCTCGGTCAACGTAGAATATCGTGCCGTCAACCACTTTTGATACATCACCAAGAAGAAGATTATTTATGGCTCCATATCCCTCACCATATAGAGGCGGAAAAAGAAATATGAGTCCAGCCATTATGATTCCTCCAACCGCAATTTTGAGACCCTGATGTTTTAATTTACCAAACATTGATTCCATCATAAACATTACTTTGGTAAAATAATATGACATCAGACCGCATACAATTCCGAGCAATATGGTGAATGGAATGCGACTTGTGGCAAATGCTTCAGATTGCACGAAGAAGAATTCCGCGCTGTATCCTTCAAGCACATATGCTACCACAGCACCGGCGACAGAAGATAACAGCAGAGGCATAACTGTCATTCCCGTGAGATCGATCATTAGCACTTCAAGTGTGAACAACATACCTGCGATGGGGGCACGGAAAATGCCCGCAATGCCGGCGGCAGCTCCACATCCGACGAGTATCATAAGAATGCGGGGAGAAAGACGGAATGCCTGACCGATGTTTGATCCGATGGCAGCTCCGGTGAACACGATCGGTCCCTCTGCTCCAACCGAGCCACCAAAACCTATTGTGATGGATGATGCGACGAGTGAAGCATACATGTTGCGTTTTTTCAGACGCGATTTACGTCGAGAAATTGCGTAAAGAACTTTCGTAACGCCATGAGATATATTCTCCTTAACAACATATTTCAGGAAAAGGGTGACAATGAGAATGCCGACAACCGGATAAACAAGATAGAGCCAATTGGCAGTAGTCGTGTTCATATGTGCCGTCAGCATTCCGGCTATCAGATGGATGAGAAATTTGAGTAGTTGCGCGGCAAATCCACAGAAAACACCAACCACAAGTGCAAGTATAAGAAGAAAATTCTTTTCCTTGATGTGGTGTTCCCTCCATATCACAATCTTCATCCACCATTCTGTGAATCTATTATGTGTTTCTTTATATGCCATATCGAAAATTCTTTTAAATAGCTTACATCGTAATGAGTCAGACTCCTGACCCGCGTATTATAGTTCTTATGGTATAGATGAGGATCTTAATGTCGAGCGCAATTGACATGTTTGTTATGTAGATAAGATCGAACTTTGTGCGGTTAACCATCTGATCTACATTAGAAGCGTAACCATATTTGACCATTCCCCAGGATGTGATGCCAGGTTTCACTTGAAAAACCAGACAATAGTAGGGGGCTCTTTCTATGATCTTGCGTATAAAAAAATCTCTTTCAGGGCGCGGACCAACAAGCGACATGTCTCCTTTCAGCACATTCCAGAATTGAGGTAACTCATCAAGACGATATTTTCTGAGTACTTTCCCAAGAGGTGTAACCCGTTTATCTTCAGACGAAGAGAGCATCGGTCCATTACTTTCAGCATCAACATACATTGAACGGAATTTATATATCTTGAATGGTTTCCGTTTTTTACCAATTCGTTCCTGATGGTAGAAGACAGGTCCAGGAGATGAAAGCTTCACGGCTATCATAAGAGCAACCATAATCGGAGACAATATGAGGAGAACACAGACAGACATTATTATATCGAATGTCAGTTTGATATTGTTTGAGCAATCATTGAGAGGGGGAGAGGTCAGATCAATGAAAGGCTCAGCCATTATATCTGTCATTCTGATGGAGGAGGTGACATACGATAGTGTGTCGGGCATTATCTTGATGGGTATGCCAAGAGGGAAAAGACGGTCGAGCATTTCCAGCACAAGCGAGTCTTTTTCATTATCCGGCGCGAGAATCACCTGATCAATACTTTCTCGTTGACATACCTCCTCGATTTCATTCAACTCCCAGCATGGAAGTCCGGTCTGAAAATTTTGTTTTTCCTGTTTTATTCTTATGAATCCCACAACATTATATTTCATAAGGGTTTTGGCACTCATAAGTTTCCTGTAAATATCATGGCCATTGAAGGAATCTCCTACAATTATTACGTTATGTCGGATATTATTTTTTATAGCATGTCTTCTTGTGGAGGCTGTGATTATTAGCCGACCTATATATGTCAATCCTAATAAAAGAAGGAAAGATATGCATATAAGTAGATAATCACTTGATACAATAGGTCCTCTATCATTGATAAGGAGGATAAGGAATATCAAGGCAGCATTGAACAGGGCGGAATAAAAAGTGGTTATGAACTCATTAAGTCTTGATTTTTCATATGGCCTGTTGTAATATCCTGAGAGCCAATATACAAACAGCAGGGCAACAGGTATCAAGATTTGTTCCCATATGAGTTTTGGAGCAGTCAGATAAGCCACCAAACTTGGTGAGGTTAAAAATTCTTCATGAAGAATATAAAAGCGGGCTACATCGAAAAGGAGGAATGCAATTGCAGTTGTGACAAGATCACTTGTCACATATTTCAATCGTTGCATCACAATAGGTAGTCCTTTGGCTTTCATACTATAGCGAGAAGATAAAATATTTATCTTATAATTGTTATAACATTGGAATATGTCACTTTTATGATATTGCTTGGCAAAGACTCTTTGTTGTTGCGACCATATTCCGCGATATAGTCTACCGCATTCAATATTTCCGGATCAATATCTGAGAATTGTTTTGGAGAGGGCTTGCCGGATATATTGGCTGATGTAGATACTACAGGATGTCTCAATCTTTGGCACAATCCTCTGGAATATGGTTCAGATGTTATTCTGAAACCTGCGGATCCGTCTTCAGCCAGTAGATTTTCAGCAATACCTTTGGGATTATCATATATAATCGTTAAGGGATTTACGGCTGCATCAATAAGTTGCCATGCTGCTTCCGGCACTTCTGAAACGAATTGCTGGAGCATTCCGTCAGAAGCCACGAGAGATAGCATTGATTTTGAATCAGCACGTTGTTTTATCTTGAAGATGCGTTCTACAGCTTTTGCATTGCCAGCATCACATCCAAGACCCCATATGGTATCGGTAGGGTAAAGGATTACACCACCGTTCCTTAAAACATCAACAGCTTTTTTTAAATCTTCATTCATTTGAAATCTTATTATAGAGCTTCAACTTCCTTTAGCCATAATGCAGCTGATGCGTCAGAAGGCATTCGCCAGTCACCGCGAGGAGATAGACAGACACTTCCGACTTTCATTCCGTCGGGCATGCATGAACGTTTGAACTGTTGTGAGAAAAATCTGCGATAGAATGTTTTGAGCCAATGCTTTATAGTCTCTTTCCCATATTTGCCGTTAAATGCATGGCAGGCAAGAGTGAAAATTTTGGTAGGAGAGAAAGAATGACGCAGCATTCCGTGTAGAAAGAAATCGTGAAGTTCGTATGGACCAACGAGATCTTCTGTTTTCTGTTTTATTGTGTCATCTTGGGCTGCCGGAAGAAGTTCGGGGCTTATGGGGGTATCAATGATATCGAGAAGAACACGTCTGATCTCAGGATTGTCCGTAGTATTGGCATAACCTTCTACAAGATATTTTACTAAAGTCTTTGGAACAGATGTATTGACACCATACATCGACATTTGGTCTCCATTGTATGTGCACCATCCGAGTGCCAGTTCTGAAAGATCTCCTGTGCCGACAACAATCCCGCTTGTCTGATTGGCAAGATCCATAAGTATTTGCGTGCGTTCGCGTGCCTGCGAGTTTTCATAAGTGGCGTCATGCACAGCCGGATCATGTCCAATCGATTTGAAATGTTGCTCTACCGCCTCATCTATGGGGATCTCCAACATTGTGACGCCTAATAGCTCCATTAGTTTCGAGGCATTCGAGTGTGTCCGTGTAGTTGTTCCGAACCCCGGCATTGTCACTGCAGTGATGCCTTTCCGATCGTAACCAAGCAGGTCGTAAGCCTTGACTGTCACGAGAAGAGCAAGGGTGGAATCAAGACCACCGGATATTCCGATTACTGTGTTTTTACAATTTATTGCACGAAGACGTTGTGCAAGCCCCCATGCCTGAATTGAGGATATCTCATTGCAACGTTCACGAAAAAGTTCGGGCGCACCATCCGTAAATGGATGGGAAGAAACATAGCGCATGATTTCTTCATTCTTGTTTACGTTGTTATTGGCGACATCAATTATTTGGAATTCGTTGTTGGCAGAATCTGCGAAGGTGGAATATTTCAATCTGTCATTGCGGATTATATCCACATCTACATCTCGTATCTCCATTTTTGAATCGAGCGTGAAACGTTTGGATTCAGCAAGGATTGATCCGTTTTCCGCTATTATGCAGTTACCGGAAAATACCAGGTCAGTCGAAGATTCTCCGAGTCCTGCCGACGCGTAGGCGTATCCGCAACGGCATCGAGCGGATTGTTGCGCGATTAAATCTACCAAATAGCGGTGTTTGCCTGCTATTTCATTGGTTGCAGAGAGATTCAATATTATGTCTGCCCCCGCCATCGCCATCATACAACTCGGAGGAGCGGGTACCCAAAGATCTTCACAGATTTCGATTCCGACAACAGCTCCGTTGATTGAAAACAGAAGATTTCTTGACACGGGAAATTCTATATTGTCTGAAATGACAGAGTCGCAGTGTTTTCCTTCTGCAAACCATCTTTTTTCATAAAATTCGTTATAGTTCGGTATATGTGTTTTGGGGACAGCTCCTTTGATTTTGCCATTGTGAATAACAATCGCACAATTAAAGAGGCGGTTGCCATGACGTAGCGGTGCACCGACTACAATTGTTGTGCTCAAATCCTTTGAAAACTTTGCAAGATCTTTAAGGGCATCTGATGTTTTTTCAAGAAGGTTCTGCTGAAAAAACAGATCCGCGCAGGTGTATCCTGTTATTGACATTTCCGGGAAAAAAGAGATGTCAGCATTCTTGCTGTCTGCAAGAATTAACATTTTCTTGATTTCGCTTATATTGAAGTCCACATCTGCTGGTCTTACTTCCGGCGAGATCGCAGCTATTCGGATGTATCCTAATCCATTCATCGTATGAGATTTAAGTTTTGACTGTAAAAATTGGGGTCAAAATTTTTATTATTAATGCAAATTTAGCGAAACATTTTCATAAATCTATATGTTTTTTTATTGAATTTAGCACTTTATTGTGGTAAATCCCGTTATGAATTTAACAATTTAATATAACTGATTTATGAAAAAAGTATCCTTATTGGTTTTAGCCATAGTCGCGGCTATCGGAACCCTAATGCCTGCAAGGGCGCAAGCACAAAAAGGCGAGATGACTCTCGGACTGATGGGCGGTTTTGCCACATATAACAACGGTGGTTTTGCAGATGTTTATTTTCAATATACATTTGCCGATCATTTCCGCATCGCACCTGATTTAGGATATGTTTTCCGCAATGATAACAAATCTGCATTTGTTCTTGATGTTGATATGCATTTCCCGTTTAGGGTGGCAAAGGGATTTGCGATATATCCTTTGGCTGGTTTTACATTTAACAACTGGTCGTACAAACATGGTGACAGTGCGAGTCGGGCAGGTGCGAATTTTGGAGCCGGATTCGATCTCTATCTGACTTCATATTTGAAATTGACATTACAGGGTAAATATTCCTTAATGAATGATACAAGCGGAGGATTTTTTGGAATGGGAATAGGATATGTGTTCTAAAAATACCGCATAAAAACACCGGGCATTTTGCAAGTGCAAAATGCCCGGTGTTTTTTTGCGGAGTTGTCTTAATTACTTAAGAGCGTCTTTAACTGCATCGTTAGGCACCATTTCCTCTTTGAAAACATAAGCGCCCGTTTTAGGAGATTTCTCCATGATGATGACTTTGCTGTAGGTGCGTCCTTCACCTTTTTGAAGAGACGCGACGGTTTTCTTTGCCATAGTTCAGAGTGCTTATTTAATTTCTTTGTGAACGGTTACTTTCTTAAGGATGGGGTTATATTTTTTCAACTCCAGACGACCTGTTGTGTTCTTGCGGTTTTTGGTTGTGATGTAACGAGACATACCGGGCATACCGCTGGCCTTATGTTCTGTGCATTCGAGGATAACCTGAACTCGATTGCCTTTAGCTTTCTTTGCCATAATTTAAACTGAATTTTAGAGAGAAAGGATTTTGATGTCTTTGAAATCGAGATTTCCGGCAGCTTCCGCTTTTTTTAGAGCTGCGTTAAGGCCGATTTTGTTGATAGTGCGCATAGCGTGTGCGGACACTCGCAATACGATCCACATATCCTGCTCAACCCAGTAGTATTTTTTTGTGTGCAAGTTAACCTCGAACTTACGTTTGGTGCGACGTTTTGAGTGGGATACGTTGTTGCCCACCTGCGCCTTCTTGCCGGTAATTTGACAAACTTTAGCCATGGCTGTTGCTATCTATTCTTGTTGTTAATTTTTTAGTTTATTGTTTCGGTCTTCATCGCAGTTCTCATATCATCGCTAATTGCATCATTTCCAGCGACTTTTAAGGATGGGTCACAAAACGTTTGCAAAATTACTTATTTTTTGTGAATTACACAAATTTTTTTGTAATTTTCAATAAAAAATCCCGATTTAATCGGTGTCTATTCGTCGTTGATGTCTTCTTGTGCTGTATAGGTGTTGCGCAAAAGGTTGATAAGCATCACCAGCGCGTGATTGGTGGCAGATTCAATGACGCGGTCTCTGTCTCCGTCGAAGCGGATGCATTCGCTCACTATCCGGTTGCCATATTTCACTGCGAACCAGACTGTGCCAACGGGTTTGAATTTTGATCCTCCTTCCGGTCCGGCAATGCCTGTGGTTGCGATGGCGCAGTCGGTATGCATGAGTCTTGCAGCACCCAGAGCCATTTGCTCTGCAACTTCGCGCGATACGGCACCGTGACGTCCGATATCGCTGCGTGAAACTCCCAGCACATCTGCCTTGACATCGTTGCTGTAGCTGACCACACTCCCCATGAAATAGGCGGAGGAACCTGCGCGTTGCACTATTTTATGCGCGATGTTGCCACCTGTGCAACTTTCGGCAGATGATACCGTCAACTCTTTTTCTGAAAGCAGTTCACCCAGCACCTGCGATAAAGATTTATCCTCGATTGTTACAAGTTCTTCGGAGAAGAGATCCTGTAGATTCTGGTGCAGACGATTCATTTGGAACCGTAACAATTCAACCCCGGAGTTAATTCCTGTCAGAGTTATCTTTGTCAGGAGGTTGCCTGAGTCTATGGTGACTTTCACAAACTCGGGAAGAGCCGCTTCGAAATGTTGAATGATTTTGGAAAGTTCCTGTTTGGTATATCCATAAATCACAACATGTCGGGTCTCTTTATGATCGGATGTGCTTTTCTTTGTCATCGCCCCAAATTTAACTTTTATTTTTAAACAGCTTCTTATATTGAAACACGGGCAAAAGGTGGAAGCCCGAGTTGACTGAATTCGTTATTAAGATATTTATGGTATCCGGCAATGGCAACCATGGCTGCGTTGTCGGTGGTAAACGCACGAGGTGGTATCCAGGGTCGCACATTCATGCTCTTGCACAATCCTTCAACGGCATTGCGCACTCCGGAGTTCGCTGAAACCCCTCCACCTATGGCAACATGTTTCACTCCTGTCATTTTTATGGCTTTTTTGAGTTTGTTGAGAAGAATGTCTATGATTGTGGCTTGTAGGGATGCGCACAAATCTGCCATATTTTCTTCTATGAAACGAGGGTTCTCCTTAAGTCGGTCGCGAACAGTGTAGAGGAATGATGTCTTGAGCCCGCTGAAAGAATAATCGAGGTCCGGAATGTGAGGTTTGCTAAACTGAAAAGCTTTTGGATTGCCTTCGGCTGCATAACGATCGATATGTGGACCGCCAGGATAGGGGAGACCGATTGTTTTGGCACATTTATCGAAAGCTTCTCCGGCAGCATCATCGATGGTTTTCCCAAGGATTTCCATTTCAGACATGCTTTTTACAAGAATAATCTGGGAATTACCTCCGGATATCAGCAAGCATAAGAAAGGATATTCCGGAATCTCGTCCTCCGGATTGACTTTAATGAAATGAGAAAGGACATGAGCATGAAGATGGTTGACATCAATCAAGGGGATGTCAAGTCCGATCGACATCCCTTTTGCAAAAGATGTTCCCACGAGAAGCGATCCCAGCAATCCCGGACCTCGTGTATAGGCTATTGCTGAAAGGTCTTCTTTGCTAATGTCTGCCTGACGGAGTGCTTCCGACACAACCGGTACTATATTTTGCTGGTGAGCACGAGAAGCAAGTTCGGGCACGACTCCACCATATGCTTCATGCACTTTCTGACTTGCGATAACATTGCTGCGAAGCAATCCGTCAACGATCACTGCCGCTGACGTGTCATCGCATGATGATTCTATTCCGAGAATAGCTATACTCATTTTCAAGCTTGTTTACGATTACAAAGTTAAGAAATGCTTTTCAATTTTTCAATAAATAAGATAAAATATACTTTAAAATGCCGATGTAATCATGGAAATTTAGTAATTTTGTAGTCATATGTCGGCACTAAGAACTACTTATAAGGTTCTACGCAGTTTCCTTTTCACCGTTATAATCATAGCGGTGGTTATCTACGTGGGGTTATATATCGTGCTCTCCATACCCTCTGTGCAGAGGTCGGTCAAAAGCCGGGTCGAGAAAGAAACCTCAGCCTTTTTAGGTTCAAGAGTGGAGATTGGGTCACTTAAGATCTTTCCATTTAATGAGGTGCGACTTTCGGATGTGGATATTTATACCCCTAAGAATGAGAAGTGCATTTCCGTAGGCACTCTTGGTGCAGGAATACATCTCTGGCGCCTTATATATGATCAGAAAATCGAAATAACATATGCGGAAGTCATCGGACTTGACGGCAGAGTCTGGAAGGAGACACCTCAATCCCCCTTAAATATAGATTTTATTATCAAGGCTCTTGCTCCGAAAGATAAAAACAAACCGCCAACAAAATTTGATTTAAAGCTTCATAACGTGGTGATAAGGAAGTCGAGACTTTCTTATGATATCCTTAGCGCTCCCCATAAGGACAATCCTTTGGCATTTGATAACAATCATATAGAATTGAATGATTTTAAGGCGGATGTCACACTGCCGCAACTTAAAAATGATGATTTTATAGTTGATTTGAGACGGCTTTCGTTTAGAGAAGGAAGCGGCTTGTCAGTGGAAAAATTGGCAATGATGGCTCATATAACTCCGGAGTCGCTTGATGTGGTTGACATAGTATTGAGATTGCCGGGAAGCGATATAAAGATTTCTGATATTCACCTGCAGTTTAAATCTTTTAAAGATATATTGCAATCTCTTGATTCCGGCAATCATCTTGTGCAAATCTCAGCATCAAGATTGTCGCCTGCTGATTTCAGGTGCTTTTATCCTCCTTTGGCTTCTTTTAATGGAGAATATAAGTTTGATGCAGATGTTTCAGGCAAGACCAACGATATCTATCTTGAGCAATTTGTATTGAGGGATGGCTTTAATGATTTTAATTTAAGTTTGAGGTGTAGACTGCAAGGCGCTCCCGAGATTAAAAATCTGAGAGGGGAGATTGAAGATCTGGAGTTGACATCATCATCCGAAAAGATAAATGCAATCATTACTTTATTGCCCGGTCTCAAAAAGAATATCGCAGATATGATATGTCGTCTTGGCGATTTGAAACTGAAAGCAAATGGACATCTGTCAATGCCCGAACAGAAATCCGATGTAGATGTGGAAATACTTTCCGGCGTCGGGGATCTGGATGCAGAGTGTGGATTGTCTTGGAGATCTGCAAAATTATTTGCACTATCAGGTGATGTAAATTCTGAGAATTTTGATTTTGGTAAACTTATCGCCAATGAAAAGTTTGGCACATTATCGTTGACATCCACCATTGATTTTAATGTGCAAGGTAAAGATATGGATGCTGCGGTTGATGCGGTAATCTCCAACTTTGAGTATAATGGCGAGACAATTGACAATATATCACTAAGCGGAGAAAAAAACGGCAAATCCATAGCCGGTCTTCTTGTGGTTGATGATGAATCCGTGAGTCTCGATTCTCATGTGGATGTTATTCTTGATAAGGAAGATTCACAATGGCGCATTGACACGGATATTCATAATTTTATTCCGTCAAGATATGATATTCTTCCTAAGTACAAGGGGTATGATCTGGCGGCAAACTTAGGTGTGGATGTCACTGGCAACAGTATAGATAATTTAACCGGCTCTATAAATCTTACTTCCGTGAACTTTGAAAAAGCGGGTGATAAAAGTCTTCATCTTTCTTCTCTTTCATTGTTGTCAGAGAGGGTGGACACAGTTAAGAGATATTCAATCAGCAGCGATTTTATAAACGGAAAACTTGAAGGTGCATTTACATTTGGGAATCTTGCTAAGTTCTCGAAAGATCTCATTGTGAGGTCTGTTCCTTCGCTTGTTGCCGGCGATACAATTCCCGGGAGTCAGGATTTCGCGAAGCTTGATCTGACGATCAGTCCTAATGACGAATTTGCCGAATTCTTTTCACTACCTGTGAAACCATATTCAAATATAGAGATTGCAGGGGATGTGATGGGCGCGGACGGCAAGCTGGCATTAGACATTGATGCTCCCTATCTCGTGAAGGGAAACAAAATGATACGAAACACAAAAATCAATATTAACGGTGATCGTATAAATGGAATGAAGGGCGAGATTTCGAGCACAATGCCCGCCAAGAACGATGATGCTAATCTGCATGTCGTATTGTCAGCATTTGCCGATAATATTACATCAGATATTGACTGGACTTTTGAGAAAAATAAAACGGCTGAAGGTAATATTCGACTTGATGCACAGATAACAAAGAATCAGTTTACCGGAAAACCGGACGTTGATCTAAAGGTATCACCTTCGTCATTCCGATTAAATGGCTCTGAATGGCGTATTGACCGGGCTTCCATGGCATACTCAGGTGATGCCGTGGATGTTGACAACATCAGGATATGGCATGCGGGGCAGTTTGTGACGATAAACGGACGTGTGTCTACCTCTCCTGTAGATGCCTTGAAAATAAAATTAGCTGGCATTGACCTCAGCTATATATTTGAAGCTCTGAATATAAATTATGTGAATTTCGGGGGAATTGCTACAGGAGAGATACTTGCTTCCGATTTATTTACGAAGGTGCCCGTGTTGCGGACAGAACGTCTTTTTGTCAAGGATTTGAGTTATAACGGTGCTGTTCTTGGAGATGGTAATCTTGAAAGCCATTGGGTGAATGATAGTAAAAAGGTTGCTATAAATGCCGATATCCGTAAAGGTCAGCGAAGAGTAGCTTTGATAGGCGGTGGAGTATTCGTTACCAGAGACTCTCTATCGTTTGATATGCTTGCGGATCATGTTAATATAGAATTTCTGAAGCCATTCATGTCTGCGTTTACTTCTGATGTCGGTGGCGAAGCCTCGGGTCGCGTGAAACTTTACGGCACATTCAAGGATATTGATTTGAAAGGGAAGGTTCTCGCAGATTCAATTAGTATGAAGGTAGATTATACCAATGTTTACTATCATGGCACAGATTCTGTTGATATACGTCCAGGATATATAGATATACCATCATTCAGATTGTACGATAAATATGGAAATTCTGCAGTGCTCAAAGGATTTGTGAAGCATCATTATTTCCACGAACCGGAATTTGAATTCCGGCTAACGGATGCACGCAATCTTCTCTGTTTTGATACCAACAACAAAATAAATCCCGACTGGTATGGTAGAATTTTTGCATCCGGAGGGGGAGTGTTGAGAGGAAGACCGGGTATAGTCTCAATGATGCTTGATGTCTCGACATCTCCCAACAGCGATTTTACATTTGTCTTAAGTGAAACACAGACTGCCGCTGATTATGAGTTTCTGACATTCTCTGACCGAAAGAAAGCGGAACTTGAGGCTATTCAGGGGACAGTGGATTTGGAAGAGAAATTTAAAAATTCGTTGCCAGCACCGAGCATAGACCGATCCTCGCTCTTCACGATGGACATAAGGTGTAGCGTCACTCCGGCGGCAAAATTAACTTTGGTGATGGATCCGAAAGCTGGCGACAGGATAACTGCCCGCGGAGAGGGACCGATGCAGATTTCATATAATACAGATTCTGATGAAATGCAGATATATGGTAAATATACTTTGGCTGAAGGAAATTACAATTTCAGTCTTCAGGATCTGATTTTGCGTGATTTCAAAATCAACTCCGGAAGTAACATATCATTCAATGGAGATCCTATGCAGGGCGTTCTCGACATAACGGCGGCATATCGTGTTAATACCAATCTTTCTGATCTTGACAAGAGTTTTTCTACAGACAGGGATCTCAACCGCACAAATGTGCCTGTTGATGCTTTGCTGAAGGTGCATGGCGACATGAGGAGTCCTGAGATAACTTTCGATATAGCGTTGCCGACTTTGACGCAGGATGTTGAGAGAAAAGTGAAAAGTATTATCTCCACTGATGACATGATGAACCGACAGATAATCTATCTGCTCGCTCTCAACAGATTCTATACTCCGGAGTATATGGGAGGCACAAGCAATGGTAGCGGAGAACTGGCATCTGTAGCTTCTTCAACATTGTCATCACAGCTGTCGAGTTTTATGGGGCAGCTTACTGATAAGGTAACTCTTGCACCATCTTTCCGTTCGGATAAGGGTGATTTTTCAGATATGGAGGTTGATGTGGCATTATCATCCAGACTTCTCGATAACCGTCTGCTCATAAATGGAAATTTCGGATATCGGGACCGCGCAACATCGCAATCGACCTTTGTCGGTGATTTTGATATTGAATATTTGCTCAACAAGAATGGGAACCTTCGTCTCAAAGCATATAATCATTTTAATGATCAGAACTATTATCTGAGATCGGCATTGACCACACAGGGAATAGGAGTGATCTATCGACGTGATTTTGATAATCCTTTCACATTCCTTACTCGCAAAAAGAAAAAAATTGTGGATAAAAATGGAAAAGATAAGAAGGGGGAAAGTGTTATAAAGGAAAATAAAAAGGATAATGATAATTAATATTTAGGATGGCATTGTTGAGTAATGTTTCGATAGAGGGTATTCTCGAATATGCGGGACTTCGCAAGATTCCAAAGTACGGAGTCGCTTTTGGAGGAGGTGGAGCACGTGGATTCGCCCATATTGGAGTGATCACAGCTTTCGATAGATTCGGAATTAAACCGGAGATACTGTCAGGTGTATCAGCAGGCTCGGTAGCGGCAGTCCTTTATGGCGCAGGGCTTTCTCCGCATGATATGATCGAGTGTTTTGCCGAATCACAGAAATTTGCGGACTTTACTGAATTTTCTCTGCCTACATCAGGATTTTTCAGGCTTGATAAATTTGGTAAAATGCTTGAAAGTTGGTTACCGGTGAAAAATCTTGAGGATCTGAAGATTCCTACAATAGTTTGTGCCACAAATTTTGACAAAGGTACCTCCGTTGGATGGTGTAAAGGCGAGATTGTGCCTCGTGTACTTGCTTCTTGCAGTATCCCGATCATTTTTCGTCCGATGTTGATAAACGGCACTCATTATGTCGATGGAGGAGTGCTTCGAAATCTTCCAGCCTGGGCGATACGTGATTATTGTAAAGTGCTTATCGGAAGTAATTGCAGCCCGTTGAATCGTACGTATAAATATAAACATTCGCTGCTTGATATAGCGGAACGCTCATTCCAGCTTATGAGTAAAGCGAATGTGCTTCAGGATATAAAACTTTGCGATTATGTGATCATGCCGCAGGCTATGTCACATTCCAAAACATTTGATCTTACGAGTTTACGGCGTAATGTCACTATCGGCTATGATGCCGCGTGCAAGGTGCTCGAAAAGATTGTAATATAAATATCAAATCATGAAATATTGTTGAACTGACCTATGAAAGAAAAATTAATTATATATCAAGTTTTCCCCCGCATATTTACAAATATGAACGCTAATTGCGTGCAGGGTGGAACATATGAGCAGAACGGTTCGGGCAAATTCAACGATTTATCGCCCAAGGTCCTGAAATCGGTAGCTGACTTAGGGGTGAATTGCATTTGGCTCACCGGAGTAATAGAGATGGCGACGAAAACCGCTTTCCCCGGTATCCCTGCAGATAATCCGAACGTGGTGAAAGGAGAGGCTGGCTCTCCTTACGCTATCAAGGATTATTACGATGTGGCTCCGTCGCTTGCTGAAGATGTTGAGCATCGCATGGAGGAGTTTGAAGCTCTTGTGAAACGCATTCATCAGCAGGGCATGAAAGTAATTATAGACTTTGTGCCCAATCACACAGCGAGAGTTTATCATTCCGATGTTGCGCCGGCAGGTGTAAAAGATTTTGGCAATGACGATGATTATAGCAAGTTTTTTAGTGCATCAAATAACTATTATTATATAGTTAATCAGCAATTTTCTCCTGATTTCCCTTTGGATTCTGAGGGAACTGTTCCATATGTGGAATTCCCGGCAAAAGCCACCGGTAATGACTGCTTCACGGCGTTCTGTCATCGTAACGACTGGTATGAGACTGTAAAATTGAATTACGGATATGATCCAGGAGATCATTCGCGTCATTTTGATCCTGCACCTGATACGTGGCTGAAAATGCTCCATATATTGAGATTCTGGGCTAAGAAAGGCATCGACGGATTCCGGTGTGATATGGTGTTTATGGTGCCTCAGGAATTTTGGCATTGGGCAATTCCTCAGGTTAAGAAAGATTATCCTGATGTGGTTTTCATAGGGGAAATCTATGATGTGAATCTCTATCGGTCTTTTCTGGATTATTGTCATTTTGACTATCTTTATGACAAGGTTAATCTATATGATACCTTGGTTGGTATTGAGAAGCATAACATATCTGCTGCACAACTCACAAGCTGCTGGCAGCGTGTTGACGGAATCGGTGACAGCATGCTTAATTTTTTGGAGAATCATGATGAAGTTAGGTTTGCATCCCGAGAATATGCAGATGACCCGGCAAAAGTTGTGCCATCACTTGTGGTGAGTTCGATGATTTCCAAAGGACCGTTCATGATCTACTATGGTCAGGAGCTTGGAGAGATGGCACATGACAATGAAGGCTTTGCCGGAGATAACAATCGTTCAACAATATTTGATTATTGGAGTTACGACACATTGCGCAGATGGTATGACGGAGGCAAGTGCTCAGCTCTGAAACTGACACGACATGAACGTTGGCTTAGAAACTTATATAAACGGGTGCTGACAATGTGTAACTCTCACAGAGCTATTCGGGAGGGGAGTTTTTTTGATCTCATGTATGTTAATCTTCGTCATGACGGTTTTAATCCTCACCGACAATATGCGTTTCTCAGGTATACTGAGGACGAGGCTCTGCTAATAATTGCCAATTTTGACAATAAGGAGGCAATGTTGTCTTTAAATATTCCTGAGCTTGCAATTGATATGGCACGACTTGCATCCGTAGAACAAAGATCAAAAGATCTTCTATGGGGCAAGGAATATACGTTTAGCGTTGGAAGTGATGCAGAGACACGTCTTATTGTGGGGGCTCATGATGCAATAATCCTTCCATTAAAGATAAATGACAGGAAATTGTAGAAAAATTTCCGATAAATCATTTAGATATTTGGGAAAATAGTTATAATTTTGTCAAACCAAATAACAACCATTCAGATATAATGAATAATAACCTTCCGCCAATCAAGGTTTTTGCAGGAGAATCATCGAAATATCTCGGTGAATCAATCTGTAAAGAATTAGGCATCGAATTAGGCAAAATGAATAAGGAGCATTTTGCAGATGGAGAGTTTGAAGTAGGTTTTGAGGAATCAATCCGAGGAAGCCAGGTTTATCTCGTGCAGTCCACTTTCCCCAACAGTGACAATCTGATGGAGCTTTTGCTCATGATTGACGCAGCCAAGAGGGCTTCGGCTGCCCAGATTGTAGCAGTCGTACCTTATTTTGGCTGGGCTCGCCAGGATCGCAAGGATAAGCCCCGTGTGTCAATTGCTGCTAAACTTGTGGCAGACCTTCTCAGCGTTGCAGGAATTGACCGGTTGATCACCATGGATTTGCACGCTGATCAGATTCAGGGATTTTTCGATGTTCCGGTCGACCATCTCTATGCCTCATCGATATTCATTCCTTATATCGAGAGCCTTCATCTTAAAGATATGGTTATCGCATCTCCGGATGTTGGTGGCGCAAAGAGAGCTAATTCTTATGCCAAGTATTTTGATGTTCCTTTGGTGCTTTGTCATAAACAGCGTGCGAAAGCAAATGTCGTGGCTTCCATGACAGTGATTGGAGATGTTGAAGGCAAGAACGTTGTTCTTATCGATGACATAGTTGATACAGCCGGTACAATCACAAAAGCGAGCGATCTTCTTCTTGCATATGGCGCAAAATCTGTAAGAGCGCTATGCAGTCATCCTGTTATGAGTGATCCTGCAACAGAGAATGTGAAGAATTGTGGTCTGACTGAGATAATTTTTACGGATTCAATTCCTTATCTTAAAGAAAATCCTAAAGCCACGGTTCTTCCCGTTGCAAAACTTTTCGCAGATACAATCCGTCGAATCCACAATAATCAATCAATTTCTTCACAATATCTTTTTAAGTAATCGAAGATATATTGATATAAAAAGAATGGTCGCGAATTTTCGCGACCATTCTTTTTATATCAATATATTAAGATAGAAGTATATCCTGTCAGAAACTAACTCCAAATCGCAATTGAGCAATGTAAACATAATGCTGGTCAAGACGATCAATCATATTGAGATGTCTACGGTTGAAGTATCGGTAACCGGCAGAAAGGATGATGTAGCTGCTTGCCAATCTTGATCTGGATAGATTCACGCCAAGACCTAATGCTGAGACAAAGTCGCCAAAAGTAGGGGAATCGTTGATTGTATTGAACGAATAACCAATTTTTGCACTCATGAAAAGTATAGACGGTTTCTTTCGGAAAGATGTCTGTATTGTGGCATATATAGGAATGAAATTGTCTCCATGTTGGACTGTGCGGTGAATGCCGGCTCCAAGTCCGAGCATTCTTATATAAGAGTTCTTGTATCCGAAAAGCACGTCGACATCAAATGTTGACATGTCATGACCTGTCAAATCGAGAGATGCGCCGGCTTCTGCTCCCCACGTAAAATGGGATTTTGCAAGACTTAGAGACCGTTTAGGGAAGAGGCTTTCCCGTTCTTCATGAGCTAATGTGTCAGTGGGGAGATTGTCATATGCGCTAATGGATACAGCAGTAAGCAGCATACCCGCAGTCAAAACAATTGTTTTGACTGCGGGTATTATATTATTTTTGAAGGAAATCATCATGTCTGGGACAGCCTTCGAAGTGAATCTAATACTGATTTATTCGCCGAGATAGCTTTTGAGGAGCTTGCTCTTCTGTCCTTTAAGACGGCGGATTGCCTTTTCTTTAATCTGACGCACACGCTCACGTGTCAAATCAAATTTAGCCCCGATTTCCTCAAGAGTCATTTCCTGACATCCTATACCAAAGAACATCTTGAGAATTTCTCTTTCGCGGTCATAAAGCTGCTTGAGTGCGCGGTCCACTTCTTTTGAAAGTGATTCCTGATTAAGATTGGCATCAGCCATGGGACTGTCGTCGTTAGGAAGCACATCCAGAAGCGAATTGTCTTCACCCTCAACAAAAGGAGCGTCAACAGATATGTGGCGTCCGGAAACTTTCATGGTGTCGGAAATTTTGTCGACAGGCATGTCAAGACGCTCTGCGAGCTCTTCGGGAGAGGGACGGCGCTCATTTTCCTGCTCAAATTTCGAAAGTTCTTTCGTGATTTTATTAAGGGAGCCAACCTGATTAAGAGGAAGACGCACGATACGGCTCTGTTCTGCTAAAGCCTGGAGAATTGACTGGCGGATCCACCAGACAGCATATGAGATGAACTTGAAGCCTCTCGTTTCATCAAATTTCTGAGCTGCGCGAATCAGACCGAGGTTGCCTTCGTTGATAAGATCCGGAAGGCTGAGACCTTGGTTTTGATATTGTTTTGCTACAGAAACCACAAATCTTAGGTTAGCTTTGGTTAACTTTTCAAGAGCAGCGTGATCTCCTTTTTTGATTCGCTGAGCGAGTTCAACTTCCTCACTAACAGATATAAGCTCTTCACGACCTATTTCCTGCAGATACTTGTCAAGCGAGGCGCTCTCGCGGTTGGTAATGGATTTTGTTATCTTTAATTGTCTCATATGTACTTCCAAAAATTGTTGCAAATTTAATAAAAAATCATGAGATTTCCAATGATTTTGTCAAATTTGTGTGCTAATTAAATTCTATAATGTTACAACAAATACTGCGCCAATAATCTTCATAAATAGAATTATTTAACTTATCCAACCTCCATAAGGTTAAAGAAGAGAGCGATGGCTGTTCAGCCATCACTCTCTTCTTTAATTGGATTATGAATTCAGAAATTTATTCTCCGGCGAGATTTACAGCATAGTAATATTTCTTACCGGTGGGATAAATACCTGTGATAAACATTACTTTGTCTTCATCATCGCCTTTCATTATCTGATTGTAGATGCGTTCAACATCGTCTGAAGAATTAACAGCATTGCCGTTGATTTCAGTGATGATGAAGCCATCTTTGACACCTGCGTCTCTAACACATCCATTCTTCACCCCAGTGACTTTGACCCCGTTGGTGATTCCAAGATGCTGTTTTGTATCATTGCCGATCTTCATGAATGCGCAACCAAGTTCTGAGAAATCACCTTTCTTGGTGATGTTTGTGCTCCCCTGAAGATTGCGAAGTGTTGCGCTCTTGGTTGTGGAGACATTGTCACGCACATATGTCACGCTGATCTGATCACCCGGACGGAACTTGTTAAGCTGCTCCACGAGTTCGGCGTGGTTGTGAACCGGAACCTTGTTGATTGCTGTGATGACATCATCCTCCTTAAGACCGAGTTCCTTAGCTGTGCTGCGATCTGTCACGGAAGCGATAAGGAGACCGGACTTGGTAGCTGTGATGTTTTTCTCTTTTGCAATCTTGGCATCGAGCTCAATCACCTGACATCCGAGCACTGCACGCTGAACTGTTCCATACTGACGGAGGTCTGTCATGACTTTCTTCACGATTGTAGTAGGAATCGCGAACGAGAAGCCTGAGTAGCTGCCGGTGTTGCTATAGATAGCGGAGTTTATACCTATAAGTTCACCTTTGAGATTGACCAGGGCACCCCCCGAGTTGCCGGGGTTGAGTGCTGCGTCAGTCTGGATGAAGGATTCAATATTCAGACCGCCCTGTTTGCCATTCTGACCAAGGCTGCGGGCTTTGGCACTTATGATACCCGCTGTTACTGTAGAGTTGAAACCAAAAGGATTACCCACAGCGAGAACCCACTCACCCACCTTCACAGCCTCACTGTTGCCGAAAGTGATCGGGGAGAGCCCTTTGGCATCGATCTTGATGAGGGCGAGGTCAGAAGCCTCGTCAGTACCGATTATTTTAGCTTCATAGGTAGAGTTGTCATTCATCAACACTTCAAGCTTGTCAGCATCAGCGATAACGTGGTTATTAGTTACGATATATCCATCTTCAGATATGATTACGCCGGAACCGAGTCCGTTCTGCACAGGTTCGTTTTTCTTCTGCTGTTGACGGGGCTGTCTCTGCTGTGGTTGCTGAGGCTGACCGAAGAAGAAATCGAACATGCCGAAAGGATCATAGCCGCCACCCTGGTTGCCGTAAGAATTACGTGTGCGGGTGGTATAGCTCTTGATGCACACCACGGCATTGACAGTTTTCTCTGCCGCAACGGTAAAATCGGTATCAAAAGACGGAGTGGAAGAGGTAAGGATAAAATTCGGGTCTTTGCCGTTTGATCCGACACATTCCTTGGCTTGAGCGCCAAAGAGGAGACCGGTCAGTAATGCGACCGATGCGATCATGGTGATTTTCTTCATATCATTAATTTTAGTAGTTCGAATTATGAACGTTGGTTCGAATTTTGAATCCAACATTTGTTTCGTCTACAAATTAAATGCAAAAGTGTTTCCAATATTACATTTGTCACACCTAATAAATGCAAAATATTCTAAAATTCTTTAAAATAGCTCTTTGCAAATCTATAAATAATATGCATTGCACATTTATTCGGTGCATGTATTAATATAAAAGAGATGCCCTGAGGCATCTCCAATATCAACAAATAAAACTTAACAATTCTTTTTCAAAACGATAGGCTGTCATTTGCCGTAATCTTTTAACTGATCACGAAGGCGCTTGCGAGCGAAGAAGATGCGGCTTTTTACTGTGCCTAACGGCAAATTCATTTTTTCAGCTATCTCATTATATTTATAACCGGCTACAAACATATTAAATGGGATCCTATATTCATCCGAGAAACTGTTGAGAGCCGCTGATATCTCCTTTACAGCATAAGAACCTTCGGGAGTGTCAAGACCGGAGTCTTGTGATATGTTGAGGTGATATAGATCTTCAGTCTGGTCGATAACAGTAGCTTTTCTTACTGTCTGACGGTAATTATTGATGAAGATGTTACGCATGATAGTGAAGATCCATCCTTTGAAGTTGACATTGTCAACATATTTTTCTTCATTATCAAGTGCTTTTAGAGTTGTATCCTGAAGAAGGTCTTCTGCCTGTTCGCGGTTAGAAGTGAGCTGATATGCAAAACTAAGAAGATTGCCCTGAAGTCCAATCAATCTGTTTTTGAATGTTTCGTTAGATTTCATTTTGTTGTTGTTTTAATGTTGATACTATAATAACATAACTACCATAAAAATTGTTTCGGAGAAATAAGAAAATTTTTATAATTTTTTTGCACACTGAAATAAATAAACATAATTCATTAAAAATCAGATCAATTCGTATTGATTTTAAGAGTATACTATCATGTAATTTTTTGTTAATTTATTTAATTATGAGTAATTTTGCACTTCGATAAACTGGAAATAATGAGATTTGAAGATATTCTTACCAATGACGATGTGCTTGATGGACTATGGGACATGCATTTTGATGAGTGCACTCCGATTCAGGAACAAGCCATACCTGTCATAATGGAAGGTCGCGACCTTCTTGCCTGCGCTCAGACCGGCACAGGAAAAACTGCTGCTTATCTTTTACCTGTGATCAACATGCTTGCTGATGGAGGTTATCCTGATGACGCAATCAACTGCGTGGTGATGGCACCGACGAGAGAATTAGCTCAACAAATCGACAGACAGCTCCAGGGCTTCGCATATTTTATGCCGGTGAGCGGCATGGCAATTTACGGGGGCACAGATGGTTATGCATACGAACAGCAGAGAAAATCATTGAAGATGGGTGCGGATGTCGTTATTGCTACTCCCGGACGTCTTTTGGCTCATCTGAGCATGGGCTACGTTGATCTCTCAAAAGTATCTTTCTTTATACTTGATGAAGCTGACAGAATGCTTGATATGGGATTTTATGATGACATAATGCAGATTGTAGCACGTCTTCCCAAAGAAAGACAGACTTTGCTGTTTTCCGCGACAATGCCACCAAAGATTCAACAGATGGCAAGCAAGATACTCAAAGACCCCGTTGAAGTCAAACTTGCTGTATCAAAACCGGCTGAAAAAATCAAGCAATCCGCTTATATCTGCTATGAACCGCAGAAACTTCTCATCTTGAAGAAAATTTTCAATGAGAATACACCTCAGAGGGTAATAGTTTTCTCTTCATCAAAATTAAAAGTCAAGAATCTCGCACGCGAACTAAGGAGTAAAAACATTAAGATTGCAGAAATGCATTCTGATCTCGATCAGGACAAGCGCGATGATGTAATGCTCGACTTCAAAGCCGGCAAAATCCAGGTTATTGTCGCCACAGATATTCTTGCAAGAGGAATTGACGTCGATGACATAGAGATGGTTGTAAACTATGATGTTCCGAGAGAAGCAGAGGATTATGTGCATCGCATAGGACGCACGGCAAGAGCGAACCGCGATGGTCGCGCTGTAACGTTTGTTTCTCCGGAGGAAATGGGCAAACTTAAACGAATAGAGCGTCTTCTTGAGAATGAGATTCCGAAAGAGGAGATACCGGCTGAATTCGGAGAAGCTCCGGTTCTAAAAAAGACTGCTTTTTCCCATAAAAATCGCGGCCGAAATAGCAAAAACAGCAAAATCGACAAGAGCGATAAAGACGGGAAAAGCGATAAAAACAGCAAAAATCGGAGAAACAGACGACCATATAATAGTCGCAATCGAAAGAAACTCGGGAATGAGCAAAAGCAACCAGCCGTTTAGGTTCAAAAGGTTTGAAGTCTATCACCATCGCAGCTCCATGAAAATTGGTGTTGATGCCGTAATTCTTGGGGCATGGGCAAACGTGCTTAATGCACGCACCATTTTAGATGTTGGATGCGGCTGTGGCGTTATAGCATTGATGACAGCCCAGAGGAATCTGACTTCAACAATCGAAGTAATAGACATAGATAAAGAATCGATAGAAGAGGCTGCCGGCAATTTCTTAGCTTCTCCATGGCATGAAAGGTTAGTGGCAAAACAAATCGACTTCAATGACTATTGCTCCCGGCATATTGAACAAAATATTCAGCCAATAGATTATATTATCTCGAATCCTCCATATTTTGATTCTGGTGTTGATTCACCGGATTCCGTCCGGTTGAAAGCTCGACATCAGGGACAGCTGTCGCCATCCATAATACTTGAAAAGGGAAGCAACTTGATATCTGATAATGGCATAATCGGAATGGTCATTCCGGTTGAACAAGCAGAAGAATTGACAGGAATTGCAAATTCTATAGGATTATACACAATCCGAAAAATGATAATGACAGGCAGAGAGGGGAGAGAACCTAAGCGATGTTTTATTGAGTTTGGACGCCACCAGGTTCCTTTCTCAACAGAACATTTGACAATTGAATTTCATGATGGCAGCTTCACACCCGAGTATATGTCGTTATGTCGAAATTTTTATCTGAAATTCTAAAACTTTTTTCATCTAAAAATAAGTCCTTGATGTGGAATGCATCAAGGACTTATTTTTATGAAATTCTTATTGTAAGTTTATCAGAATTTGAAACCAGTGGAAAGAACCACGCGAGAATTGTTGAATGTAAGTTTTGCCGAAGGACTCTGATAATACGGATCGGCGTCAGGATCAGGCGTGAAAGCATGATACTCGGATGTCATGTGTTTATAGACATAAGCGAGGTCAATATAGAATCCTTTATGACGATAACCAAGTCCGCAGGTAATATAGTTGGTGTCATTATCAAAACGATAATTCGGTATTGTG
This sequence comes from uncultured Porphyromonadaceae bacterium, assembly GCA_902495075.1. Classification (GTDB taxonomy): domain Bacteria; phylum Bacteroidota; class Bacteroidia; order Bacteroidales; family Muribaculaceae; genus Lepagella. The sequence goes on from CABUVO010000001.1 coordinate 85,966, forward strand.
CCGGCTGTATAGATAGTCATGCTGTTATTCTTTGCTTTTGACTCAACCGGAGAAGATACGTGGCTATATCCGGCGCGAACACTGAATGATGGAGTGACACGATACTCAGCTCCGACACGGAATGTATCTGTGTGACGATATACATTCTTTATATCTTCATTCTCATTGTAGTAAGCATCGTTATTATATGCAGCAGGCGTTGCAGAATAATAATCATAATCCCAAGGATCATCCCAATATCCGCCGCCATAATTTGAGGCTTCTGAGAACTTCATGGTTTTATAACCATGCCATTCATAATCCGCAGAGATTATGAACTTGCCACCTATCACACCGGCAGCACTGGCTATGATTTTCCAAGGTGAACGGAAGTTATAATCCTGAGTGCCGGGATAGCCTTCATTTGTTTGGGCTCCCACACCTTCCCCAAAATACTGAGCATCAACATTGGCAGAATAAGTCTCATTCAATGAATACCACGTAGGAGTGTGGAACGCCAAACCGAGACGTAATTCCTGAATCGGTTTTACGATAACACCAAGCTGATAGTTGAAGCCCGTGCCGTTTGCACGATAAAGGTTACGCATACGCCAGCGTGAATCTGTTACCATTATCTCATCAGTTTTGGGATGCATGACATAGGCATCCGTCAAATCTTCTCCGTAATATGCATCGAGCTTATAATCAAAATTGACAATATCGAAATTCATTCCCCAATAAACCACATTTGATATATTTCCTCCGATGGCTATATTATATTCATCGACACTTCCTTTTTCTGTTACATCAAAATTAGCCGAACCGTAAGTTCCTTGACCGAATTGACCAGTCCAGGATGGATTCTCTGGACTTCCATTAGGATTGATGAGATATGAATCGTAACCAAGGATTGCAAGCCAAGGAGCTTGAATCCCGCCATCATTAGGGTTGTATGGGTCATACTGATCTTTAATTGACGTGACATCAGCTACTGTCAATTCACTCCCATTTGCGATACCGGCTATATAATTCGACATTGAGGTCTGTAGCTGGGGTATCGAACCTCGATAACGGCGATTGAAAGATACAGCCTTGTTGTATGTAAAGCCGAAATTAATATTTGGAACCACATCGCTTCCGAGTTTCAATGTTGCAACACCACCGATGTTATCGAGATAGAACTTGGTCTGGTTATTAACTGTTCGGAACCCTTGAGCATCGGATGTTGAACGTTGAGCATCGAGATCAAGAGTAAAACCGATTTCATTACTGCGGTAAACGCCAATACCGGCAGGATTCTGCGATAGGGTAGAAAGATCACCTCCAAGGGCACCAAAGGCACCACCCATTCCCATAAATCGTGCTGTTCCCCTCAAATCGGGTTGAGAAAAACGGTATGCATCTATCGCGCTTTGCGCAAAAGCACCCGTTGCAATGCAGCACATGGATAAGACAATGTATAGCTTTCTCATAACGATGAGTTTTTTAGTTTATTAAGTGTTATTGATTTGTATCCGTTAAAAAATATCTAAATTTTTAACAAGATATCAAACTCTTTCATAATTATAACGAATTTTATTATAAAAGGATTGCAGCGACAAATAAAATTTGCCGCTGCAATTATCTCTATTATCTGTGGCGACCGCGACCACCGCCACCTCCGCTGTGGCTACCGCCTCCAAAACCTCCGGAACCACGTCCAGTGCTGAAGCTACCACCGCTGTTATAGCTGTTTCTATTGGTGTTATAGCTGTTACGATTCGTATTGTAACTATTGCGGTTGGTATTGTAGCTATTACGGTTGCTGTTTGAATTCGAATTTGAATTATATGTTCTCCTACTGTTCGAATTCGATCCAGAGTTGTTGTATGTGCGGTGACCATTTCTGTTCACAGTATAGCCACCATTGTTTTGCTGGTTATTCTGACCGCCATAGGAGTTAACACGATTTCCTCCATTGTTGGTGGTAGCATTCCCGCGATAAGTGCGGTGATGGTTTGTAGTGTTTCCACCATAAAGACCGTTGTTGGAATTGTTATTTCCATATTGCGGAACTCTTGAACTTCCGGGGCGAGCAACAGGTCTGTGTCCTATGTTGCCACCGGGGCGAGTATTTGAAGCCCAGTTTGAACCCGGTCGGTTCGGCAGTCGTCCACCTGGACGATAGTCGGCATAATGAGGACGACCTCCCCAGCCCCAGGATGGACCCCATGCCGGACCCCAAGATGGTCCCCAACCCCAAGAGGGACCCCAGCCCCAATCCCAGGATGGACCCCAAGTCCAAGACGGACCCCATCCCCAGCTCCAAGACGGACCCCAAGACCATGCTGGTCTCCAAGCAGGTCCCCAGTTCCAGTACCAAGGATCATAGTAGCCGGCGTAATATGGCCATGAGTAGCCATAATATGGAGCGAATGACGGCAATCCATTGTTGAACACAATCTCTACGTTGCCATAACTATTGAGCAAAACATCTTCGAGAATATCGGAATTGTCAGTAACAATAGTCGGATTGTAATATTTCTGGATCTGCTGGGTGTAGACGAAATCTTCGTCTTTTTCAGCACGCGCTCCGATGGTATCGACCGGACTGCTGTAATATTGACCACGACGATTATATTCGTCAACATCAACATTCTCAAAGTCCTTTATGTAGTAAGACTGTTTCTTCTTCTTTGTGGAAGTTGAAGCTGTCTTATCTTTCTTCGGGTTGTAGTAAATGTCATCATATTCCTGTGCGTTTGATGCTAAAGGAGCAGCAAGCGCCATGATGGTCAGGCAGTACAATAATTTTCTCATAGCTTCATATTCCTTAGTTAATTTGACTTTTAGACAAACTGATAGCATTTATGTTTAAAACAGTATTGTTAAAAGTGTTTAAAATTAGATTATTTCTATGATTCCTGCAAATAATTAACGCTAAAAAATGTAAATTTGATTTGTCGAAGAGTTTTGCTAAATTTGTAAGTATAAATAGATGAAGTTTTAAATGGAATTTAAGAATAATCGAGGGAATGGATCCGGATTGTTGCTTCTTATTGTAACTGTTGCGGTTGCATTGCTTTCTGCATCTTGTCATTCTTCTAAAAAAGGGAGTAGGAACAATTATAAGCAGCAGGAAATATCTATTTCTGTGAAAGATCTAAAAGGTTCTGAATCGCAGAAAAAAATAGCTGAAGAAGCCATGTCATGGATCGGTACGCCTTACGCGTATGCAAAGTGCGACAAAAAGGAGGGTACTGATTGTTCCGGTATGGTGCTAAGGGTGTATGAGGATGTGTTGGGGTATAAACTTCCTCGCAATTCAGCCAAACAGGCTGAATTCTGTATGCCGCTAAAAAAAGAGGAAGTCGAAACCGGAGATCTTGTGTTTTTTGCAACCGGGCATGATCCCGAGAAAATATCACATGTCGGGATTATGGTGGATGATGTGAATTTTGTGCATGCCTCGACCAAGAAGGGAGTGGTGATTTCAAGAATCGATACGCCTTATTATATTCGGACTTTGAGAGGATTTGGGAGAGTTAAACCATGATGGGGATGGATGGGGATGGGGGAGGACTGGAGAAATATAAAAGAGGGATGTCACTGAATCAGCAGTGATATCCCTCTTTTATGAATTATAAGGTATCCCTCTTTATGAATTATGTGAAGTTCATTAAATCATGAATCAAAGGAGAGGGAGGAGTTTTGCTTCGAGATCCTCAAGCTTTACCAGACCTACACTGCGGTCAACAACTTCACCACCTTTGAAGAAGAGCACTGTCGGTATGCTGCGGATACGGTTCTCAGCAACAACCTCATCGTTTTCGTCTATGTTTAGTTTACCGACAACTGCTTTGTCGCCATATTTCTCAGCGAGTTCCTCAACAACTGGACCGAGTTTCATGCAGGGACCACACCATGTTGCCCAGAAATCGATTACCACTACTTTTCCTGACTCGATAGCCTCTTTGGCTGTCTGATCTGTAAATTGAATTGCCATGATTTTATTTTTAGGTTTAAAATTTTGTTTTCAAAACTGTATTTTACATTGTGGATATTTTGTATTTTAGTCCATAATCTTGAAGTGTATCCATGAGTTCTCGAGTGATGGGCATCTTTTTGCGTGAATGCACTCTTATGGATTGTCTTGACTCCGGATCGAAGATGTCAAAATAAAGGTCACCCTTACGGTCATTGTCCGGAATCTGCTCCAACGCCGTGAAGAAATCACGGTTGTCATATTTGAAATTCATATACACGAGAACTCCATTGGCTATGCCTCCTCGTTTTGATTCCAGAGATGAAACTTCCTCAATCTGCATGTCTGTGCGTTCCGGGTTGAAACGACCGGGCACAATATTAATCCTGACGAATGTCGGCTCTCCGACACGGAATTTATCTTTATGTTGGTTGTGGTTCATTCCAAAAAGTGGAATTTCTGTCTTACCGGTGAAATCTTCAAGTTCCACAATAGTAAACTCATTTCCTTTGCGGGAGGTTTTTAGAGTAACTTTGGTTACAAGTCCGCCCATGGTGATCTTGCAAGGGGTGTTCTGCTTATCCTTAAACTGCTCGCACGGGGTGTTGCACCCATATGTCAGCTCCATATAATATGGATCTAATGGATGGGCTGATAAATACATCATCACCATCTCCTTCTCTTTTTCAAGAAGTGCGAGACGATCCCATGGTTCTACTACCGGAAATGGAGGTTTGTTGGTCTCAATCGGTTCCATATCACCGAAGAGACTCATTTGAAGCGAGTTTTTGTCGTTCTGGATATTCTGTCCATATTTGACAAGCAGATCCGTATAAGTTGATTCCAGCACAGGATGCACAAACATCTCACGTTGCATTTCGAAACAGTCGAAAGCTCCTGCCATCGCAAGGTTTTCAATTGCTCCTCGGTTGCACGCAGAAAGGTTCACACGCTCCACAAAGTCATAAATGTCTTTAAACGGACCGTTTTTCTCCCTTTCAATTATTATTGCATTTACCGCATTTAGACCGACACCTTTCACTGCTGCAAGTCCGAAACGGATCTCACCTTTCTGGTTAACACCAAAACGTTCAACCGATTCGTTGATATCCGGACCTTTAACGGTGATGCCCATGCGTTTACATTCATCCATAAACTTACGCAACTTATCGGTGGCAGTCAGGTTACGGCTTAACACTCCAGCCATATATTCGGCAGGGTAGTGCGCTTTTAGATATGCAGTCTGATATGCAACCCAGCTATAGCAAGTAGCATGACTCTTATTGAAAGCATAGGATGCGAATTTCTCCCAGTCTGCCCATATCTTCTCTAACGCCTGTGCTGGATGACCATTCTTTACTCCCTGCTCCATGAATTTTTTCTTGAGCTTCATCATCTTGTCGATCTGCTTCTTACCCATGGCTTTACGAAGCATATCGGATTCACCTCGGGTGAAGCTTGCAAGCAGACGCGACAAAAGCATCACCTGCTCTTGATAGACGGTGATACCATATGTCTCCTCAAGGTATTGCGCCATAATCGGGATATCGTAGGTGATCGGTTCCTCACCATGCTTACGCTTGATGAATGAGGGGATATAATCCATAGGTCCCGGTCGATAAAGCGCATTCATAGCGATAAGATCCTCGAATTTGGATGGCTGAAGTTCGCGAAGCGATTTCTGCATACCTTCGGATTCGAACTGGAAAGTAGATGTTGTGTTACCCTTGCAATATAATTCGAATGTCTCTTTGTCATCGAGAGGAATATGATCAATGTCCAGATCAAAGCCACGTGTATGTTTTATATTGGCAAGAGCTTCCTTTATGATGGACAGCGTTTTGAGACCCAGAAAGTCCATCTTGATCAAACCGGTCTCCTCAATCACGCTACCTTCATACTGAGTAGAGATCACTTTCGTTCCATCAGCATCTGTAGCCATAGATACGGGCACCCAATCGGTTATGTCATCACGGCAAATGATGACACCGCAGGCATGAATACCGGTTCCTCGGATGTTGCCCTCAAGTTGTTCGGCATATTTCATCGTCTCACGGATGCCTTCATTGGGATTCTCTTTCTCTGCGGCAAATTCCTTGTTGTATAGAAGACAGTTTTTGAAATTGATTTTCGGAGCTTTTCCGTTTACTTCCGGGAGACGATCGGGCACAAGTCTTGCCAGACGGTTTGCCTCCGGCAACGGAACCTCGAGCACTTTTGCTACATCCTTGATAGCCATCTTCGTTGCCATGGTCTGGTATGTGATGATGTGGGCAACCTTTTCCTCCCCATACTTCTCAGTGACATATTTCAACACCTCATACCTGCCATCATCATCGAAGTCGACATCAATATCAGGGAGAGAAATACGGTCCGGGTTAAGGAAACGCTCGAAAAGAAGATCGTATTTTATCGGGTCAATCTGAGTGATTCCGAGACAATAGGCTGCTGCACTTCCGGCTGCCGATCCACGTCCGGGACCAATGCTGACGCCAAGTTTCTTTCTTCCGGTATTTATGAAGTCCTGAACAATTAGGAAGTAACCCGGGAAACCCATGGTCTTCATGATGTAAAGTTCGAATTTCAAACGTTCCTTCACATCATCGGGCAGAGGATCTCCATATCGTTCCAGTGCCCCTTCCATAGTAAGTTTCTCCAGATAGTCGGCTTCAAATTTGATTCTATAAAGCTTATCATATCCGCCAAGGCGTTCTATCTTCTTCTTGGCATCCTCTTCAGAAAGCACAACATTGCCGTTCTCATCTTGCGTGAACTCATCGAAAAGTTCTTTTTCGGTGATGCGCGAACGGTATTCCTCCTCGGTGCCAAACTCCTTCGGGATATCGAAGAACGGCATGATAGGCGCGTGATTGAGGGTATAGAACTCCACCTTGTCAAGGATTTCCTTGGTGTTGTCGATCACCTCGGGGATATCCTTGAAAATCTCACGCATCTCCTCGGTGGTTTTCAACCATTCCTGTTTTGTATAATGTAGTCGGGGCTCATTGAATGATTTCTGCATTGATACGCAAATAAGACGGTCGTGAGCCTCCGCATCGTCCTCGTATGTGAAATGGACGTCATTGGTGGCGATCATCTTGATGTTGTGTTTTCTTGCAAACTTTATCAGATGTTCATTTACTTTCGTCTGCTCAATGAAGACCTCACGGTTGGCATTCTCCTTGAAAGTCTCATGCCGCTGAAGTTCGAGATAATAGTCTTCGCCAAACGTCTGTTTATACCAGAGAATCCTTTCTTCTGCCTTGTCGAGATCACCATGCATGATAAACTGTGGCACTTCTCCTCCAAGACAGGCGGAGCACACGATCAAGCCCTCGTGATGGCGAGCAAGATCTTCGCGGTCTGTACGCGGTTTATAGTAGTATCCTTCAGTCCATGCCTTGCTCACAAGCTTCACAAGATTGTGGTAGCCGACGCTGTTTTTTGCAAGCACGATAAGGTGATAGCCATTATCTGTCTTATCCTTCTTGTCGGTCATTTTTTCACGGGCAACATACATCTCGCACCCGATGATAGGCTTGAACTTCTCTTCATCGGGCTTGTCGGCATTCTTTTTTTCTACGTAATTGAAGAATTCCTTAATGCCGAACATGTTGCCATGGTCGGTCAAAGCGATGCCCCGCTGACCATCGGCTATTGCCTTGTCAACGAGTTCGGGGATAGTAGCCTTTCCATCGAGAAGGCTATATTGCGAGTGCACATGGAGATGCGTAAAAGGGATATTGCTCATGATATGATGACGGCTTCCGAAAGTTCAAAAGCGAATGCAAAGATAACATATCACAACAATTTTTGCAATCCATTCCGACAAATAATTTATCAACAATAGCTTCAAGAAGGAGTAGAGGATTGGATTAACAAGGAAATATGAATAATCTTTGCGTAACTGTTAAAAATAATTTATTTTTGTATCAAAATAGTACTTACTTTAACAGCTTCTTAATTACTTATGTATAACTTAACAATCTTGAATAACCTCACCCTCTGTAGTTTGACTTCGTTTTTACTCTTATGCTTTTCATGTCAAAAGGATTCGCAAAAAACCACTATGTCATTAAAAGATCAATTAATTTCGCTGACTGATACGGTTCCTGGCGCTGTCGGAATCGCGTTTGTGAGCGATGAGGACACAATAACCATCAATAATGGAATCCATTATCCAATGATGAGTGTGTTTAAGCTGCATCAGTCATTAGCCGTGGCGAATGAATTGAATAAAAGGGGTGCGGATTTTGACAGTATAATTCCTATTCGCGAGAAAGAACTTGACAGGGATACGTGGAGCCCGATGTTAAAAAAATATGGAGAAAAAGATTTTAATATAAGCATTGGTGAATTGGTGGATTATGCGCTTACTTCAAGTGATAATAATGCAAGCAATCTGCTTTTCCGCTATATTGTATCTCCGAAAGAAACAGGGAATTTTGTAAAATCAATTGCAAAAGACACAACGTTTAACATCAGTTATTCTGAGGCGGAAATGAAGCAGGATCATGACCTTAGTTATCAAAATTATACATCTCCTCTTTCTGCAAGCCTGCTGATAAGACAACTTTTCACTTCCGATATGTTATCTCCTGCCGCTCGGAATTTCATAAAAACGGCGTTGACAACCGTGACCACCGGGCAAGACCGTCTCGGGGCAGCAATATCTGACACGCAAGGAATGGTATTCGCACATAAAACCGGAAGCGGATTTAGGAATGCGGCAGGAGAATTGATAGCGCATAATGATGTGGGATATTTCCGTCTTCCGGATGGGCGTGATTACAGTCTTGCCGTTTTTATCCGTGATTTCAGCGGAAGTGAAAAGGAAGCTTCGTCAATAATTGCCGGTATATCCCGCTGCGTGTATGACTATTTCAAAAATAGTGACATGTGAAAATATTTATGCTTTATAATATCCGAAAATAATTTGTAAGATTGGGAATAGTTCTTAATTTTGTAAAAAATATGAATAAAAAATATACAATGGATAACAAAAGAATACTTCTCGATGCCGAATGGCCTGAGATGCCTTCTTTTAAAGAAGGGATTCGCCGGGCTCCGGACAGGGGATATACTCTCTCTCCTGAAAAAACAAAAACAGCTCTCAAGAACGCTCTCCGCTATCTTCCACCTGAGTTGCATGAAAAAGCAGCTCCGGAATTTCTTGAGGAATTGCGCACGCGCGGTCGTATCTATGCATATCGTTTCAGACCGGAAGGTGATCTAAAGGCAAAACCAATTGATGAATATAAAGGTAAATGCACCGAGGGAAAGGCTTTCCAGGTGATGATAGACAATAATCTCTGTTTTGATATCGCTCTTTATCCTTATGAACTTGTGACATATGGAGAAACCGGGCAGGTTTGTCAAAACTGGCTTCAATATCGCTTAATAAAGAAGTATCTTGAGGAATTGACAGATGAGCAGACCCTCGTGATAGAGTCTGGCCATCCTCTTGGTCTTTTCCCCTCACGAAAGGAAGCCCCTCGCGTAATTATTACCAATGCGATGATGGTGGGTTTGTTTGACAATCCGCATGACTGGCATGAAGCCATGCAGATGGGAGTCGCAAATTACGGTCAGATGACAGCCGGCGGCTGGATGTACATCGGTCCGCAGGGCATCGTGCATGGAACGTTCAACACATTGCTGAATGCAGGGCGCATGAAACTCGGAATACCACAGGACGGAGATCTTCGCGGTCATCTTTTCGTTTCTTCAGGTCTTGGAGGGATGAGCGGCGCGCAGCCTAAGGCAGCGGAGATTGCCGGAGCAGCCGCCATAATCGCCGAAGTCGATCTGTCGCGTATAATGACAAGAAAGAATCAGGGCTGGGTATCGGAGATTACAGACGATATTGAAGAGGCATTCCGTCTGGCAGAGGATGCTATGGCTCGCAAAGAACCGATATCTATAGCATATCATGGGAATGTGGTCGATCTTCTTGAATATGCAGTGAAACATAACAAGAAGATAGAACTTTTGAGCGATCAGACATCATGTCATGCTGTGTATGAAGGTGGATATTGCCCCGTGGGTATCTCATTTGAGGAGAGGACAAAACTCCTTCATAACAATCCTACAAAGTTCCGTGAATTGGTTGATGAAACGCTGAAACGTCATTATAATGCAATAAAAAGTCTCACTTCGCGAGGAACATATTTCTTTGACTACGGCAATTCGTTCATGAAAGCAATATACGATGCCGGAGTAAAAGAGATCTCAAGGAATGGCGTTGATGAGAAAGATGGTTTCATCTGGCCATCTTATGTAGAGGATATCATGGGTCCGATGCTTTTCGATTATGGTTATGGACCATTCCGCTGGGTATGTCTTAGCGGAAAGCATGAGGATCTGATAAAAACAGACCATGCAGCTATGGAATGTATTGATCCGAATCGCCGAGGACAGGATCGAGATAACTATAACTGGATTCGCGATGCGGAGAAAAACGCAATGGTTGTGGGGACACAGGCTCGAATCCTTTATCAGGATGCGATGGGACGACTCAAGATCGCTTTAAAATTTAATGAAATGGTGCGTAACGGCGAAGTCGGACCGATCATGCTCGGTCGTGACCACCACGATGTGAGCGGAACTGATTCTCCCTTCCGTGAGACTTCAAATATAAAAGACGGTTCCAATGTGATGGCGGATATGGCTGTGCAGTGTTTTGCAGGCAATTGCGCCCGTGGCATGAGTCTGGTTGCGTTGCATAACGGCGGCGGAGTCGGTATAGGAAAGGCAATCAATGGCGGATTCGGAATGGTGTGCGATGGTTCCGAGCGTGTGGACAATATTCTTCGCAAAGCTATGCTTTGGGATGTTATGGGAGGCGTGGCTCGCCGAAGCTGGGCGCGTAATGAGAATGCCATGTCGACTGTAAAAGAATGGAACGATACGCAGGCTGCGAATGGTTTCATGATCACTGAGCCTTTCCTTGCTGATGAAGCATTAATCGACTCACTGATTAATTAATCTCATAACACGATAACCGAATTATGAAACAGATAATAGAATGCGTTCCTAATTTTTCTGAAGGACGCGACAAAAATATCATCAATGCTATCACCGCAGAGATAGAGAAAGGTGGAGAGGTAAAACTTCTTGACGTTGATCCGGGTGAGGCAACAAACAGAACCGTGGTTACTTTTGTCGGGGAACCGGAGGCTGTGGTTGAGGCTGCTCTGAGGGGCATGCGTAAAGCTGCCGAATTAATTGATATGCGTCATCATCACGGAGCCCATCCCCGCATGGGCGCGACAGATGTTTGCCCACTTATTCCCGTGAGCGGAATAACTCTTGAAGAATGTGCAGTCCTGGCACGAGAGTTGGCAAGAAGAGCTTCAGAAGAGTTGAATATTCCATGTTATTGTTATGAGGCGTCGGCATATACCCCTGAACGCAAAAATTTAGCTGTCTGTCGGGAAGGAGAGTATGAAGGCCTTGCCGAACGTATGGGCAAAGAGGACAAAGGACCGGATTTCGGGAATCGTCCATTTGATGAAGGGGTTGCACGCACGGGTTGCACAGCTGTCGGTGCGAGAGATTTCCTCATAGCTGTAAACTTCAATCTCAACACCACTTCTACCCGAAGAGCAAATGCCATTGCTTTTGATGTTCGAGAGAAAGGACGTCCGCAACGTGAAGGTGGCAAACCTAATGGGAAGCCCATGAAAGATGCCGAAGGAAATACAATCATGATTCCGGGAACTCTGAAATCGACCAAAGCCATCGGGTGGTTTATTGACGAATATGGAATAGCACAGGTATCAATGAATATCACAGATATGGGCGTTACTCCTCTCCATACGGCATTTGATGAAGTGAATCGGGCTGCTGCAGCCAGAGGCATTCGCGTGACGGGCACGGAAATCGTTGGACTCGTGCCAAAGCGCGCGCTCATTGATGCCGGTAAACATTATCTAAGGAAACAGCAACGCTCTCTTGGGATTCCGGAAAGTGAGATTATCAAGATTGCCGTAAAATCGATGGGACTTGATGAACTGAAACCATTTGATCCGAAGGAGAAAGTGATCGAATTTATGCTTGAGGCAGATAATGGCGGCAAGAAACTGGTGGACATGACATGTCGCGATTTTGCCGATGAGACAGCTTCGGAATCTCCTGCCCCGGGAGGAGGTTCGATTTCAGCTTACATGGGAGCTTTAGCTGCAGCTTTAGGCACTATGGTGGCTAATCTTTCGGCACATAAAGCCGGTTGGGATGATCGCTGGGAAGAATTTTCCGATGTTGCGGAAAAAGGCAGAATTCTTCAGGACACATTGATTCATCTTGTTGATGAAGATACGGAAGCTTTTAACCGTATTATGGCTGTTTTCGCAATGCCTAAGAAAACAGAAGAGGAGAAGGTAGCCCGAAAAGAAGCGTTGGAGGCTGCAACCCTTTATGCGACAGAGGTTCCTTTGCGAACAATGAAAACGGCGTGCGAAACATTTGATATCCTCGAGGCAATGGCATCAAAAGGGAATCCGGCATCAGTTAGCGATGCCGGTGTGGGCGCTCTTGCAGCCAGAGCGGCTGTGCACGGCGCGTATCTGAATGTTAAGATAAACGCTGCCGGTCTTAAAGACCGTGCTGTAGCAGATAAACTACTTGCTGAAGCGCAGGAGGTATCTCAGAAAGCTGATAAACGTGAATCCGAGATTCTGGCTGTAGTAAACGATATAATCGCCAAGCAATGAATAATCTTGTAATTCGAAACGCAACTATAGTCACTCCTCTCGGAAAGCATGCAAAATGCGGAGATGAGATGAGCAAACTGTTTACAATGGCAAACGGAGCCATTGCAATAACCGAAGGCAAGATAGCTTATTGCGGATCTGATGCCACGCTACCTGAGAAATACCTTTCGGTACAGTATGAAACAATTGATGCGGAAGGTCGTGTAGTGTTGCCTGGATTTGTAGACTCTCATACACATCTAATTTTCGGAGGATATCGTCCTGATGAATTTGAATGGCGTCTCAAAGGGGACTCATATATGAGTATCATGGAAAGAGGAGGCGGCATTCAATCAACGGTGAACGCAACCCGTGAAGAATCTACTGAAGCACTACGCGATAAAGCCCAATGGTTTATTGACAGGATGGTAGATATGGGAGTCACTACTGTTGAGGCAAAGAGCGGATATGGACTCGATACACAATCTGAAATCAAGATGCTCGATGTTATAGACTCTCTTGCGAATGATCCTGAGCAGAAGCTTCGTGTTGTCGCAACTTTTTTGGGCGCGCATGCGGTGCCTAAAGAGTATAAAGGGAGAACCGGAGAATATGTTGATCTGATGATTCGCGAGATGCTTCCTGCCGTGAAAGGTAAGGCTGAGTTTTGCGATATCTTCACAGAGAAGAATGTATTTGAGATTGAGGATTCTCGGCGTTTCCTGAAGGCTGCACGTGATGCAGGATTCAAACTTAAGCTCCATGCGGATGAAATCGTCACTCTCGGGGGTGCCGAACTGGCAGCCGAACTGGGAGCGGTGTCTGCAGATCATTTGCTTCACGTAAGTGATGAAGGTATCAAACGCATGGCTGAGTCCGGAACTGTGGCAACTCTTTTACCACTTACAGCCTTCGCTTTAAAAGAACCATTCGCTCCAGCCCGTAAGTTTATCGATGCCGGAGCGGCTGTGGCATTGGCTACCGATCTGAATCCTGGATCCTGCTTCAGCGGCTCGATACCTTTGACAATAGCACTTGCGTGCATTTATATGAATATGACGATAGAGGAGACCATCACAGCCTGGACACTTAACGGGGCAGCGGCTCTTGATCTCGCCGCCGAGACCGGATCTCTTGAGACAGGGAAAAGTGGAGATATCGTTATACTTGAATTTAATAATTACAGAATGCTACCTTACTATGTGGGAATGAACTGTGTGAAAACAGTTGTCAGCAAAGGTAGGATAGTAGCACAAAACTAATAATGCCATGGAAAGATTAGAACAATATGCTATCGGGTCTTCTGAACTTACATATGACCTCATAGAACGTATCATCAACGACAATACGCGCCTGACGCTTTCTGACGAAGGGCGCGCAAGGATTGCAGCATGTCGAGAATATCTCGATAAAAAAACAGATGAGAATACTGTGCCTATTTACGGGGTTACGACCGGTTTCGGATCACTTTGCAACAAGCACATATCTCATGATGAACTCTCGACCCTTCAGGAGAATCTGGTAAAGAGTCATTCATGCAGTGTGGGCACGCCTGTGGATGATGTTATTGTCAAATTGATGCTGTTGCTTAAGGCTCACGCTCTTTCGATGGGATTCAGCGGGGTACAAGTACAGACTGTTGAGCGCATTCTGGATCTTTACAACAATAATGTACTCCCTGTGGTGTTCGACCGTGGCTCATTAGGAGCTTCTGGTGACCTTGCTCCCCTTGCTAACCTATTCCTGCCACTTATCGGCGAAGGAGAGGTATGGTACAAAGGTAAACGAATCAGAAGTATTGAAGCGTTGAACATCTTTGGATGGAAACCAATCCGTCTGATGTCGAAAGAGGGTCTTGCTCTGCTTAATGGTACGCAGTTTATGAGTGCAAACGGCATAAAGGCTCTTATCGATGGATGGCACCTTGTAAATTGTTTCGATCTGTTCGGAGCTATGTCGCTTGAGGCTTTCGATGGTCGTATAGAGCCATTTTTCGATTGTATTCAGCAAGTGCGTCCTCACAGAGGTCAGATTGAAACAGGCAAGATATTCCGTTCGTTGCTACATGGAAGCCAAATTATCGCCAGAGAGAAGGAACATGTGCAGGATCCTTATTCATTCCGTTGCATTCCGCAGGTGCATGGCGCTGTGAAGGATGCAATGAATCATGTTACCGACATTCTTCACACAGAAATCAATTCCGTGACGGATAATCCTACTGTGTTCCCGGATCTCGATCTTGTTGTGTCGGGAGGTAACTTCCATGGTGAACCGCTTGCCCTCGCCTTCGATTATATGGGTGTGGCTCTTCATGAACTCGGGAACATATCCGAACGACGTGTGGCGCAACTTATATTGGGAGAACGTGGCTTGCCACCATTCCTTGTAGCGCATCCCGGACTTAATTCCGGTTTTATGATTCCGCAGTATGCAGCAGCATCAATGGTAAGCCAAAACAAGATGTTTGCGTGGCCCGCATCATGTGATTCAATAGTAAGCTCGAATGGACAGGAAGATCTTGTGTCGATGGGCGCCAATGCTGCTACGAAGCTTCATAAGATTGTGGATAACTTGAAATATATAGCCGCCGTGGAACTTATGAACGCGGCTCAGGGTATTGATTTCCGTCGTCCTCTCAAATCTTCTCCCTATATTGAGAGGGTAATGGAAGAATACAGGAAGGTAGTGCCATTTGTCGACGAAGATGTCGTCATGGCAGATTATATTGCCAAGACAATGGAATTCCTTCAGGGATTTAAGGTCGAGTTAGAGGTCGAAGAGGAGATCTGATTGAAACTTCTTTAGGAAATATATTCATACAGAAATGGCATAGCTCCGATTAAGAGCTATGCCATTTCTGTATGAATATTGATTGGAGAATGATATTAACGGAGTTCAAGTCTGACCACGTTTTCGACATGGTGTGTATGTGGGAACATATCTACCGGCTGCACGTCTGTTACACGATATGCACCATCGAGAAGGGCGAGATCACGAGCCTGGGTCGCAGGATTGCAGCTTACGTATACTATCACTGCCGGGCGCGCATTGAGGATGACTTTTATAACATCTTCATGCATACCGGCACGCGGAGGATCGATTATCATAACATCCGGTCTCCCATGATGCTTGACAAATTCGTCGGTGAGGATATCTTTCATGTCGCCGGCATAAAAAAGGGTGTTGTCAAGTCCGTTTACCCGTGCATTCAGTTTTGCATCTTCGATAGCTTCTTCAACATATTCAATGCCGATGACCTGACGGGCATTTCTCGCTACGAAATTTGCAATCGTGCCCGTGCCGGTGTAAAGATCGTAAACGAGCGGAAGAGTAGCAGAAGTCGGTTTTTCAAGTCCCGCAAAACGGCGTGCTACTTTGTAAAGCTCATATGCCTGGGCGGAATTGGTCTGATAGAAAGATTTTGCATTCACACGGAATTTTAGTCCCTCCATCTCCTCTTCAATATATTCAGGTCCTTTGAAAGAATGAATTTCCTGGTCGGATATTGTGTCGTTTAATTTTAGGTTTACCACGTAAAGGAGAGATGTTATTTCGGGAAACTTATCTGCTACAGACTGTAGGAGAGATGTAATGGCATCTTTATTGTCCTCTCCAAAAATCAAGCAGACCATGATCTGACCGGTTGATGCAATGCGTATCATCAATGTGCGCAATAATCCGGAGTTCTCTCTTATATTATAAAATGTGAGACCTCGCTTTTCAGCTTCTTCGAAGATGAAATTTCGGATTCTGTTGCCGAGATCGTCTTGAAGATAACATTTATCTATATGATATACCTTATCGAATGCACCGGGAATATGAAATCCAAGGGCATTCCCGGAATCATTGAATTCTTTTCCACTTTTCACATCCTCCCACGTGCGCCACTTTTTATTTGAAAAAGTATATTCCATCTTATTGCGGTATTCCCAGATTCTCTCAGATCCGAGGATAGAAGATATTTCCGGTAATTCCACTTTGGCAATGCGCTCCAATGCATCTGTAACCTGCTGCTGCTTGAATTTTAATTGTTCGGCGTAGGGGAGATGTTGCCATTTGCACCCACCGCATATAGTGAAATGAGCACATTGTGGCGTTTCTCTGATTGGAGATGGTGAGATCATTCGATCGATGTGCCCTTCAGCATAGCTGTGTTTCTTTCTGTCGATTTTTATATCTGCAATATCACCGGGTGCGGCAAAAGGAACAAATACGACAATGCGATTTTCATCATTCTCGTTCCATGCAACTTTGGCAAGAGCCTTCCCTTCAGCGGCTACTCCCGAGATCTCTATATTTTTAAGAATAGGTAGTTCTTTACGTTTTCTTCCCATTTTCCAGTATTAATATACTTAAATAATCTTTTTTCGGTGCAAAAATACTAAAAATTAACAACAAATTATTATATTTGCAGTTGCTAAGTTATAACACGTTGTAAGATTTAAGAAAATCACTGCGTGGTTTTGTGTATGATTTTAGTTTTTTTAACTGCTACCGGTTGTGAATACTATGATGTTAAAATCCTGAAATCAACCAATGAAAACACGATTAAAAGATAGAAATATTTATATTTTATTTTAAGACATAATTAATTTTATAACCTCTATGGCAAAAAAAGTCTATACGTTCGGTGACGGTAAGGCCGAAGGTAATGCGTCAATGAGAAACCTCCTTGGCGGCAAGGGTGCAAACCTTGCAGAGATGAACCTCCTGGGAATGCCGGTGCCTCCCGGATTCACTATCACAACAGAAGTCTGCACAGAATATACTCAATATGGACGTGACAAGGTTGTGGAAGACATCAAGGAAGATGTTCAGAAAGCAATAGCTCACGTAGAGAAACTTACAGGCAATAAATTTGACGATTCTTCAAATCCTCTTCTTGTATCAGTTCGCTCAGGTGCGCGCGCTTCTATGCCTGGTATGATGGATACTGTCCTCAACCTCGGTATGAATGACGCAACTGTCAACACTATGGCAGAAAAGAGTGGCAACCCCCGTTTTGCATGGGATAGCTATCGCCGTTTCGTTCAGATGTATGGTGATGTTGTGCTTGGCATGAAACCCAAAAGCAAAACGGACATCGATCCTTTCGAGGCTATCATGGACAAGGTTAAAGAGGAGAAGGGTGTCAAGTTTGACAATGAACTTGATGTTGACGATCTCAAGGAGCTTGTTAAACGTTTCAAAGCTGCCGTAAAAGAATATACAGGCAAAGATTTTCCCGAGTCTGCATGGGAGCAGCTTTGGGGTGGTATCTGCGCTGTGTTTGACAGCTGGATGAACGAGCGTGCTATCATCTATCGCCGCATGAACCAGATTCCCGAAGAATGGGGAACTGCAGTTAACGTTCAGGCGATGGTTTATGGCAACATGGGTAACAACTCTGCTACAGGTGTGGCATTCAGCCGTGATGCAGCAACCGGAGAAAATATTTTCAATGGTGAGTATCTTATCAATGCTCAGGGTGAAGACGTTGTTGCCGGTGTTCGCACTCCGCAGCAGATCACAGTTGAGGGTTCACGTCGTTGGGCAAAACTTCAGGGCATCTCTGAAGAAGAGCGTCGCGAGAAATATCCTTCTCTCGAGGAGTCAATGCCTACTTGTGCAGCTGATCTTATCGCAATTGCAAACCGTCTTGAAGACTACTATAAAGATATGCAGGATATGGAGTTCACTATCCAGGATGGTAAACTCTGGATGCTCCAGACACGTAACGGTAAGCGTACAGGTGCCGCTATGGTCAAGATTGCTATGGATCTCCTTCGTGCAGGTGAAATTGATGAGAAGACAGCTCTTCTCCGCATAGAGCCTCAGAAACTCGACGAACTTCTTCACCCCGTATTCGACAAGGACGCTCTGAAGCGTGCTAAGGTTGTAGCCAAAGGTCTTCCCGCATCTCCTGGTGCAGCTACAGGTCAGATCGTATTCCAGGCTGACGATGCTGAAGAATGGGCTGACAGAAAGAAGAAAGTTATTCTCGTGCGTATCGAGACTTCTCCCGAGGATCTTCGCGGTATGGCAGTTGCACAGGGTATTCTTACTATGCGCGGTGGTATGACTTCTCACGCAGCTGTTGTGGCTCGTGGTATGGGTAAGTGCTGCGTATCCGGTGCCGGTGAAATCCTCGTTGATTATAAAGCCAAGACTGTAGAGATGGGTGGTAAGGTTTACAAAGAGGGCGACTGGATCTCTCTCAATGGTTCTACCGGTGATGTTTACGATGGTCAGGTTCCGACAACCGAGCCTGAACTTGATGGCGACTTCGGTGCAATCATGAACCTTTCTGATAAATTTGCAAAGACTCTCGTCCGCACTAATGCAGACTCTCCCCGCGATGCTAAGCAGGCACGTCGCTTCGGTGCTCAGGGTATTGGTCTTTGCCGCACAGAGCATATGTTCTTCGAAGGCGATCGTATCAAGGCAGTTCGCGAAATGATTCTTGCTTCTGATGAAGAGGGTCGTCGCGTGGCTCTTGCAAAACTTCTCCCGATGCAGCGTGGTGACTTCGAAGGTATCTTCGAGGCTATGGATGGATACGGCGTAACTGTTCGTCTTCTTGATCCCCCATTGCACGAGTTCGTACCTCACCAGACAGCTACTCAGAAAGAGCTCGCTGAGGAGATGGGTCTTACCCTTGAGGAAGTAAAAGCAAAAGTTGATTCTCTTGAAGAGTTCAACCCGATGCTCGGTCACCGTGGTTGCCGTCTTGGCATCACATATCCAGAGATCACTGAGATGCAGACACGCGCCATCATCGAGGCAGCTCTTGCTTGCAAGGCACGTGGCATCAAAGTCCTTCCCGAAATCATGATACCTCTGGTAGGTTCACTTAAAGAGCTCCAGAACCAGGCTAACGTAATCAACACTACAGCCGCTAAGGTATTCGAGGAGAAAGGTGATTCAGTTATCTACAAAGTTGGTACTATGATCGAGGTTCCTCGTGCTGCTCTCACAGCCAATGAAATTGCTGAGGTAGCAGAGTTCTTCTCATTCGGAACCAATGACCTCACACAGATGACTTTCGGTTTCTCTCGTGATGATGCTCCCAAGTTCTTGAAATTCTACAAAGAGCATGGTATCATTAAAGTTGATCCGTTCGAGGTTCTTGATCAGACCGGTGTTGGTCAGCTTGTAGAGATGGGTGTTAAGAAAGGTCGCGCAACTCGTCCCGATCTCAAGGTCGGAATCTGTGGCGAGCATGGTGGCGAACCCAGCTCAGTTAAGTTCTGTGCAAATCTCGGCATGAACTACGTCAGCTGCTCACCCTTCCGCGTGCCTATCGCCCGCGTAGCAGCCGCGCAGGCTGCCATCGAGGGATAAGACGTAACTTAGGAAATACGAATAACTAAGTAGAAGGCTGTGAAGGTTTTATCATAATAGATTAAGACTTCACAGCCCTCTAATCTTTTTTATATAGAATGCTTAATATGCATCTGATTACAGACAATCTACAGACGATTATTACCTTATGCAAAAAGTATAAGGTAAAGACCTTATATGTATTCGGCTCAATTCTTACTCCTCGTTTCAACGAAAGTAGCGACGTAGATTTTTCGGCAACATTCCATCCGGAAGAAGACCCATTAGTTGCTGGAGAGAATAGAATTCAGTTTTACATCGGTTTGCAGGAGTTGATGGGACGTAAAATAGATCTTGTCGATGAGGATTGCATTCGTAATCCTTATTTTAAAGAGGAATTAGAAGAAACAAAACAGCTAATATATGGATAGGACAATTAAGAAATATCTTCACGATATTCTTATGGCAATAGAAGAAATTGAGATCTTTCTTAGTCAAAGGCCTCGTCAGTATCAAGTGTATCTTGATGATCTTATGTTTAAAAGAGCTATTGAGAGAAACATCGGCATAATTGGTGAGGCGATGTCAAAGATTCTTCAATATGATGCCAACATTGCAATAACGAATGCGAAAAACATCAAGAACACTCGCAATTATGTGGTTCATGCATACGATTCACTGGAGCCTCATATCATCTGGAATATTGTCATCAACGATATCCCAAAACTCAAAGAAGAGGTTGCCGTTCTTCTTAATGATAATAGTTAATTTTAGTGAGATTAATAAATCTCACAGTTGCAGCCGTTTATCGTATTGTGAAAGCACTGTAATGCATTCTATGGGGTTTAGGGTCGGAGTTATCTCTCTTTATTTACAAATCAGGTTACAAAAGTCATCAAATAACAAGTGATATTCGCAGCCTTTCTTATCTCCCAGAGTAACAAAAACTAAATTTTGGATTGGATCACAAAATAAAACCTGTCCATATAACCCTATGGCGAAGAACCGAGGAGTAACTACATCTTTATTGTTTATGCGCGTAATTATGTTATTCCAACCAAAAGAGTATGCTTCATTGTCAAGAGAAGAATGAGTTGAACGGTCAATCCATTCTTTATTGACAATTCTTTTCCCATCATACATTCCTCCATTTATATATAGTCGTCCGATTTTGGCTAAATCTCTCACATTGGTTACCAGACCACCGTATGCTTTTGCTTGGCGGTGTTTATTGTCATCAAGAGATATAAATGCATTGGATTCCATGTCGAGAGGTTTCCATATCTTTTCCTGTAGATATTGAGCAAAAGGTATTCCCGTGGCTTTTTCGATCGCGACGCCTAATAGCGCGGTAGCCATTGAATTATAATAATGAACTGTGCCGGGTTTTGCTTTGAAACGTAGTTTTTTGAATTGTTTGACAACATCTTTACCATAATATAGTTTTGCCATTTTAGAAAATGGATTCCATCCATAGCTTTCCTCGAAATCAAGACCGGTTCTCATATCAAGGAGATGCTCAATTGTGAGTTCCTTAAACTGCGGGTCAGCATTAGATAATTCATGGATATAGTCGGTAATTGGAGCGGTTATGGAAATATATCCCTCATCAACAGCAATACCACACAGTAATGCCGTGACAGCTTTGGTTACGGAGAAGATATTGGAAGGAGACAATTTTGAGAAATTGCCATAATATTTTTCTAATAAAACTGTATCATTACGTACAATCAGTAAAGCGCCATTACCTCTTACCCGCGAAAAATATTCTCCAATGGTTTCATTATTCAAATTAAAACGTCCTCCTGAAAATTTTGAATCTTCAAAATAACGATCGTGATTATTAGAGGAAATCAGAACTTGTTTAACAGTATCATGTGTAGCAATGGTATCGAGCGCAAAATTCAGGTAGGTATCAGTTGATGGATTCCCACATTTAATTGCTTTGGTGGTAGTGCAGCCAGTAAATGTGACAGATATGCCAAGTAGTATGTAATAGAGTCGTTTCATAATAAATAACATGAAGGAGCAGGAAACATATAATTTATATATAGATGCACTATATAAGCCCTAAACGCTTTGCATAGCATGTAGGGCACAACATCAAACTTCGACAGATTATAACCGGTAAGATACCATTCTTCGTTGCTATATATCATATCGATTACCTCAGTGCGCGATAAAACGAAAAACTTGAATGTAGGAGCAACCGAAGAACCTCCAACTTGAACGAAAACCCATGGACCAACAACCTTGCTTTCAAGGAATTTTCGACCTTTTGCCAAATCAATCTGACCTTTATCATCGTAAAATTCCTTGTGAGATATACCGGTTTTCCAGTTATCTTCGGAGGTAGTCTTTACCTGAATAGCACAGAAGCGACCTTTGCTGTCGCGACACAGAATATCAGTGCTTTCTGTGTTTTCTACAGAAAGATTGGTAATGGCGGCGCTATAACCGAGAAGCAAGAGTCTCGATAAGGTCTGATGCTCGCCGATTGCCCCAAGTACATAAGTAGGTAAATTTGCCATGGTCATTAAGATTTTATGACCACAA
Source organism: uncultured Porphyromonadaceae bacterium (assembly GCA_902495075.1). Lineage (GTDB taxonomy): Bacteria > Bacteroidota > Bacteroidia > Bacteroidales > Muribaculaceae > Lepagella. The sequence continues at coordinate 108,460 of CABUVO010000001.1, forward strand.
ATTTAGCAAAAATTTCAGAGGACTCTGCTTGTTGAGAGCGATAAAGACTCGTGGGACGTGAATTTCTCGCAGCCGATGTGGGTGTCGAAGGCGTCGGTGGCGTAGGTACGGTGTTCAAGCAGGTTTTCTTCGGTTTCAGCGATTTTTTCGCCGAACGGGGTGTTTGCGCCGATAAGAGGCGAGAGGCGTTGTGGCTTGTTAGAGTAAACTCTTTTGTCCGCCATCATGTTTTATTTATATGCAAGACGTTTTAATATATGGAGGCATCGGAATAAATGTCGTAGGCGCGTTATTCTTAATGGCCTACGCGATGAAATACGCTTATGACATAAAAACGGCTTATGTGCCGCGAAGATACATAAGCCGTTTTATGCGGTGAAAGACAAAATTGTTTACTCTGATGAATTTATCAGAACCTAAAGAACTGGAAAGATGATAGGAATGGCGTATGCCCGTTAGGCTTTCCCTTCCTTAGCTTTCATTTCCTCTTATAAATATCACACCCGGCTCTTTGAAAGTTATCGGAATATAATATTGAAAGCTTTTCTTTAAGTGGGGAATATAGTATTTAACGCGGAATTTAGGCAACGCATTCACAAGCCTTAGTGCCTCTTGATTTACAGCCTCGTTTTTGCTCCGCAGCTGCATAATTGTCGGGTCGCTGATTGAGCCGTCAGGATGAATCGTAAATCTAACCAATACTCTTTCGCTACCCTTGAATCCTTCGGGAATACGGATATTCTCCACAATCCATTCTTTGAGTTTTCCGTTGCCTCCGGGAAACTCACAGCGAGTGTCAAGGTCTACCCATATTTTTCGCGCTTCTGTTTTTATTTGTGCAAGAGTTTCGGGCGATACTGTCAGAAAGAGGGATCGATTTCCATACTCGTCGTTTTTGACCTCCGCCTTTTGAATGGAGTCGGCTGATACCAGACCAGGGTGTGCCCCCGGAATCCATTCATTATTGAAATAGAAGAATTCGGATTTAGTATCCTGTAGAGTAAGAGGAAACTGAATTTCGTGTATAATGGTGTCGTTCACACAGTAATTCTGTGCGAACGCTATGCACGACTGAACAATAATCAAGGAAATTAAAAGTATTTTTTTCATATAGTATGAGGTTTATATTTACTAAATTGTCGTGGATCAGTCGAACCCTTTCCGACCGCAAAGTTAGCAAGGCTAAATGGATTTTGTCTTAACAAATGTATAGACCGCCTTATTTTTTGATGTTCGTGCTTGAATTTTTTGTCAGTTCTCGTCTGATACGGCTTAAATGGTTAGGAGTAATCAACAGGAAAGAGGATAAATCTTTCAATGTAACAGTCTCGACAATTTGGGGGTATTGTTCACACAATTCCACATAACGCTGACGAGGCGATTTACGGTAGAGATTGAGCAACCGCATGAATACCATATTGAACAGCGATTTGTATTCGTCGAGCAGTGAAGGAGAAAGGAATTCCTTGAAAGTCTTTAACGGCACTCGCAGTATTTCGCAATCAGACCCTGCGATAATTGACATCTGGGAGGTTTTTCCATGTAATGAGGAATGGAAATCGGTGATGAACTGACCCGGAAAGGCAAAATTCACCACTGCTTCATCTCCCGAATCACTAAGGGTAACTACTTTGAAATAGCCCGACACCACAAGAGCTGCATAAAGAGCGATGGTCCCTTGCTGGACAAAACGCTCTCCCTTTTTATACTGGCACGATGTCCCTTCCTCGCGGCAATAATCAGTGGCTGCCGTGAGATCTAAAAAGTCGATATATGAGTTGAATTGTGCCATAAGGTGTTACAAAGTTAGCAAAAAAGCTGCTATTAATCATCTTCCATCTCCAATAAATTGCGGTAAGCGTTCTCGATGTTGAGCGGCGAGTCGAGGAGAGGGGAGATGATTAAGTAGTTGCAAAAGTAATAAAATAATTGATTTAAAGGCGATTTATTTCTTCTCCCGGAATCGTAATCAGGATTGGATCGGGAACAGGCGGCTCTGATTATAATACAATAATATGCATCGGGTATTACCGTCTTGGATTTTATTGGTTCCCTTTTGAGAAAAGTTGTCCTGCGAATCAGAGACGGACTCACAAATTTAAGTGCGCTTCCGACGTGGTTTGTGTCTTCGCGAGTAGTTGACCATGATTATAATAGGCTATGTCTCTATACCAACACTTAAAAAGGGAAAAAGAGGTCCCGGACTATGTCTCCGCGACCTCGCTCTTTTTATATACAGAAAGAGCCGCCCCGAAGGGCGACTCAAAGGAGGGAGGAAAGAGTTCAGACGCGGCGGAACACGTTACCGTTTGCGCCCATCGAGTAGTCCCGTTGGAATAGCTGATTCTGAATGGCTCAAAAAAAAGGGTTCATTACGATTCGTGCGATATATTATAGGTCTAATTATCGCACTCGTTATTTTCTGTCCTATATATCTCGGAGTTTAGTAACATCACTCCTTATCATAAGATAACCCCGACAACACTGCCGAGGTTTCCTTATTGTATGATTAGCTGTTTCGTTATTTCAATAGCTTCAATGCTTCTTCAATCACGTTGTCTTTGCCGAAGATAACGCTTTCGGTTTCTTCAACAACGACATCGGGCATAATACCGACACCAATAAATTCCGTTCCGTCGGCAAGTTTCTCGTGCCTCGTGCATATTCTACCATTATAGCCCCAGCCCAAATCAACAAAAATCGGGTTGCCTGTGCTGCCACCGGTCGGAGTCCCTACGATTTTTCCGCGTTTAGCATTTCTGAATAATACTGCAAAATCTTCTGCTGCGGAGAAAGTAGAGCCATTGACAAGCAGAATTATTGGCTTGTATACTTCGGCATATCATTCGGGTGGGATATGCAGAGCGGCACGATAGAATCAGATGCGACAGTTTCGCACTGCCACTTTTTGCCCCATGAAGCGTAAGCGGCTTCATATTTAGGAGTTTTCCAAGAGGCTTGCGGAATGGTATCGGTAGCAAGCAGCATCATTATAATCTGCCCGACCTGACTGTTGCCGCCTGTATTATCGCGAATGTCTATGATTAAGCCCTCGGTCGGAATAATCTTTTGCTCGAAAAGGTCGCCAAATGCTTGAACATTAAAGTTGTTTGACTGGAAGCTCGGTATCCTTAAAAGTCCGATGTTTCCGGGAAGCGAATCAAACTGAATTGACATATCAGGATTTACGATGCCCCAAGGGGATTGCCGATTGTCGGTAATATCGAAGGTCTTACCATTTTCATTCTTAAAAGTCAACTTTACAGGAACGCCACGATATCCTTTTGTAAGGTTTACCGAATTGAAAGGATAGGTATTGGACCACTGTGGGGTTGAAGAAGGGATATATGGCACCACATATTGGTTGCCATATTCGATAACCGGCATATCATCAATGGCAACAATTTCAGTGCCCCTACGAACGCCTTTTTGAGTATATTCGTCGGAGTATACACCTGTAACAAAAACCTTGTCGCCAATTCTCTTATGGCTGATAGGAGCGTATGTTACGTCGGCACTGAAGCCGATGCTTGTATGACCGTCCTTCAGCATATTGGCAAAGAGCTGAAGTTTCTCGCTGAATTCTTCATCAGACTGCGTGTTGACAAGGTTTGGTAGCTCGGCACGACAAATGCTGTCATAGTTCTGCGCGAATTTGTCATACCCCGCAAAATTGTACTTCACTTCCGAGGCGAAGCGAGTTGCGATAGCCGCCTTTTGGTAAGGCGCAAGTTCATTTTTAGCGAAGCATTGCAAAGCTATCGAAAAAATGAGTAAAAAAAGGATTCTACCTTTCATTCAGTTGTTTATCAAGCTATATACTCTCTATTGGCTCAATGGAGAGATTATTTATACAAAGAAAACGTGAGCCAACTATGCCACGTCTAAACTTGAAGGTCGTAGGAAACCATTTGCACAGATGTAACAATAGTAGCCCACGCTATGAGCGTGAGAACCACTATGCTATCTTTGTGCGGTTTGAAAATTTCCTACGTTTTCAAGTTCAAGATAAGCATAACGCTTCTTATTTTTCCAAAATGTCGTGGAGTGGTAAATATCTTTCCGACTGCAAAGTTAACGAAAATATTTGAGAACGAGTGTGTAACCAAGAAGAAAATTGCAGAATACGATACGCCCGACACGGAGAGGGCGAAAGTATCGTGATTGGGAAATTTTCGCAACCGATGTATAGAGTATCGAAAGCATCGGCGCTGTAGGGGTGGCGTTCGCGCCGATAAGTGGCGTTAGGCGTTGGGGCTTAAAGTAAACTCTTTTGTCCGCCACCATGTTTTAAAAGAAATAATTACAGCATCACTATGGCAAACATTTTCATCTATACAGGAATAGTTATAATGCTATTAGGAGCCTTATATGGGGTCTGTATTGCGGTCAAAGGAATAAGAGGCAGAAAAGGCAACGAATCTGAAAATATGTTCAGCTTTCAGTTTGGCTCTGTTAGCCCTGGTATGAAAAAGTTGATTGCCATTTGGGGCGCAGTAATGATTGTCGGTTTTATAATCACTGGGATAGGATTAGCAATAGGATTAAAATGAACCTGTTTTGGATAGGCGGAGGGCGACCGTAAGGAGGGAGGAAAGAGTTCAGACACGGCGGAGCACATTACCATTTGCGCCCATCGAGTAGACGAGTGTGTCTATCTATAAAAATTAAAAGCACCTTTGTGAATCCTTTATGCTAACCTAAGTTAAAAGTAAAGGCTCTCTAAAAATTGGTTTAAACAATTTCTTGTTTTTAAACGGATATTGTGTTGAAAACAAATTTTTTGTATTTTTGTAGTATGAAAAATAATGCTACGATATATTACTCTGCTTGGGATTGGATGCCGGTATTAATAATAATAGCGACAGTTTTAGTTTGTCTGTTTTCAATTATATCGATAAATGTAGCGTTGGCTATAACAATAACTGTGTTTTTGGCCTTGATAGAGGTGGCAGCTTTTCTCGGAACTTATTATGAGATAAATGATGATGAATTGATTGTCCATTCTTCTTTTAAAGTTATCAAGTATCCAATTGCTAAAATTAAAAAAATTAAGCCTACGAATTCATGGCTGGCAGCTCCGGCAGCTTCTTTAAGTAAACGAATTGCAATAACCTTTACAGATAAGACTATCCTAAGAAATTACACACCTTTGATAATTTCCCCTGTGCGACAATCAGAATTTATTCAACAATTATCATTCCTAAATCCAAATATTGAGGTCGATTCGACATTGATATAATAAAATTCTTTTACAATGGATGTGTTGATGTCATTATTTTATGGTTTTTTAGGTGGTCTTGGATATCCTTTTTTTAAGCGATTTATTATTAAATTTATAAATAACCGATACCTCATAAGTGCTCTTTCCCTTTTGATTTGTATTGGGATAGGCGTTGCTATTAATTGTCTTATTCGATATATTCCACATGAAAATAGCTAATGAGGTTGTTATTCCACATTGATAGCCTTGACTAAGCACTTAATACGCAATTAAGGTCAGAAAAAAGAAAAGTTCATAACTTACTGAGATTCTTAGAAACTGTTTAAATTTATTACGAAATTTTTATTATAGAGATTCTTTCGGGAATTTGGAGGTTCTTTTTGGCTGCTTCCGCCAAGTTTCGGCAGTCGAAACCGAAAGGGTTCTCCTTTCTCAACTCGCGAAATCACCTCAAAAATAACTCTCAAACTTCCTCGAAAATAAATTTAAACAGTTTCTAAGCGAAGTTATGAACCGTATGATATTGGTGAAAAGACGCGGATTAAGGAAATTATAAATCATCACGACGAACGAATCTGAGAAAAGTTCTTGAATCGCCTTCTTCTACTTTTTTCAGTACCATTTCTGATGATGAAAGTTTTTCAACTTCATAGTATTCCATTTTTTTCCATGACTCCTCCTTATCGAGATCTCCTTGATAAATAATGTCAAGAAGCACGGGATCAGAATTATTAGGATCTGAAACGTGCCATTCATATACCTTATCGTGAACAGTGGTGCCGGAAACGGTAAGATAATATGTAGTTAATGTTCCCCAAGACCATGTATTTTCGCTTGAAGTCGTGAAATTATATATACAGACACATTCTGGCGAGTCTTGTGAAACGAGCTCCCACTGTCCCTTAATTAGTTTTGTATTCAATACTTCGTCATCATCATTGCAACTGCTGAAAGCGACTGCGATAAGGGGCAATATGAATAACAAGATTTTTTTCATCTTAAAATATATTTTACACTTAACGAGATAACTCTTCAATAACAGCAACAGTCTGTGCTTGATTTTCTTCAGAAGCACCTACTTTAGCAAACCTGACTATGCCGTTTTTATCAACAACAATAGTTAGGGGAAATCCTTCTTGTCGAACCAAAGCTACTAAATCAGATGCTTCCTGAAGATGCGTCCATGTAAACTGATGTTGGGATATGATAGGAAGAATTTCCTCTTTATTGTGGCGAGAGGCTGAAAGGAATACTACATCGGGAAAATGTTCTTTCCATTCAGAAAGTATCGGCATTTCGCGTCTACAAGGTCCGCACTCAGATTGCCAAATGTTTATTACATAGATCTTATTTTTAAGTTTTTCATTATTCCAGATATTGCCATCGATGTCGGAATACTCAAACTTAACTAATGGTTCCCCAACCTTAGCTCCAATTCCTTGATAGACACCTACGGTTTGAGGTTTACGACCATTATAGTCTCGAATTAGTTTTTTCGCAAACTTAACACGTTCTGCCGGAATAGCCATTGCTGTCGTAGACTCGTCTAAAACATATCCTTGAGGTAAATATATACCTATTACCATTGCTCCGTCCGGGTCTTTGAGTACAGCCATTGTTGCTCCTCCCGGAATCAGTGATTTCGTAGGCATGGATTTATCAAAGAATAAACCATCTACTATTGCGGCAGCTTGGATTAGACTGTCGGTTGGTGTTTGAGCATAGATATTCAGATAGCCAACTAATGATAAAAGTATTGTGATAATATACTTCATATTTCAGATGTTTTTGATTATTTCATAGCAAAGTTATAAAAAGTCTACCAAATATTTCTCAACAAATGTTGAGAAAAGAGGGGATCACAAAACTGTTTTAGAATGTATAACCTAAGGAAAGAAATATGCTTTGACTTAATTCTTTCTTTGGAACATAGAATTTCTGACCGTTTGACAGAGTAACATTTCGTCTTCCGGAATAGTAATCAAGATTGGATAGAGAATAGCCGACTCCGATTATAACGCGATCTATCGCAAAGTTGACAGAAACACTTGCATTCCAATAAAACCATTTTAAGCCTTTATTATTAAATTTCCTATAATCTACTGTTTGGCTGACCGCACCTTGAAACTCTTTTATTTCGTATGTCAAGGAGTTCCTGAACGGACAAGCGAAACTAATGCCGGGTTCTGCTTGAAACCAAAGACGATAATAATTATCACTGCTCTTCCAGATTTTTGGTGTTTTGAATATCAAAGTAGGTTTTAATATAACCCACGCAATATTTCTTTCATTCTCCGTAAGTTCGGCTTCATGTCCGTCAATTATTGTTTGTCTGCATGGCTGATTGTATTGCGAGGTTAACTCTATTCCCATACCTATACCTAAATATTCATGGAAATGCCATGCCACCGATGGCTCAAGTTGCCATGCCTGTTCATTGTTTATATAAAGTCCTCCGTATAGCGTAGCAACAAGACCTTCCCTTTGTTGACCATTTATATTAGTGGATAACGAGAAGGATAGTAATATTAATAATGTTTTAAGGTATGTATTCATTGATACTTTACGGAGAAATAATGCAGAAGGGTGGAAGAGTCGAGAAAGGGGAGTTTAGAACTCCCAAACGGGATAGCTGAAAACTTTGGTTTCGTTCTTTTTCTTATGCCATATTGTTAATCCTACAGCCAAAAGTATGCTGATTACACGAGCAATATTGGAGATAAGACCTCCGGCTGCGACTTCGGTACCCTCCATCGAGAATATGACCCAGGCACCATTCATTAACATATGTAGTCCAACGGGGACCCATAAATTAAAATTCCATTCGACATACATCCAACTGAAATATAAGGCACCAATAAACGTAACCCCAAAAGCCGCTAAAGCTGAAAGTGCGTCATGTCCTTGATATAGATGTAGTGAACCAAAGTATAGCGCAGGCAAGATTACAGCCCAACTGAATCCGGTCTTTGCATAGCGGAAAAGCAATCCGAACATAAAAGCACGGCATATAAATTCTTCCTTAAAACCGGGCAGAATACTTTTCTGCAAAAGCAAAGGGAAAGTTAAATCAGAATTTATCCCCCCGAAAATGGGGAAGATTATATAAAGCGGAGCCACACATAAAAGTGCTATTCCTAATCCTTTAATTATATTTCGATTTAGTCCGAGAAAAGAAAATATTTCTTTTGGTTTTATGACAAGGGCAGTCAAAAATAGAACAGGGATTATGACAATTAAATCCCTGACTACTTTATTCAGGAGGCTTCCCGATATTATATCCAACAAAGATGTTATTCTCCAAGCATTATTCCATAAAAGCGCGATAATAACACTCGCTACGATAGAAAAAAGTATCTTTGCAGGTTTTGATGTAAGTTTAAGCATAAGACAATGGGATTGGTTTTCAACTGCAAAATTACTCAAAATCTGACAGATATGCAAGCAAAAGCCGCACCTTGCTTGCAGCGCTAATTATTCTACTAAGAGGTACGCTAAAAGGCTCTTATTTAGCAATTTTAGATAGAATAGCTGACATAGCTTTATCGTAATTATCCTTAATGGCACCAACCTTCAAAATGCCGTGGTCAAATAATCGAAGAAGAAAATCATTATATGATTCATTGGGGATACGATTAGGTAGATTCACATATATTATTGGAGCCAATACCAGACTGCCTTCAACGTATTGTGAAAATTCATCAAAAACATTTTGGCAGTCTCGAATCCCTAACATATGAGATATAAATACTTCGGCAGCCACGATGAAAGACTCGTTTCTGCCTTCTCCATGCTTTTGTGCTATATCCTCTTTACTTCTATAAAAAAGATCACTGTCAAGTTCGCTGAGTTTCTCCATAAGTTCGGGGGAAATGTGGAGATTATGTAAATTTTCGTGAATATAAATATTCATAAAATTTAATCTCAACTGTTTTTCTATTTCAGGATTTAGAATAAGTGGAGTGCAGCAAAATGATTCATCTGAAAGATTAAAAGCATTTTCAATATCCAGAATATATATCTTGGATTGGGTGTCTGACAGAGATTCAGGTAAGAAAAACTCGGCAAGGCTTTGGTTTATGTTATTAAGTAAATCCTTATTCAGATTATAATTGTCAATATGTGATTTCAAGTTGGGATAAATCGTATTGTCCCAATAATCTGAATACCCATATTCAACCAATTTCTGACAGATATACGACAGTTGAGGTTGAACAGAAAGGATGCCTTTCGCCCATTCGACATCGCGAGCAAGGCTATCCAAATGTTGAATTGTGAACAGGCATTTTGTAATATCGTCGTTATCCCCGTGTATTTCAGAATAAAGATTGCAAAGTTTTGAAGCACTGCAATTAGAATTTACTTCGGAAATATTGGCGATAAAGACGGAATCAGAAAATAGTTCTGCAAACCGTGTATCATCTTTAATATGGTCGATATATTGAGGCACACATAATAAATCGAAAGATTTAGAAGTGTTAAAAACATTGCCATAAGAAATATTCCACGGGAGTAAAGTATATATTACAATTGCAAGAAGTCGAAATAGGTGATTCATAAAAGCATTTGCGTATTTAACTTATAAACTTCTGCTTTGCGCTTGCGGAAGTTGAATAATTAATATTATGGAGAAACGACGAGGTCGTAAATTATCCAAAAAATTAGAGTGTAGATCCCCATAACAATGAAGTAACGTAACGACTTGGATTTAATAAATTGGTATTTGTCAAAAATCCAAAGAATAAGCATTCCTACAACAAGGTACAAGATTAAATAGTACCAAGGCAGATGTAAAAGATTTGTCATTATGTTATGGGCGTTTTTCTTTATTTTGTTGGCTTTTTTTATACTTTCTATAGTAGTAGCCTCCAATAATGCCACCGATTATTCCTGCTACGATTGGAAGATAAGAGTAATATGGAAGATTCATAATTTGAGGGTTTAATATTTTTAGTTTAACGATTTATGGGTTCGTATTAGTATAAATGCTTCGGTTATTATTTAGTGGATACTGAGAGCCAAGTGTTTAATCCATTTAAAAGCTGATGTTTAGCGTTAAAATTTAGTACCGAAAATTTGGTCAAGTCGCTGATTATTAAGTAACTTTATAGTATCTGACCACGCATAAAGCTATGCTGATTCTCAACTATTTGATCTATATTCAAATTTTTAACGAACTATTGTCATATCAGATTCTTTAAGATATAAGTAAGTAAGAATAATTAACCGATATATGTAAGTAATGAAATCTTGCACTATAAAACTTGTTCTTTTGGGCTGTTTTTACCTTGTAATTCAGTCGCATATGCCAATATGCTCCATCATTACGCGGCAAAAGCATCTCAAAAATAACTGCGTTTTATATGTGCATTAAATTTTCTTACTTACTTACTTAAAATACAACGAATCAATCAAAGAGACGATTGTTATTGCTCAATGATAGGATCGAGCCAATAGTGAGCTTCCTTCCACTCTTTGTCAAAAGTCATTTCATAGTTAAAATCAAAAGGATATTTATCAGATGAAATAAGTTTTTGAAGGTATTCATGTGCTGTTTCCGGATTATTAACATACCACATTGCCTGCGTATGTCCACCCCCCGTAATTCTTCCAAGAAATATCGCATTGGGATGTTTTTTGTTTCCAGCGAGTTCTTTAGACAACTTCTCAACAAATTTCTGCATTTTCGAAGAATCCTTCTTGATGGGCATATCACTACCAACCGTCTCTTTAAACTCAATAATAAGCGATAAATACCACCCGAATGCCTCCTTTGGATTGAGTTTCATTATACCGATGTTAAATACACCGACAAAAGGCTTATTATTTAACATAAATTCAGTAGCAGAATATTCTTCTTTGGGAAGTTCAACTAAATAATAATCTGATATTTTTAATTGAGCGCTCGAATCATAGGATTGTTCTTTTTTCTTTTTTAATAAATCTAATAATCCCATTATATTGTCATTTGTTGTTATCGTATCGACATTATTATTTAAGCTATCCGTAGTACCGACTATGTATGATGGCAGTGATATTGCTGACACTATCAAAACTACCAAACATATGCCTATACCGAGTATATTTTTAATTCTCATTGTAAGTGAAATTTATAGTTAGGTTTTGTTATAGGAATATATTATGAGGTTGTTTAAACTATTTATGTACGGGGTTTCATTTTGATTCCAACACTTACATAAGATTTGTAGCAACTATATGTGGTTCGGATGATAGCGGCGGCTCAAAATTGGAATAGAAGGAGGAGAGGTCTTCGGGAGACACAATCTGATCGTTGGGTCCTGTGCCTCTACGTCGGGAGAGACGTTCGCTGAGGAGTGGGAGAGGGGTTTCAAGGTAGATGAAGATTGGTTCTACGCCATGCTCGCGACAAAGGGCAAGAGTTCTTTCTCGTTTTATTTTCTTACACATTGTAGAGTCCAATACAACTTTTTCACCTTTATCAATAGATTCGGCAAGTTGTTGATCCATCTCTTTAGCCGCCTGCATAAAGATCATCTTCCTGCGTTCGGATGGAAATGATGAAAATCTGGAGCCATAAAGGCTCCAGATATGTTCATCAAGAGAAAGGCGTTTATAGCCTTTCTCTTCAAGTTTTTTTGAAAAATATGTTTTGCCCGACCCACTGATTCCACACATCAATATCACGGGAGAATCAATATCAGAATGCAGCATCAACTCCAACAGGTTCTACATTAATAATTTCATATTTCTGAGAACCAAGACCTAATTTTTCTGCGTAGTCAAGGATATGCATTGCATTGCGTGATTCCATACGCTCAATCAGATGAGATTTGCCTGGATCGGGAGAGTTGTAAACCATATCTACGCATGCGCGATCCAATGCCACGGGATCGAGAGAAGCCAGGATGCCTATGTCTTCCATTTTGACTGATTCTGGTTCTGCAACACAATCGCAATCAACAGAGAGGTTATTGGCAACATTAATAAAAAGAATATTGTCTCCCGCTTTGTCAAATACAGATTCGCATGCTTCTGCCATTGATTCAAGAAAATCTTCCTGTGGCGGAACATTTTCCCAGTCTACGGGAACATCTTTTGATTTTCCGGCAGTATGAATCCATGCCTTGCCGGCAGAAGAAGCCATGCCAATGGCAACATTCTTCAATGCTCCTCCAAAACCAGCCATGGGGTGTCCTTTGAAGTGGGAGAGAACCATGGTAAAGTCGTAATCTTTCCAGTTTTTACCGATGAAGTTCTCTTTAAGGTGTTTGCCGTTTCTTACCGGAAGAGATATCTCACCATTTGCGTCCATTATGTCTACCTCTGCAATTGCGGTGAATCCATGTTCTGCGGCGGTCTGGAGATGGTCTGCGGCATTGCATCTGCGTCCCTCATAGGCAGTGTTGCATTCCACGATTGTTGCCTCGGTGAGATGTATAAGTTTTTTGATTACATCTGTGCTGAGATGATTGGGATTGCCGGCTTCTCCGGTGGAGAGTTTTGCTGCCACTCTGCCCTTTGCCTCACGTCCAAGGGATTGATAGACTTTGACGAGATTGTCGGCCGTGATGCGCGGACAGAAATATACTTTTGAGACTTGTTTAGTATCCATAATTTATTGTATGTTATAATGTTTTATGCAATTTCGGAAGTGAGATAAAGTTACATAATCCAAAAACAATGAAGAAAATGCCTATAAAGATTTCGTGCAACCCCTCATAAAATATCAATTGTAAAATACCCAGGACGATTTGGGCAATTGCAAGAAAAATTGAAAGGATTATCCTCTGCTTTTGTTTCATTTTGAATTTATACTTTATGAGCATGATTAAACGACCTCTATTCCAAAAACAAAATTACATAAAATTAGAAGAAAATCAAATTGGAGAAAGGAATAATTTGTATATTTGCAAATGTATTGGTGCGCTTTTTGCACTATTTACAATAGGAACTAAAAAATATAGGTATAATATGAATTATTTTATCAGATCATTAACGGCGTTGACAATGGTTACATTTGCAGCCTCGGCTGTCGGCTCTGTATCAAATCCATTGATTGACGGCTCGAAATTGCCTTTTGGCACGATGCCATTGTCTAAACTGACTCCGGCTCAGTTTGAAGAAGGCGTTCTTGAAGGAATCAAATTGCAGAATCAAGAGATAGATGCGATTACCAATCAACGAAGTGTGCCTACTTTCGAAAATACCATAGTAGCTCTCGACAGAAGTGGTCAGGTTCTCAATAGATCTCTTCTTGCTTTGAGCAACCTGGAAAGTGCTTCGGGAGATCCTGAAATTATGGATGTCCTTGCAAGAGTTACCCCGGCATTGTCGGAGCATTCATCTAACATCATGCTTAACGAACGGTTATGGTCTCGCGTTAAGCAAGTATATGAGAATAAGGATAAAGATACAAGTCTTACCCCTGAAGATCGAAGACTTATAGATAAGACATATCTCGGCTTCATTCTTTCAGGTGCTGATCTTAAGGGTGCGGATCGTGAAAAATTCCGCAAATTGAATTCAGAACTGTCTGAACTTACAGTGAAGTATGGTCAGAATGTTTCGAATGCAATGAAAGAGCCATCCCGCAGGATGTGGCTGAAGAAATCGGATCTTTCAGGGATTCCTGAATCTGTTGTGGAATCATACAGAGCCGCAGCAAAAGATGCCTTGGCTCAAGATGGTAAGGATGATGATGAATCAATGTACCTGGTCACTGTTTTTGCACCATCTTATCAACCTTTCATGAAATATTCCGATCGCAGAGACCTGCGTGAACGTTTATACAGATTATTCAACAGTCGTAATAATGGTGGTAAATATGATAATACAGCTATTCTTCGAGATATCGCCAATGTCAGACTTGAGCTTGCCAATCTGATGGGTAAAAAGAATTTTGCTGAATACCAGCTTCAGAACACCATGGCAAAGACTCCGGAGGCGGTTACTGAGTTCCTTGAGAACCTTCGCAATGCTTACACGGAGCCTATGAAGGCCGAGCTGAAGGAGATACAAGATTTTGCGAGACAGAAAGAAGGCAGTGATTTTCAGCTTACAGCTTGGGATTATTCTTATTGGTCAGATAAACTCAAGAATGAGCGTTATGCTTTCAATGATGAGGACATGAAGCCTTATTTTGAGTTGAATAATACCATAAACGGGGTGTTTGGTCTCGCCACTAAACTCTATGGATACAAATTCAAAGAAACAAAGAATATTGATAAATATCATCCTGATGTTAAAGTTTATGAAGTTTACGAGAAAGATGGCAAACTCCTCGGAATACTTTATGCCGACTTTTTCTATCGCGATGGCAAAAGCCCAGGCGCATGGATGACAGAATTCCGTGGTGAAACAAAGGATGATGAGGGAAACAAAGAGATTCCTTTTATTTCTATTGTCTGCAACTTCTCTAAACCGGTAGGCAACAATGCAGTTCTTCTGACTCCATATGAAGTTGAGACCTTCCTTCACGAATTCGGTCATGCTCTTCATGGACTTTCTTCGGAAGCAAAATATGCATCATTAAGCGGTACTAATGTCGACCATGATTTTGTGGAACTTTTCTCTCAATTCAATGAAAACTATCTCACGGAGAAGGAGTATCTCGATGGATTTGCGAAACATTACAAGACCGGTAAGAAGATGCCTCAGGAATTGATAAATAAATTCTTAAAATCATCTCAATTCGGAGCTGCATACGCTTGTATGCGTCAGCTTGGTTTCGGATATCTCGATATGGCTTATCATACAATTGAAACTCCGTTGAGAGCGTCTGCCGATCTTGAAGAATTTGAGAAAAACGCTCAGAATCCAGTGCGGTGTTTCGAAGCAATCGAGGGATGCATGACATCTCCCTCATTCGGACATATATTTTCCGGAGGTTATGCAGCCGGATATTATGGATATAAATGGGCAGAATCGCTTGATGCCGATGCTTTTGCTGCATTTAAGGAAACCGGTATTTTTAATCCCAAGACAGCAGCAAAATTCAGGAAGATGCTTCAAGCCGGAGATACTGTTGATCCAATGGAACTCTATGTAGAATTCAGAGGTAAGAAGCCGACTGTGGATGCATTGATGGAGCGCGACGGAATAAAGAAATAAGATATATAACTTCCCCTGCAAAAATTGTCTGGATAGGAGTAATGAAAAAATTGAGCGCGTCTTTTATAAGATGCGCTCAGTTTATTTAGGGGGTATCAAGGTTTCATAATTTTTGTGGCTACACATATTATATTTGTATTTGCAGCCGTTGCCCTGAAAGCGTAAATGAATTTATCGATACCTTCTTTTACTCTTAACTTCTTTCGTAAGCTTTCAGCCTCTATGGGATAATTCCTTGCCGACACGCAGTATCGTTGATTTTTTAGTTTCTTTAAAGCTGTCTTATCTGGGAATTCCTCAATATGCAAAACTCTTCCGGGGAAATCAGGATAAAACTTTTCAGAGATAAACAAGGACGTATTAGGTGCTACATGTTTAATACCAGCGAAGCGGGAACATAGAGCACCTGCTGAGCGTAATTTCATTAATCCGGCATTAGGCTCATAAAGAAAACTTCCTATTTTTAAATCATCGGATGATGCAATGGATGTATCAGTGACTGCCAATTCTTCTTTTTCGAACAAAATATCTGAAATAATCCCGGAGTCATCAAGGTCAATTATTCTTATTCCCTGAAATGAAATTCCCTTGACTATTTCTACTAATACCTCTTTGCATTCACTTTTTACACAAACGATGTGGATATATGTCGTTTCGGGTATTTCTTTTATAATCTGAGAAATATCGAGAAGAGGAGATGATTTTATAAAAATCCTGTCAGCCTTCTCAAGCATAAGGGGCATTAATTTGACAACATCGGGCGTGCAGTCGGCAAAAGAATACATGCGTCGATTATTTGCATCACGTCTTGCCGGATCAATGAATATGATATCAACTTTAGAATCAATAGATGCCAGAAATTCAGTGCTGTCAATATTGATAGCCGTAATATTACTGGTATTTAGAATTTTTGCATTATGTCGCAACGCTTCTGATTTGTTCGCATCTACATCGCATGCTGTCACCTTGTTTCCTCGCATTGCGATTGACAAGGCATCTATGCCCAGACCGGCTGTCATATCTACCACGATTTTACCGGATCCTGCTAAAGCTGCATGATATTCCGCGACTCTTTCATCTGATGCTTGTTCAGAAGAAATGGAATCGGGAAAAAGAAATTGTTGGAAACTAAGGAAATAGGATAGTTTTGATAATGTTTTTCGTCTGCAAATTATTTGGGTTATTGCAAAATCCAGAGGGAAGGGCAGCTCTTTATTGTGATATTTGAGAAGTAGCTGATTGCCGTCAACCTTTTCATTGTCTGAAATAAAACGGAAGAACGGACTCGCAGAATTTTCAAATTCACTATAATCTGTCATAATATACTCTAAATTTTCTACAAATTTAATAATTAGCGATCATTTTTCAAAAACGTGCGGCAGAGCAATATGAGAAGTAAAAAAATTGCGTTAACAAAATTTAAATATTTTTTCAGGCTGCGAAAAAAGAGATATATTTGCAGATAAATTTTGTGAAAATGAATTTTAAAAGCAATCTACGTATATTATCATTAATTTCGATTCTATCAATCTTTAGTATATTCCCTGCTGTGAATATACAGGCTCATGATGCACCAAAGAAAGGTGACGAGTTTGTTCTGGTTATTGATCCGGGACATGGAGGGCATGATGCCGGTGCTGTTGATAATAATGTAAAAGAGAAGGATATAAACCTTGGAGTTGCAAAAAAACTTGCTGCCAAGATTAAGAAAGGAATGAAAAATGTTAAGGTTGTAATGACCAGAGACAATGACTCCTACATCACACTTCAGGACCGTGCTAAAATCGCAAATGATAATAAAGGGAATCTTTTTATTTCCATTCATACTAATTCCGTAGATAAGACAAACCCCAATAGAAAGAAAGTCAACGGAGCTTCAGTTTATGCCCTCGGTCTTCATAAGGATCAGAGCAACCTTCAAGTGGCGCGTAGAGAAAACTCGGTTATTGAGCTGGAAAAGAATTTTGAGCAGAAATATAGCGGCTTTGATCCTTCAAAAGATGAATCGTATATTATTTTTGAGATGGCTCAAAAAAAGAATCTTGGTCAGAGTCTCAAGTTTGCAGATCTCGCGCAAAAGAATCTCGTAAAAGAGGCTGCAAGAGGAGACAGAGGTGTGAAACAGGCGGGGTTCTGGGTGTTATGGGCAACTTCGATGCCATCCGTCCTTGTGGAGCTTGATTTTATCTGTAATCCAAACTCGGCAGTATACATGGGATCTGAGAAGGGGCAGAATCAGCTTGCTGAAGCTTTATATAAGGCTGTTGATAAATATATCGGTAATAAAAAAGGTGATAAAGCAGCCGCTGAGCATGTTGAGGCAGCAGACAAGAAAGAATCAGACCTACAGGCAGCAACACCTCTGATTTCGTCTTCACAACCTATTGAAAAGAAGATTGAAAATAAAAAATCATCACAACCTGCTTCCGCATTTACAAAGCGGAGAAGACGTTCGGAATCTGCAAAGAAAGCGTCTGCAATAAGAAATGTTGAGACAGCTGTCATTCCATTGCATCGTGAAGATGAACGCATGGCGATAGTTGAAATTAAAGAAGTTGAACCAGTGATAGCAGCTGATGAAAGTGTGTCTGAAGAGGCTAAAGGGAAAAAGAAAAAAAAATCTGATAAGAAAAAGCAGAATAAAAAACAGAATAAAAAATCCACGAGAATTTATAATAACAAAACTGTAGTTTTAAATTCAGATGGCTCAACAAGTCTTGCTGATGGTGATGTGAACTCTGTTACTGCACTGAAGAAACATAAATCCATTTCTGGATACCATTCGAAGGTTGAGAAACTCAAAACAGTGTATAAGATTCAGATTCTCGCCAGCTCGGATATTTTGAAACAAAACAATCCAAGATTTTGCGGCCTGACTCCCGTGAAGTCTTTTAAAGAGAACAATCTATATAAATATACTTATGGTGAAAGCGAGAACAGAAATGAAATGGAAAATCTGCTTAAGATCGTAAAAGAAAAAATTCCAGACGCTTTCATAATAAAAAGTCAGAAATGATGATCAGGTTGAATCAATTCGAAATTAAAAGGTTATGAAAAAAATATTTAACAAAGAGTTTATTATTGGAATTTGTGTGATTGCCGCGATTGTCATTCTGATTTTCGGAATTGACTATTTAAAAGGTATCAATCTTTTTAGTCCTGCCAATTTTTATTATGCATCGTATGATAATGTTGCCGGTCTTGAGATTTCATCACCAGTAACAGTGGATGGATATAAAGTCGGTCAAGTCCGTGAGATCCAGTTTGATTATGAGAATCCAGGGAAAATCAAGGTATTGCTTGCATTGAATAAGAATCTTCGGATTCCTGTAGATTCAAGGGCGACCATGGGATCAACACTTATGAGCGGTAATTTTATTGCTATAAAATTAGGTAAAAGTGCAGAGAAAATTCCTGTAGGAGGTGATATTGAATCAATTGAGACTTCTGATTTGATGTCTTCTCTCAGCGAAGATATTATGCCAGCAATAAACCAGATTCTACCACGTGTTGATTCTCTTCTCTATAATCTTAATAAACTTGCCGGAGATCCCGCATTGATTTCGTCAATTCAAAGACTTGACGGGATTACGGGGAATGTCTTGAATGCTACAGATGGATTGAATTCTACAATAAATAAGGATCTTCCGATTGTTATGAGAAATGTGAAATCTATCAGCCATGGGCTTGATACTGTCACTTCTAATCTTGGCGTTTTGTCTGCGCAGCTGAAGTCTCTTCCTCTTAACACTACTGTAGAGAATGTGAACGCATTGACAGACAATCTTACAAAATTTTCTAATCAACTTAATGATCCAAATTCAACATTAGGCATGCTTATGAATGATCCTGAATTGTATAATAAGCTTAATAGGGTTGCAGCCGATGTTGATTCTCTGATTGTGGATATAAAGAAGAATCCTAAACGCTATATAAGTATAAAACTTTTATAGAATAGTTTATCATTCCCGCTTATTTAGACTGATTATAAATAAGAATATTATTTTTATAAATCTATAATGCGCGGTTTTAAAAGAATTTCGACTTGAATGTTAAAATTGGCACTATCGGAAATGATAGTGCCAATTTGCTATATATCAATAATATATGGCAGTATGGATGCTATTGAATATGCAATTTTATGGACTTTTGTGCAATGTGTTGATATTCAATATCGTATAAATTAATGATAAATTGCAAACAAAACATCATTTTTTTTTGTGGAAATTTTGTTATTATTTTGTAGTCCAATCTGAGAGATAATGGAGATGGACTTTCAAAATAAATGGAACAAATGCCTTGAACTGATAAAAGATAATATCGGTTTAGATCGCTTTAACACATGGTTTGCATGTGCTAAGCCTATTGCATTTGCCGACAACTGTCTCACCCTGCGTCTTCCGTCTCAATTTTATTATGAGAAATATGAAGACGATTTCTATGATATACTCTCTAAAGCCCTTAAACGAATTTTCGGTCAGCAGATTCGGCTTACCTATGAAGTTGATGTTGTGTCAAACGACAAAAATGCCAAGGTAAGACTTGAGAGTCCTCAGCAATCTCATATTATAAAGAATAAGGTTGTTAGATCGTATACTAATGTTCCGATTGAAAAACGAGAGGTAGATTTTGATCCTCAGTTAAATTATTCGTTGAATTTTGAGAATTATTGCATAGGGGAGAGCAATAGGCTTCCTGTAACAATTGCTGAATATATAGCTGATAATCCTGGCAAGCCCGAATTTAATCCGTTCTTTTTATATGGAAATGTGGGCGTGGGTAAAACACATTTGATTCAGGCTATCGGAATAAGAATCAAAGAACGCAATCCTAACGCGAAAGTTCTGTTCGTGCCCATGAAGCATTTTCAGAACTTATATGCGCAAGCCACAATCAAAAAAGATGTGCCTGGTTTCATTAACTGGTTTCAGATGATGGATGTCATCCTCTTTGATGATCTTCAGGAATTGTCTAATAAAACTGGAACGGCAGAAGCATTATTCCCCATATTCAATCATTTGCAGCGCAATCGTAAGAACATCATCTTCACCTGCGATCGTCCGCCTATGGAGCTTGACGGTATAGCGGATCGTCTTATCGACCGTTTTAAATGGGGGGTGGTTGAACCGTTGCCGAATCCCGACTATCAGCTTAGAAAGAAAATACTTGAATTTAAATCGAAAAAGAATGGTTTGGGTCTTTCTGAGGATGTGATTGATGCTATTGCATCCGAGATTGATGGATCAGTTCGCGAACTTGAAACCATAGTGAATGGTCTTTTAACACGTGCAATCGTTAAGAATGCACCCTTGTCAGTGGAGTTGGCAAAAGAAGTGATGAGCCATGTGGTAAAGAAACCGGAACGCAAGCCAATCAATTTTGATATGATTGTCGAGACCACGGCAGAATATTTCAATCTAAATCCAGATGCAATTTTTTCTCAAAGTAGATTAAGAGATATTGCTGATGCGCGTCAGATGATAATGTATTTGTCGCATAAACACACACAGCTTTCATCACCTGCAATCGGAAGTAAACTTAACAGAAAGCACGCAACTGTGCTTCACGGTATATCCTCAATTACTGACAGGCTTCCTTATTCAAAAGAATTGTCAGAGGCATTAGAAGCAATTGAGAGTGAATTGTTCAGATAATTTACCAATTTACATAAAATAAAAAAGAGAGCTCATAGAGCTCTCTTTTTTATTTTATTCTTGTATATGATTCAGTTTGATTGAATCGAGTATGAGATGCTGAGTTAATTTGTCGATACCAGCATTGCTTAAAGTGTCGGTATCTGCCAGGAATGACGCTTCAAAATCCTTAATATTGTTTTCGGCAGATTTTTTATATAAGGATATTGCTTCCTTTATTTTTTTTGAAGCTAATTTGACGTGACCGGCGTTCAGAAAGTCTATTGGTTCAGGAGAGGATAAAAGAATCTTATCATAATATGATGTACTTTTATTCAAATTGCCCGCCAAGAACTCTGTCCATGCTATGGCTTTCCATATTTTAGGATTGTCCGGGTTTATATAATTGGCATGATAATAAGAGTGGAGCGCTCCCTGGAGATCTCCTGACTCCGACAACGCATTACCGGTATTCATTATCAGCGACACGTTGTCGGGATCGCTTGACAGGGATTTTGAATAATACTCTGCCGCTTCTCTGTAGTTACCTAATTTTTTGTTTATAAATGCAAGTTTCTTAAGAAGCCACTGACCCGGTTCTCCAAGAAGTTCAGATTTATGATAAGCCTCCAGTGCTTTGTCGTATTGTTTTAGCGATTGATAAGCGAATCCAACCTTTTCCCAGTAGGATGGATCATCCTTTTTAGAATCTTCGATGGCTTTAAAAAGTTCCAACGCTTCATCATAATATCCACGTTTGAAATAAAACTCACCGATAATCGTGATAATTTCCTCATCAGCCATCATTTCTCCAATTACAGGGAGCTCCAGGAAGTTGAACGGATCCTTAAATGGATCATCGAATTCCTCTTTTCTTCTAAACAGACGGAAGAATCGGTATAATTCTCGGATAAACACAACGGCTGCAGCATTAAATTCCGGGTTAGATTGTTTTTCAAGTCGGTCGGAAGCATTCTCCATCATTTGCGAGAGTTGCTGTTCGAATTGTCCCAACATCATTTTTCTTTGCTGTTCAGGCATTGCAGAGAAAGCGAACACGAGAGAATATTTATCGGAATCACACATGCCTGAACCTAATGAAAACACCGTTTCAAGAGGTTTGCGGCTCTCTTTGTCCATCTTTATAGCCGGATTGTTCATATCAAAGGGCATGAACCATGCGCTGACTCCATTGAAAAATGGGAAACCTTTTAGATTCGAAAACGTAACCATCATTAGATCCGCGCCCTCACTTTGCATTTCAGTCAGCTCACGCATTTTATCAGCCAATCCGTTTTTCTCAAGCATTTCTTCCCATTCCGGATTGTTTTCAAGCATTCCGGATTCAAAATCCATTGCGGAATTCCTCATTTTTTTTAGCATGTCGGGTCGCATTTTCATGAGTTCCGGTATTACTTCATCTCGCATTTTTGCTGCCACACGGTCTGTGTCGCGAGTACGGATGATTTCCTTAATAACCCCGCGAAGACGACTGTAAGTAACAAGAGAATCCTGCCAAAGTTTCAAACGATTAAGCACATTTTTATCACTATATATGCGTTTGCTATGCCTTCTCAATGCCATGACGATCCCAACAAGAGAATGTGCAGCTATTTCTTCAGAAAGAGCATTCTCATAGATTTCAATAAGAGAAAGCATTTTGTCTCTATCATACACTCCCAGAAGGGACAGAGTCAATGCGGATATAAGATATAGAGCCAAAGACTTTTCTGTTGACGGTAAATTCACTTTATCTGTGAGAGCAGCGCAAAGCTCTTTGTTATTCCTTTCAGTCCATACAATATCAAAAAGTTGGTGCATGAGATTGTCTTTATCAACATAAAGACTTTCAGGGACAGAATCGGCAGCAAGTGCCAGATCTATGTTGGCATCTATTTCTATGATGCGGTGCCAGATATTATCAAAAGAGTTGTTTCTGTGTTTGCATATTCTTGAAGTTGAATAATACAAAGAAGGACTTTCAATTGAAAGCTTATCTATCAGCAAGTTGTCACAAATCTCGCGAAGAGATCTGACTGTAGAGTCATAAACATCCTGGCGGGTGGGATCATCCAGACCTTCAATAAGATAATGTATCATGTATCCGTAGGTCTGTCTCAGGCTTTTCAGGCTATCGGATGCCTGGAAATTTCCCTCTTCTTGCGATATTTTCTCAAGAAAATCGAAACTTTCGATCACACGATTCTCATCAAGGCATCTTTTAACCTCTGATATTTTGTTTTTTAGGGATTCTAATGTCATATTTCTATAAGTCAAGATGTCTAATCTGACACCGTTTTATTCAAAGTCTGTAAATAATTAACAAATTTCACGCCAAAAAATTTTAATCAATAATTAAATCACTTCCATATTGCGATATGATTAAAATGTATTAATTTTGTGTTATATTATTAAACTTTCGCAAGTGTAATTGTGGTTTAATATTTCAATGCGCAGTTTACACGTTTATTTATAGATTAATTAAGAAATAGACAAATATGGTTATTCAACGTTGGCAATCAGTGCTGCTGTTAGTGGCGGCTGTGGCAATGGCCACATTTTCATTTCTCTCCCTTGGTCAGATCCAGCTTTCGGATTATACTTTAAATTTCACAACTCTCGGATTTTGTATCGAGGGTGAGACTACCAATGGAGCGGCATCCGGATATTATATGCACACCTGGTCATTCTTCATCGTATCATTGATGTGTGCCATTATCCCATTGATCGATATATTTCTTTTCAAGAATTTGCGTTTGCAGAAAACATTATGTCTTATCGGGATTCTCTTTATACTTGCTGCGGTGTCGATAGGTTGTGGCTATGGTTATTGCACATTTGATGGAATTTCGGTAAGTTGGTCTTCATTGATCATTGCCCCGGTGATTGCTGTAATAGCACTCGTGATGGCATACAGCCGTATAAATGCAGATCAGAAGATGCTTCGATCTGTCGATCGCATCAGATAATAACCTTCAATGGTTTGTCATGTCTTATTGAATGACAATCAATTCCAAGATCCCGGGCTTCATTGATATAAGAGTTTTCTCTTTTGCGCCTGACCGAGGGATGAATCACAATTCTTGAAGGTTTGAATATCTTGTAAACATCCATTATATTACCTTTATAGCCTCCTGCAATTACGAGATAATCGCATTTGCAGGGGGTAATTGTTTCCGGAAGGTTGCAATCGATTGTTATGATTGATGACTTGCCGATATTTGTACTGGATATCTTACCTTTATCCATTATAACCTGCTCCTCTTCATTTCCTTTCTTGATATTTATGGCAACATTGCGATAATTGTTGGTAATTATGAAACTATCATCAGGTATTCTATCGGCTTGAAGGGGTATAATCAACACTGAGATTATCATCAGTGTTATTCCCGAAACCATTAATGGTTTCCATCGTTTCACATTTAAGAATAGACCTGCCAGTGTTAATCCAGTGATCCACAAGATTAATGTTTCATAACTAATGTCCGGATGAATTACATTCCCACTGCCTATCCATTTCAAGAAAATTTTTAATCCCTCAAACGTCGAGTCGAGAATCCAACTCATAAAATACAAATCAACTCCACAATGTGCAAGCAAAAGATGTATCAGGGCAAGGGCAATATAGAAAGGCAGGATGGGAAGTATAAGAATATTCGCGGGAATAAATGCCAGGGGGAACGATTTGAAGTAATATGCAGTAATTATCCAGCTTCCTAATGTGGCAACCATGGTGGCTGCGAATATTGCCGCTATTCTATATGACTTTGGATTAGTCTTATGATCGAAAGGATTGACATGCGATGCAAATGCAGCAAGAGATGCGACACACACAAAACTGAGTTGAAAACCTATGTCAAATAAAGTGAGAGGCGAGAAGAGAAGAATTATCAGGGTCGCAGCAAAAAGAGAGTTGAAAACATATCGTTTACGTTCAAGAATTATTGCGATTGTAGCAAACGAAACCATAATGCAAGCTCTTACAGTTGATGGAGCCATCCCGGTTATAAAAGCATATACCCACAGCATCGCCGCAGCCAATAAAAAGCGTATCTTATATCTGCCGACGAAATTAAATGGGAAAAGCAGAAACAGAAAAATACCTCCGATGATAGCCATATGCATACCGCTGAGTGCGAGAACATGAGCAACTCCAGCATCTGCAAATATGTCTCGGGTTGAAGAGTCGAGATAATTTCGATCTCCAAGAAGCACTGTAATCAAAAAATTCTGGGTATCTTTCGACAAATGAGTATTCTCGATATAGACTTCAAGATTGTTGCGTATCTTGCGCGAAAGAGACATAATGGAAGAATTGTGATCTTCAACCTTGATATTTCCGTCATATACATTACAGGTATAAAATATCCCCTTAGAATTCATTATTCTCTTATATCCAGAAGAGAATGAGTTAGGATTGTCCTCAATAGATCGGATTGTGGCTGGAAATACTATATTGTCGCCAATAGAGCATCCTGCGTCTGAGCCTATGCATTTAACATTGATTGTAAGATTGCTGAAATCATCTGTATGTGCCGTTGACCAGCAAATTTTGTGAACATCAAGCGTGAGTAAGTCTCCTGATGCTTTCTCGGAAATATCTTTGACGGTACCGAAAATTGATTCCGCTTTTTTATTATCAACTGAAAGAGTATCCGGTTTATGAATTTCAGCAAATATTATCCCTGTTCCTATAAATGCCATAGCAAGCCATGAATAATGGAATAATCTGAATCGATATGCTTTAATTGGATCCTTGCCGGAATATAAGATTGCAATATAGATGGCGACAGCTATAAGTAACAAAATAAACCCCACGATAAAGCCATTTCCTATAAATGAGGAAATAACTATTCCTGTGGCTACGGAGATTGCCGGAACAGCGAGTGTATTGGAATTCAGTGTTCGTTCCAGATCTTCCACGATAAGTCAGCTTGTAGGTGAAGCATTTTGAGTCCGTTTTTTGTCGTTGCACCCATAGCCGCACACCGTTTCATGAATTCGGTCTCGAGTGGATTGTAAACCAAATCATAGCAAATATGGCGAGAGGTCAGATACTCATACGGTATCATAGGCGCAGATTGAGTATTGGGGAACATACCGAGCGGGGTGGCGTTTATAATCAATAAATTTTCTTCAATGATTGATTTGTTGAGATCTTCATAGGTTAGCACACCATCTCGCTTTTTTCTCGAAATGAGTTGAGATTTGATGCCAAGTTTTGAAAGTGCGTACACCACTGCTTTTGAGGCACCACCCGTGCCAAGAACAAGAGCATTTTTCTCATTGCCTGTCAGCAATGGATAAAGAGAAAGGGAGAAACCTTCCCAATCGGTGTTATAACCTCTGAGACATGGCTTCTCCCCATTATTTGATTTAAATACTCTAATTACATTTACCGCACCGATTGCCGAAGCATCGGGCGACAGTTCGTCAAGATAGGTCATAACGGTCTCTTTGTAAGGTATGGTTACATTTAGTCCTTGGAGACCGACATTCTCTTCAAGAAGGTTGTCTAATTCCTTAATTTCATTCAAAGGGAAAAGACAATACTGTTCATCCAGATTCTCTCTTTTGAATTTTTCTGCAAAATATTTTGCAGAAAACGAATGTCCCAATGGGTATCCTATCAATCCGAACATTTTAATATAAGTAAGTAAGAAAAATTAACCGATATATGTAAGTAATGAAATCTTGCACTATAAAGCTTGTTCTTTTTGGCTGTTTTCACCTTGTAATTCAGTCGCATATGCCTAGATGCTCCTTCTTTACGCGGCAAAAACATCTCAAAAATAACTGCGTTTTATATGTGCATTAATTTTTCTTACTTACTTATTTTAAACAGCTTCCTGAGGTCTTTACCAAATCACAACTCTTTCTGAAACCGGTCGGAACATTTTATCACCCTCTTTTATATTGAAAGCGTCAAAAAATGGCTGTAAGTTTCTAAGAGTCACGTTTACACGATTCTCGCCAAGAGAATGAGGGTCAGTTTTTGTGCGTGATAGGACTTCTTCATCACGGATATTATTAGCCCAAACATTTGCATAGGCAAGATAGAAGCGCTGAAGAGGTGAGATGCCATCAATTTCTTTCATCTCTTTCCCTTCCATGGAATCAAGATATGCAGTTAAAGCTACTCTTAAGCCACCTTGATCCGCGATATTCTCACCCAGCGTGAAACGTCCGTTTGCATGAACTCCCGGTGCAACTTCAACGGCATCAAATTGAGCAACAAGTTTGTCTGCCAAAGCTGTGAATTTCTCTGCATCCTCAGGATTCCACCAGTCTGCCATATTTCCATTTTTATCGAATTGTCTTCCGGAATCATCAAATCCATGAGTCATTTCATGTCCGATAACAACTCCTATCGCACCATAATTCTGCGCGTCATCTGCCGAGAGATCGAAATAGGGAGCTTGAAGAATTCCGGCAGGAAAACAGATCTCGTTTGTTGTTGGGTTATAATAAGCGTTTACCGTCTGTGGAGTCATGTGCCATTCATCCTTGTCAACAGGTTTGCCAAGTTTCTGATAATTATCTTGCGCATACCATCTTGACGCTTCACTTACATTTTCAAGATAGGTTTTTGAAGGATCAATCTGAATACCTGAATAGTCCTTCCATTTATCGGGATAACCAATCTTAACTGTGAAAGTAGAGAGTTTTTCCCTTGCTTTGGCTTTGGTTTCATCAGACATCCAGCTGAGATTATCGATATGCTTGCCGAGTGCTTTGCGAAGGTTTTCCACAAGCTCTTTCATATAAATCTTGTTTTCCTCCGGGAAATACTTATCAACATACAATTCGCCCACGGCTTCTCCAAACATTGAGTTCGGGATTGTCATAACGCGTTTCCATCGAGGTTCCATCTGCTCAATACCCGACATTGTATGATCAAACATCTCAAAATTGGCTTGCTGGAAATCATCGCTCAGCAGATTAGAAGATGAGGTTATGAGATCAACTGTCATGAGGTCTTTAATCTGCTGAAGAGTGAGTTTGGGAAGATATTCATTGATAAATTCCATGTATTTTAGGGAAGATATGTTTGCCTTGTCAACTTTAGGGAGTCCAAGAGCTTTAAAATATCCTTCCCAGTCAATGTTGGGATAGTTTTTCTTTATCTCCTCCATTGATTGCATATTGTAACGGAGTTGTGGATTACGTCGCTCTTCACGGGTCTTCTTGTTTTTGGCAATTTCAGTTTCTATTGCAATCACATTCTCCCATACGCGTTGGCGCGCATTCTTGTCGTAACCAACAAGTTCCATCATACGCTTCACATATTTTTCGTATGCCGCCATTATCTTGTCGTTGGTTTCATTCCGTTCAAGATAATAATCACGATCTCCCAATCCAAGTCCGGGTTCTCCGATATGCATGATATTCATATCTGCATTTTTTGCATCGGCTCCAACACCGGTGCCAAAGAAAGTGCCCCCAAGTCCATTATGTAGCCATGCAAGAGTAGATATAAAATCATCGGCTTTCATGTCGTTGATTTTTTTAATCATGGGCATTAAAGGAGCAGAACCATCGCGATTGAGCCTGACACTATCCATTCCTAAAGCGTAGAGATCGCTGACTTTCTGCGCATTCGTTCCCTTTATTTTAGCTTCGGGATTTTCTGCCAGATTAAGAATCAGATCCTTTAATTGATTCTTAGCATCCTCTCTCAGCTGATCGAAAGTTCCGAACCTTGAGAATTCAGCACCAAGCGGATTGTTTTTCATCCATCCTCCGCAGGCATACATATAGAAATCCTGACGCGGGTCTGTTTCCAAGTCAATGTTTGCCTTCTCTATGCCATGCTTGGATTGCACACCGGCGAAAGAGAGAAGGGGAGCGCCTGCAATTGCGCACATTAAAAATTTTCTGATATTCATGTTGTTATTATATATGTCTTCCATCATAAGTTCATCCTTTATTCATACTTGGTTTTGATTTCATCAAGATCCATTTGTGCCAATTCCCATACCGACATTGCGTTTTCCATATCTTTCCCGGCTTTGGCATATGCTTCAAGGGTTTCGGCGGATGTGTCTCCTGAAGAAATCTTGTCTTCAAGTTCTTTCTGTTTCATTTCCAAGGCTGCAATATCTTCTTCAGCTTTTTTGACATTCTTTTCAGCTTTGGATATCATGCGGGCGCGTTCTTTCTGTTCTGCATAACTTAACTTTCGCTCAGTCTTTTCTGACGCATCTGTATTTACCGGTGGGTCGGAAGGGGTGTTGTTGGCAGAATCCTGTTTCTTTTCTCTTGCAGAAGGTGATTTTGAAAGTTCAAGTTCCGACAGATGTTCTATGTTTTTCTTCCTCAAGAAATCATAGATTCCGCCTAAGTTCTCTTTTACTTTACCACCACCGAACTCATAAACCTTCTCCACAAGACCATCAAGAAAATATCTGTCATGGCTGACTATTATTACAGTTCCGTCAAAATCCTTAATGGCTTCTTTAAGGATATCCTTGGTTTTCATGTCAAGGTGATTGGTGGGCTCATCAAGAATCAAGAAATTAACCGGTTCGAGCAAGAGTTTGATCATTGCAAGACGTGTTTTTTCTCCTCCGGACAGGACTTTCACTTTTTTATCAATATCTTCTCCGCCAAACATAAAGGCGCCAAGGATATCACGAATCTTAGTGCGGATATCTCCTGTAGCTACATTGTCAATGGTCTCAAAGACAGTTAGATTCTCATCAAGCAATTGGGCTTGATTCTGTGCAAAATAACCGATCTTGATATTATGACCGATCTTGAGATTGCCGGTGAACGGGATTTCGCCCATGATACATTTCACCAGAGTGGACTTTCCTTCTCCGTTCTTACCAACAAATGCAACCTTTTCTCCTCTTCTTATGGTGAATTCGGCGTGATCGAATACCTGATGGTCTCCATACGCTTTACCTACATCTTCAAGAATCAAGGGGAAATCGCCAGATCTGAAAGCCGGCGGAAACTTCAATCTGAGATGTGAATTGTCAACCTCATCTACTTCAATCGGCACTATCTTTTCGAGTTGTTTGATGCGGCTCTGCACTTGCACAGCTTTTGTTGCCTTGTATCTGAATCTTTCAATAAAATCCTTTATGTCGGCAATCTGTTTCTGTTGATTCTCATAGGCTCGCATCTGTTGTTCTACTCTTTCTTTGCGTAGGTCGACAAACTGAGAGTAGCTCACCTTATAGTCGTAGGATTTGCCACATGAAATCTCTATTGTGCGTTTGGTGACATTATCAAGAAACGCGCGGTCGTGACTCACAAGAACCACACCCTTTGCTTTTGTCTGCATGAATTGTTCGAGCCATTGAATAGATTCGATATCCAAATGGTTTGTAGGCTCGTCGAGAAGCAGGACATCCGGGCGTTTCAAAAGAATCTTGGCAAGCTCGATTCTCATTCTCCATCCCCCTGAAAATTCAGAAGTTGGGCGATTGAAGTCATTTTTAGAAAATCCCAGACCGGTCAGGGTTCTTTCAATTTCCGCTTCCATATTGTCGGCACCTTCTATTGCCACTCGTTCGTTTAGATATTCAAGACGCAATAGAAGTTTGCCATATTCTTCAGATTCGTAATCCTGACGTTCGAGAAGTTGCTGATTGATCTCATCAATCTCTTTGCGGATGTCAATGAGATCTGAGAATGCTTTTTTTGTTTCGTCTATAAGTGAGGTAGAATCCGCAAGTTTCATTTGTTGCGGAAGATAGCCAATGGTAATCTCGTTTGGTTTGGAGACACTCCCAGAGGTTGGAGTCTGGATGCCTGCAAGAATCTTGAGAAGAGTTGATTTGCCTGCACCATTCTTGCCAACCAAAGCAATCTTGTCGGTTTTGTTGATAACGAAACTTATATCAGTGAAAAGTGGACGTGCTGAGAACTCAACACCTAAACCATTTATTGAAATCATAATTAACTCTTGTTGAGTTACAAAATTAAATAAAAAAAAGCAGATGAGAAAATCACCTGCTCTTTTAGATAATATTTTAATATAAAATTACATCATGCCGCCCATAAAGGCTGTTAGATTGTTGATTATCAGTAATATACATGGTTAAAAATTAAAAACGGACAACAAAAGAGCCACACTATGCACCTCCAGAACCTATTATGAGCCGTAGTTGAGCCTCGTCGTCAAGTGCCTCATCTATCCCCAGTGGATTGAAATTTTTGCACTGAATCACTCCGAGTTGTTCGGCTCTTGAATAGACGGCAGAGAAGATTTCAGCCTTCTCCATTTCTGTTCTGGGGAGAACCGCCGGGACGTATCGCAACAGTCGGCATCCCCATCCCCTGCAACGGTCGAATGATTTGCAGTAATTGGGACCATCACATTTGGAGAAGCATATTTCAGCCTCGTTGTTCCACATATATATTATATGGAATGTTCTGAAAGTTCTGCGGCTCGTTCAGACAAAGCTCGCTCCCTCTCGTTGAGGTGTAGCTCTCTGTCGTTCAGTTCGCGTTCTTTGACTTCAAGACGGAGTGCCCGTTGGTCAAGCATCTCGGACCTTGCTGTAAGTTTCTCCATCATGTCGATGAGCTGTCTCGACATAGAGATTATCTCTGACACGTCTGATGTAGATGCTACAGCAGCCCCCTCCTTCAATGGCTCGCCTTTGCCAGTATATAAGAAGGTGGCGTTGACCTGCGGAAATTTGGCGACGATCATGTTTACCATTCCTGGATTGAACTTTTTTGTCCTACCGCTACCGAGGTCATAGATGCGCTGATAGTTTATGCCGAGAGCTGTCGCAAGCTCGCCCGGTCCGAGATGTAGTGCTTTGAGCAGCCTGTCTCGTATCGTTTTCGCATCGACGTTGTTTTCGACCTTTTCTGATTCGTTCATATCGTTACTCGTTTTCTGTAAAACAAACGGGTTTAGAGAGTTGTGGGAGATGCCAATGTTAATAATCCTTAAAATCACTCATAAATGATAAGGTATGCTTTGTCAAACCAACATAAATGATTAACTTTACACTTGGATAACATATAACATCCACCAACAAAAATAAGCAAAGTTCTGCTTATATGCAAATAGAGATTTAAGACCAACGAAGAAATGGAAGACAAAACCATCACTACGGCCCAAGAGACGGCTTATCGCCCACCGCGAAAGCCCACCCTCCCGGAGTTCGGTCCCGGTGTTCAGGTACCTGCGTCGAGACCAATCGCTCCCACTCTCAAAACGCTCAAAGTCGGGGAGTCCGCCGAGTTCCCCATAGAGCAGTTGACATCGGTACAGTCCACGAAAAACCGCTTGTGCAGGATGTATGCCCGGCAAGGTTGGAACGCCGATGTAGTAGTAAATGACCACGAATATCAAGTTATTGTAACCAGAACCGCCTGATGCCTCCCACAGTAGAGAGCATCCTGGCGTTGAAATATCGTTCCCTTCTCATCATAGCCGAGACAATGTATGTGTCGCAAAAGAAGGCCGTGAAATTTGTCAGGGGAGAAAAGAGATTACAACGACTTGTTGACGAAGGTCGAATAAGATACGACAAACCATTCGGAGCTACCAACACAATGTGGAGGTACAATCTCGCTGACATACTAAAAAATGTTAAAACCGATTTCCGGTTGAGTGAGTTAGACCCCGGACTTGTCGTTTCAGGCTAAAAGAATTGATAAGGTAATAGCCTCGGCTGTATATGCTCCAGCCTTATCAAACCTTATCAAAGTTACTAATATGCAAATAAAGTTTTTAACCATGTCAGAAGAAAAGACGGTTGTCCCTGCCATCTACGGCGCTCTCGCCGCAATCATGCAGGAAACCAAAGCCATCGCCAAGACCGAGAAAAATAACGGTCAGAACTTCATGTTCCGTGGCATTGACAATGTGATGAATGGTCTCCACGACCTGTTCGCCAAGCACGGTGTCCTCGTTCTTGATGAGGTGTTGGACTACACTGTTACCGAAAAGGTAACTGAGAAAGTCTACAACGGAAACAGAACAACCTCCATCCTCTATTACACGCGAGCTAAAATCAGATTCCACTTCCTTGCCGCCGACGGCTCGGAGGTTACTACCACCAATGTCGGCGAAGCAATGGACTCCGGCGACAAGGGAATGAACAAGGCTATGAGTGCTGCCCTAAAGTATGCGCTCCTGCACATGTTCCTCATTCCTACCGCAGAGGAGAAAGACCCCGATGCTTCCACGCCCCCGGAGACACGCCCGAAGACCATCGCAGAAATCGCAGATTCGTTAGATCCGCAGAAGGACGGAGTGCTGAAAGAAGCCCTGTCTCAAATCGTAGCCGCCACTGATAAGGATTCGCTGATGAATGTCTGGAAAAGTTTCTCCGACCTCCAGACTAACCCGATGTTCACACAGTGTATGTCTTGCAGAAGAAAGGAGCTTGGCTTATGAGTGAGAGCAAGAAGATTCAGTTGGCGCAGTCCGCTGTCGTATTCAATGAGGTGGACCACACCTATAATTATCTTGGCTCATTCCTGTCTGGAGTTACGAGCCTTCTGCACCGCACCCTCTTTGCCGACAAGTATAACGGCATTTCCAAAGAAGTCCTCGCCAAAGCAGCGGACTACGGTCATAACATCCATGAACAGATAGAGCTTGTAGATACGCTCGGTGTCGAAAGTCAGACCCCGGCGGTTCAGGCATACTTGCAGATGAAGGCTGACCTCGGACTAACGACCCTCGCTAATGAGTATCTCGTTTCCGATGAAAGCTACATCGCAAGTTCCATAGACATTATCTTCGATGATTTGACCCTCGCCGACATCAAGACAACCTCTCGGCTCGATATGGAATATCTATCGTGGCAGTTGTCGATGTACGCCTATCTGTTCGAGCGTCAGAATCCCGGACTGAAAGTGCCGAGACTGCTCGCAATTTGGCTTCCGAAACCCCAGTACGGGAAGCCCAACATCATAGAGGTTCCTCGCAAGTCGTTGGATGCCCTCAAAGTTCTCATCGCCTGGGATAAGTCAATAACATCACAATACACCAACCATTAAAAGAAAGAAGAATGGCAAACACAATCATCGGGCAGATTGCTTCAATCGGACCCACACAGAGCCTCGTCGCTAAGAACAGTGGAAACTCGTTCCAAAAGCGCGACATCGTAATCAACGTCCGTCGTTTCGACCCGAACACAGGCGAGCCTGTAACTGACTGGGAGAACACTCCCAAGCTCTCGTTCATGGGAGACAAGTGCCGCGACCTCGACCGCTTCCAAGTCGGTCAGATGGTAGTGATCTCCTTCGACCTTCAGGGGCGCAAGTACACCAACGCAAACAACGAGACGGACATCATCACTGAAGCTCGCCCCTACAAGATAGAGTTGTATGGTCAGCGAACCTCACAACCCACGGTACAGCCCGCCGTTGCACCTGCTCAGGCACAGCCTCAGTATCCCCAGAAGGATCATTCAATGCCGCAGGCTCAGGCGCAGACCCAGTATCCGCAACAGCCGCAAGGCTTCAACAATCCCTTCCCAGACTAAGTAAGGTATGCTCTACAACTGCTCCAATCCGTTAGATAAGGCCAACTTCTTGGAGAGAGCGAAACTGCTTGCCGAGAGAGGCGATGTAGTGGAGATGAAAACCAAGAAGCAGAGGTCTTTGAAACAGTCTGCCTATCTGCACTGCCTGTTCGATTATTTCGGATGCCAGTATGGAGAAAGTGGCTCATACGTCAAGGAGGAGTATTTCAAGAAATTGGTCAACCCCGACATATTCGTAGTGAGTGAAGGGGTTGACCGATTCACTGGAAGACAGCATTACCAGTTGAGATCAACGGCGGACCTCACTACGGAAGAAATGTCAATCTGCATTGACAGGTTTCGTGATTGGTCCTCGAAGGAAGCCGGGATTTATCTCCCCACAGCCGCAGAAGGTGCGTTATTGCGCCTATGTGAAATAGAAATATCCAAAGCGCAGAGATATTTATGATTTATACCCTTAGAGATTATCAGCAAGAGTCGAGCGATGCGGCAGCCAGTTTCTTTCAGACCAAGAATGACAGGAACGGATTGCTTGTGTTGCCTACGGGCGCAGGTAAGTCGCTCGTCATTGCCGATATAGCCTTTCGGTTAGGGGCACCGCTACTGGTGTTGCAACCCAGCCGGGAAATCCTCTCTCAGAATTACGCCAAGTTAAGAAGCTACGGAGTTGAAGACTGCTCCATCTATTCAGCCTCACTCAATAGCAAGAAGATAAGCCGGATTACTTTCGCCACCATCGGAAGCATCATGGCTCATATCGACGATTTCGACCACTTCAAGTATATCATAGTTGACGAAGCTCATTGTGTTAATGCCAGTCAGGGACAGTACAAGCAGTTCTTCGACAAGGTAAAGCGGAAGATTCTCGGACTGACTGCCACCCCTTATCGGCTCTCCGCTGCCTTACAATATTTAGATAAAGACGGCAAGCAAGTGTTTAGACCGAAAGAACCGCGAGTTAATGATGCTTTTGAAAGGCAGATAAAACAAATGGATAGAGATGCCAAATTATCGGCTTCCCCCGGATTGTTTCAAGATAATTCAGTACGCTCTCCAGTTGTAATTACTCCAGAATTATCAGCATACATTGAAGAGAAGAAGGATTACACGAAACGGAATATTGAATTTGAGAATCATCTTCTCGACGGCTCAATAGCCCAAGAGAATAAGTGCATTCTGAAATTCCTCACTCGCACTCGTCCGAGGGTGTTCCATGACGTTGTGTATCAGGTTGACATCTCCACCCTATTAAGCCGAGGCTATCTCGCAGTTGTTGATTACTTCGACCTCTCCATAGTTGACCAGTCGAAGCTCCGCAGAAATTCGACCGGAATGGACTTCGATGACAAGTCATTGTTCAGCGAGTTCAAGCAGACCAATTTCGGCGACTACCTGTTGAGCATCGTTCAAAGGCTCCTTCATCCCAAAGACGGCAAACCCCGACGGGGCATACTGGTATTCACGAAGTATCTTGAAGAATGTGAGGCACTGGTCAAACGGTTGCCCTCATGTAGCCTTGTCAGCGGAAGCACACCAAAGAAGGAGCGAGACGAAATCATCGAAAATTTCAAGCTCGGATGTATTGATGTCCTTGTCAATGTAGGAGTGCTGACGACTGGATTTGACTATCCGGAACTTGACACGGTTGTAATGGCACGCCCCACAATGTCGCTGGCTCTGTACTATCAGATAATCGGTCGTGGCATCCGTCCTCATCCTTCCAAGAAGTCCCTTTGGTTCGTCGATTTATGTGGAAACATAAAGAGGTTTGGCAAAGTCGAGGACTTGCATCTCGCAGAGCCTAACCCCGGCGAATACATCATCACTGGCTGTGCCGAAGGTGCCACGAAACAGCTTACTAACATTTACTTTTAATTGCAATGGGAAAAGTCAGTAAATACGATAAGATGGTGCTGGACTCTATCATCAGCGGTATTCCGTTGACGAAGGATCAGTATAAGAAGATTACTCACGCAAAGAAATCAGAAGCCGACATTCAGAAGGAGTGCATCGACTGGTTCAAGGAATATCATCCCCAGTTGTGGAGTGATGGTGTATTGTACCACATCCCGAATGAAGGCAAGCGAAGCGGTCGCAACGGTCGTGGTCTTGTTCTGACCGGACTGGTGTGTGGCGTCGCAGACCTTTGCCTCGCTGTCGGCAGGCACGGGTTCCATGCTCTGTATATAGAGATGAAGAAGGACGGCACATATCAGCGCCCATCGCAGAAGCAGTGGGAAGCCGGGATAACAAAGCACGGCAACAAGTATGTGGTGTGTCGGTCGAAGGATGAGTTTTCACAGATAGTTGACGAATATTTATCTGATTAGCCATGAATCCCTGTGTCAAGTTCTTTCGGAACATCGTTGAGTGGAAATGGTTCCATGTTCCCGAAATGGTTCAGCTTATAATGTACTTCGTATGTAAGGCTGACCATGAGCCGTATTATGTCGATGGAGTTCTGATTGAGCGTGGAATGGTCTGCATCCCTCGCCGGGAGATATGTTCCGAGCTTGCAATCAAGGAGCAGACCTATAAGACTTGCATCAAGAGGCTGATCAATGATAAGAAGATAGCGACCTCGAATGAATTGTTCAGGACAGCGGTCATTTCTGTTCTGAACTTCTCCCGATATGTCGTTGAAGAACAGTCTGACACACAAACCCCATCTATACCGAATGAAAAGCCGCAGACTAAGCCACAGTCAGCCACAGCTCCATTTGAGACCGATGACGAGCCGCCGATTGAAGATGCCGTTATTGTCGGCGATACCCTGTTCCCCGGCATAGCTGCCCCCGATGATAAACCCGAAAGCAAGCCTAAGAAAAAGCCGGAGGTCGATTGTGATTTCATAGTGAAGCTCTATCACGACCGATGTCCGTCGTTGCCGAGGGTTCTCAAACTGACCGATAAGCGAAGGATGAAGATAAGAGTTCGCTTTGAGGAAATGAAGTTCAACTACGAAACCTTGCAAGAGGTGTTCGACAAATGTGAAGCCTCCTTCTTCATGAGAGGCGATAATAACAGAGGCTGGAAAGCAGATTTTGACTGGATATTTACCAATTCGCAAAACTGGGTCAAGGTGCTTGAAGGCAAGTATGACAACCAACCAAATAAAATGTATAATGCACAACATGGAACAGCTTCCATCCTCTCGACAGCAGTCGGGTATGGTACAACGCAATCAGAACGAAATGCCGCTAACAGCGCTCGTCAAAAGTGTGATATCCTCAGTACGCTCGCAAAGTGTCAGCAGGACTACGACGCCGGAAATCTCCCAGCGCTCACTGGCGTTGAGGAAAAGCTATAACATCATCCAAATAACGGAGGCTTACAACCCCGACATTCAAGTTCATGTCGCCGCAGTGAACGATGTGTACCTGCTCTACAACCAAAAGAAAACGCCCACGCTCCGTATGCTTGAACAGGCGTATGGTCAGGAGTATGCAAGCCGGGTATGGATAAAGACGCAACTGGTCATCCTCAATGATTTCGTAGGTGTCAAGAATAAGCTCGAAGATTTTCAGATCAATCCCCTCTGCGACCAGATTCTCGTTGAGTATGGCGGTCTGAACCTACTGGAGTTCTGTCTGTTCATGGCAAGGCTCCGTTCCGGCAAGTATGAGCAGTTCTATGGCTCTGTTGACCCGATGCTCATTCTCAAATCGTTGGAGGAGTTCATGGATGACCGCCGTGAAGACATTAACAGGAATGTCATGGAACAGGAGCGGAAAGAACGGGAGCGCAAGGATGCCGAGGCAGAGGCATATCGACAGGCGATGATAGAGAGCTACCACAAAAGAATCCCCAATTCGGATACCGATAAAGCCCCGGTGGATTTTCCCGAATACAACTGGGGGTGTCTCTACAAGCTCACAGATGATGAGTTGAAGGTCGCTCTCGTCAGGGTTGCCGAGATGAGAAAGGAAGCAGGCAAAAAGAAGCCGGATAAGCCCTCCGGGATTGTCGGCAACATCGCCTCCACCATCTCCACCGCCCTCGGATTTAAGAGCAGTAAAAGCAGCCTCAATCCTTTCGGGATAATCAGCGACATCCGTCACTATGTTGAAGAAGTAATCAAGTCAAGGTCCGAAATCGTCCCTGCACAGAGCAAAAGCTAAATATTGATTTTGCTCAAAAATATTGCGCAAGACTCCGAAAATAAATGAGTTATGATTTTCGCATATCAAAATTATTGGCTAACTTTACAGTAGAAAAATTAAAAATAACACATCAAAGTCAAAGAAGATGAAAGCATTTGTATTCCTCATCAACGGTAGCTATGAATCAGTAATCAGCACTAATCAGCGTCAGGCTGAAAAAGATATGTGCGATAAATGTATCGCCGCGTTTGCAAGCGTAGCCCTCGCAGATAAGTTCGCTGAAATGATGAACAACGGTAGCAAGTAATAGCTATGAAGAAGATTCGATTGAAAGTCCGGGTACTCGACCGCATCACTCACGAAGAAGTTGAGGTCGTAGTAACAAGGTCCATCTCCGAAAGCCTCGCCAACGCCATAGTCGCCGAGATAGGAGATGGAGATAAAGAATACTGGAAGCAAGAGCGCTCCGGCCACGGGGACGATGACAGCAACCTTGATATAGTATCTCCCTTGAGAGACCAGGAGAGGTTTCACATCAACCCCCAGTTTCACATCATAGAAGATAACGACGCAGACGGAATTGTCCTCTGCGGTTTCAGCAGTTGATCTGCTTATATGCAAATAAAGAAAACCTAAAAAAGAAGATGAGTAATAAAGTATCGCAGTCCTTCAAGGACACAATCAAGGCGTACCTCGACCAGAGGGCGCAGTCGGACCCACTGTTCGCAGCCTCATACTCAAAAGAAGGCAAGAACATAGATGAGTGCTGTAACTACATCGTTCAGGAAGTTCAGAAGATGAGCGTCAACGGACTCGCAGATGATGAAGTATTCGGGCTGGCGGTCCATTACTACGACGAGGATGACCTCGGCACCATCAAAGCCGCCAACTGCAAGGTTGTAGTGAACCACACAGTTGAGCTTACCGAAGAAGAAAAAGAGAAGGCTCGCAAGGAAGCATACGACCAGTTCCAAAAAGAGGAGGTCGCCAAGCTCCGATCGCAGAAGAAAGAACCCGAAGAAAAGGAGAAGAAGAAAGCGTCGGCAAAACCGAAGCCGGAGCCTGCATTCGAGAGTCCGTCCTTATTTGATTTCGGCGATGAAGGCGAGGAATAAGTATCAGGAGAAGATAGTGGAGCTTTCCCATAGGCTCCCTGCTCCTACGAAGCATCATATGGAATATGCCAAAAGCCACATATTTCCGCTACTGGCATATCGCAATAAGAAGAAAGGCTGGTGTACCCACTGCGG
This sequence comes from uncultured Porphyromonadaceae bacterium, assembly GCA_902495075.1. GTDB lineage: Bacteria > Bacteroidota > Bacteroidia > Bacteroidales > Muribaculaceae > Lepagella. The sequence goes on from CABUVO010000001.1 coordinate 148,234, forward strand.
TAAGGCGTTGCAGTTCGACCCTAAGTCCAAGTCAAAGTATATCGTATGTCCTCACTGTGGCAAGCGACTGGAGATAGAAAGCCGTTCCGACCGAAAGTACACGTTTCGTGCCTATTTCACGACGCTCTGCACCATAGGAGGCTTTCAGGTTGTCCGGCATTTCTTCTGCACCAAGAGAATCCACAAAGGACTGGAGCCGGAGTATGAATACTGCGAGGTAGTTCAGAACTGGATAGATCCCAATGGTAAGGAGACGATACTGGCTCGCTCGACCATTCCTTTCACTGGTTACTATGATTACTGGAACTGGAACAGTGATTTGTCAATCAAGGTTCGCCGAGGGTACTACTCAATGTATTACTCTCGCTATGATATAGCCAACACAGTTGTATATCCTCATGCCGGATTGTTGAAGGAGGTCCGGCGCAATGGCATCAAATCGCTGAAAGATTTCGATGGCCTTCCCGCCAACAAACTAATCGCGTCTGTTCTTGCTGACAGGCAGACTGAATTGCTTGTGAAGCACCATCAGAAGGAATTACTCATTCACAAGATTCGCGGTAGTTACCATCTCGTCGAAAGTCTCAAACACCCCGAAGCCATCCGCATTGCCTGTCGGCACCGCTATATCGTACAGGATGCTACCATGTGGCTCGACTACCTCGACCTGTTGGAGCATTTCGGCTTAGACCTCCATAACCCCCATTACGTTTGCCCGATGAACCTGCATGAAGCCCATGACAGGCTTCTCATCCGCAAGAACCGTGAGGATGCAAAAGCCAAGAGAGAACAGGACATCAAGGAAGCCCACAAGTACGAGAAGATGTATAAGAAAGCAAAGTCCGGCTTCTTCGGCATCGTCTTCGGAGATGACAAAATAGTGATCAGTGTCGTTCAGTCCGTAGAAGAAATGGCAATCGAAGGAGAGGAAATGCACCACTGCGTATTTGCCTGTAAGTATTTCAGCAAGGCGAAGTCCCTCATCCTCTCGGCAAAGGACAAGGACGGCAACCGCATAGAGACGATAGAGGTCAATCTTGACACGTTTCAGGTAGTCCAGAGCCGAGGTGTCTGCAACAAGAACTCGGCATATCACGACCGCATATTGAAGCTGATGGAAGATAATATGCACCTTATTAGAAAAGCAGCATAAGTTATTTACATTTAGGTTATTATGCGTCAGAAATATTTGGCAGTCTGCGTTAATTTTTGTAATTTTGAGTTCAGAAAAACAGGTCATCCGACCTCATTGACAAGATGAAAAAAGTGAAGGTCCTCACGGGCACGGACATTCCGTTCTGCACTCCCTCCCATCCCTATTCGATGGTTGTTCAGATCAAGAGAGTGATAGACAGGATAGCCGAAAGCCCGGACGATGAATTTCAGTACAACTGCAATTCAGTCGAAGGAGTAAAGATGTTTGAACTGTACGGCCGCAAGCAGAAAGGTCTGAAAGTTCAGTATTACATCAACGGCAAGTCCTCAACCTTCGCCCAGGTTCTTGAAGATTTTGGTCGGGCAGACAAGTTCTTATCGGAGATAGCATCTCCACAAAGTAAGTAAAGATGGAAAAGGCAACCGAAATATTCAAAGGCCCGTACACCACAGACGGCAGCTACATCTACGATTGCAACAATCAGATGTGTCTGATGGTCGGTGATTGCGAGAACTATCCGGAAGACATGCTCAATCGGATATGCGAAATCCTCAACCATACGAAGCCGACCAAAGGAAACCCTGGAGTCAGCGCCAAAGACGGCAACATCTACCTCGACGGAGATTTGATACTTGTCGTTAGAGGGTGGGGCTATCTGACCGGGGCCGGGTGCTTGAATCTCTCGGCGAAAGATGCCCGAAAGATACAGGACGAGTTCGCCCAACACGTCGTAAATTGTCTAAGGGGAGAAGCCTAAACCATCACACCAATCTGTCGCAAATAAAGTAACCTAAAGAAAGTCATGAAGAAAAAGAAAATCCGGCTCAACATCGTAACGCGGAGCAAGGTAGCTGTCGCGTTCTACTACCTCCAGTTGGCGGTCATGTCGCCCATCCTCATCTCCGCCATGTTGGTGCAAATCATCTCCAGTTACATCATCGAAGTCTGGGGCAATTACAAGAACTGGTATCTCGCCAAAACCCTTCGCTGACGCTATGAACTGGAAGAAACTCACAGAAGCCGATTACTCGGATGACGAAATCAAGGTTCTCCGCATCACAACTAAACATGGTCGGGTAGTCTACGAAACAGGTGTCGCCGATAAAGGCGGAGAGTTGTGGCACCACTCGGAATCGTCGGCATTTCCATCCCGCTACCTCGGCTCTGTCAAACAACATAAGGAAGTTTACTTTGTTCGAGTTGACGAAATTCTGTTCTAAAAGATATATGCAAATGAAAGTTTTTGTAACCCTAATCAAGAAATGGCGTAATCGCCGCAGAAAGACTGAATGGAGCAACAAGCTCCGGGAGATTAAAGACTCCTTCCAAGTCAAGGAGCTAAACGGCACTCTATACCTCATGTGTCAGTGAGTTCCTTACAAGGAGGTACCTCATCTCTTATCTGCCGAAGAAATAACGGCACTGCTCGAAGAAGCAAGAGGCGCAATGAAACACTACCTCACAAGCAAGGACGATGAGCCGACTGAAGAAATCCAACCCTGCTGAACTGATCCCTCGCCGGAGCAAGCCGACGCTGATATGTTCAGGCTACCTCTGCACGAAAGCTATCAGGTGTCGCAGGTTCAAGGATGCACAGAGATTCTTCAAGGTGCTTGACAAGAATCCTGACTCGGTTCCAAAGAATGTAGTATTTCAGTCGCCCACCATCAACGATAACGGGAAGTGTGTCTATTTCATAGAAGACCTTTCCGACTTCGGTTGCAATCGCTGAAAAACAAGAAAGCAGACCTGCCCTCACGGGTGGATCTGCTTATATGCAAATAAAGATTTAATAACCTAAAGTCGAAGATGGCCACCACTGGGGGTGGACTTTGACGATGGAAATTAAAACTCTGAGACAAAGTTACAAAATATCAGCGACATGGCAAAGCAGACGCTCAAAAATCGGCTCAAAATCCGGCCCTGTAAAAGCGAAGAAAATCCTATATAATCATTAATGAATAATTAGATAGTATTGTTTACTTGTAATATTGTATATATGATAAGTTTTTGTTAACTTTGCATCACAGTTCAAGATTATGGTAAGAGAAAAGATTAGACAAGCAATCAACGAAAGCGGCATGTCTCACTCCCAGTTCAGCCGGGAGCTTGGAATGTGCTCAACGAACTTCAATGCGTGGATAAACGGAGCAAGGACGCTGCCGTTTCCATTCTTCATTAAGGCACTCAACCTGCTCGGACTCTCTGTCGGTCCTAAGTCGGTAGGCTTCTCTTACATCCCTGCCGATGACCTGCCGGAGATTTTCTATATGCAGATGAGACAGACCGGGATCAAGATTTGCGACATTGCCCGTCAGACTGGCATCGACCCCTCGGTGCTGTCTGCTTTCCTCACTGGTGCCCGAAGGATGTCAACGAACAACATAGAGAAGGCGATGGAGGTGTTGGGGCTCGGCATTGTCAGATGCACCACCTCGGCTGTGAGTGCTGTCTGAATGACTTGAAAAGGCAAAGTTTAATCCAACAAAATCCCACTATAAAAATGGCAGATGCAAGTAAAGACAAGAATGACGAAGATGCTCGCTACAAGAACATCCCGTTCCCGATTATTGCCAAGACTTACAAGGCAAATGCAGGCAACCTTGCATTGACTGCGGAAGCCCTCGGAATTGACAGAAGCACCCTCTGGCAATGGCGCAAGCAATTCCCCGAACTGGAGAAGATGCTTAATGACTATGACGAAAGCCTCGGCGACCTCGCAGAGTCGAAGTTGATGATGGCTATAAACGAAGGCAACCTCACGGCAATCATCTTCTACCTAAAGACGAAGCATAAGGGACGTGGCTACATCGAAGGTCAGGAGATAAAGGCTACCGTTCAGGGAGCCATCAAAGGTATGAGCCAGGAGGAAGCCGCCGAGTTCATCAAGCAACTGGAACAAGACTGCTGATATAGCCTATGGTCTATGATGCCGATGACGTATTGAGGAGCTGGGTGCTTTCTGACTCACTCCATTTCGCCCGCTATTTTTTCAAGCTGATGAATGGCGGGAAGAAATTTGTTGTCGGCAAACATCACAGAATGATATGCGACAAGCTCAATGACGTGCTGACTGGTAAGATCCGAAGACTGATAATCAACATCGCCCCCCGTTACTCCAAGTCGGAACTTGTATCGCGCAATTTCATTGCAATGGGTTTGGCAATCAATCCGGCTGCAAAATTCATCCACCTGTCGTATTCGGGAGACCTTGCCCTCGGCAATTCCGTCGCAGTCAAGGACATTGTAAAGTCCGAAGACTACCAACGCCTGTTTGGTGTCGAGATAGCCGTAGGCACTGATACCAAGAGCCAGTGGAACACAACGAAAGGCGGTGGACTGTATGCAACCTCATCCCTCGGACAGGTAACAGGATTCGGTGCCGGAGCAATCGAGAACGAAGGAGAAGCCTGGCAATTCGGTGGCGCCATTGTTATTGACGACCCCATCAAGCCCGCAGACGCTCTGTCTGACAACAACAGGGAGGCTGTGAACCTGCACTTCGAGACCACCATCCGAAATCGTGTCAACAGTCGCAACACACCAATCATCATAATAATGCAGAGGCTCCATGAGCATGACCTTTGTGGCTACCTTATGGAGCTGGAGCCGGACGAATGGGAAGTTCTTAGTGTTCCCTGTATCAGTTATAACGAAGACGGCGAGGAAGAAGCCCTATGGCCCTTCAAGCATACCATTGAGGAACTGCACAAGATAGAATCGGCCAATCAATTCGTATTCGACACGCAGTATATGCAGAACCCCAAGCCTCTTGAAGGTCTCATGTACTCGAAGCTACGGACGTATGAAGTGCTTCCTATGGAGCAGAGCATCCGTAAGAACTACACAGATACAGCCGACAAAGGCGCCGATTTTTTATGCTCTGTCTGCTACGTTGAGACGCCTTCGGGGATGTATGTTACCGATGTCCTCTACACAGACAAGCCGATGGAATACACGGAAGTCAAGACCGCAGAGATGCTGTTGATCAACGGCACTCAGTTGGTCAAGGTGGAGAGCAACAACGGAGGCGAAGGCTTTGCCCGCAATGTAGAGAAGAACGTCAGATTGCAAGGTACCCCGGTTGCATTGAAGATGCGCTTCACATCCTTTTTTCAAGGTTTGAATAAGAATGTCCGCATATTCTCCCACTCAGCGGAAGTTCAGAACCTCATCTTTTTCCCTTCGGATTGGGAGACCCGCTGGCCCCAGTTTGCACAGGCAGTCAAGGGATACCGAAAGGTCGGGCGAAATGCTCACGACGACGCTCCCGATGTGCTGACTGGTATGGTGGAGAACTTCACCCCCGGAGTTACGACTGGTGTAACTGGTCATGTTCATAAGTTCAGGAACGCCCGCTAACTGACCGCTAATGTTCATTACTTCTCATAAGTATGTTGATGTCAAGAGATTATTAAATTAGTAATTTTGAAATATGAAAAAGGAAAGACGTAGAAACAGTAAGAATGCGAAGCTCACCACCTATGGCGAGTTTCTTATCTTGTTGCCTCTATGTCACAAGGACCACCAGAAGGAACTGCTCGACCAGTTGAAGGAGGCGAAGCGTCCTGCCTTCATCCTCGACAAGGAGGTGCCCGAAAGCCTCAACACCATCACTTACGGACAGCTCGACGATTTCAGCCGCATCGACCATGATAAGGAAGACCCGGCTGTAAAGGTGTTCTCCATCCTTATGGGGATAGAGCCGGAGCAAGTCTACAAGCTGAATGTGTTCGATGTGTTCGGTGTGATCAACTTTGTCAGAGCCGAGCTGGACCGCATTAACAAGCTGTTTGCCTCAATCAGGATAAATCACACGCCCGAAGAAATAGCCGCCGGGGTCGAAGATCTCAATTTCGGCACCTTCGGAGTAATTGATTGGTATGCAAAACGAATGGGTATCACCAATCAGGATGAGGTTTACAGCGTGGCTTGGATTCGCATCTACACTTGTATGAAGAATGACAATGAGAAGGCTGAATACGAGCAGAGGTTGAACAAGCAGTACGCAGAAAAGGCTAAACGGAAAAGGTAATGGAAGAACGCAATCCCACACATGACACAGAAGGTCGCCTCGGCACGGTTGAGGCTAAGGTCCGTAAGATAGTTGAATCCCTCGGCGAGGATGTCGGCTATCAGTTCTGCAACTGGGCGCAGGCAAATGTTGTCTTAGACAAGGTTGAGAAGCCAACTATCATCTATGTTTTGCCACCCTCCGGCTCGTTTCATTTCAAATGGAATGAGGTGCTTGACCGCCCTAATGCCCAGATTGCTTTTGTCAGTCCGACAGACTTCGACTTCGATGGAGCGGAGAATGACGGCATCGTGGAGGCTATGAAACGCCTCTGCATCCGTTTTGTCCGTGCTGTCAATGAAAGCGGCTACTTCTCGGAGCTTGAAGATGATATTCCTTATCAGGTGCTGTACGACCACCTCGACGAGAATGTCACTGGCATAGTAATCAGCCCGACCCTCACGGAGGAGGCTGGTGTCAACCTCTGCAATGACCCGGAGCGACTGGAGGTTGATTGATTTTTTCGATGTATTGTCTATACGATTATGGAACAGATTCAAGGAATAATCAAGCTGCATCTCGAAAATGTCAAGATGAAGGTAGCCAATCAGATGGCGGCGAACAATCGCAATGCCAGCGGTCGCTCTGTTGCATCTCTGACCGTTGAGGTTACTGGCAATGTAGGTGTGCTGTGGGGCTCGAAGTCCTTCCTTGCAATGGAACATGGTCGCAAAGGTGGCAAGGTCCCCAAAGGCTTTGTCGGCATCATCAGGCAATGGATTATAGACAAGGGTATATCGGTGGCTCCCATCCCTGCCAAAACAAACCGGGCAATCCTCTCGCCGGAGGAACGTGGCATCCGCTCAATGGCTGGTGCCATAGCCCACAAGATTATGAAAGAAGGAACCCGCCTGTATAGAGATGGCGGGTACAATGATATCTACACAACGGCTGTGAACGAAGAACTGGAGCTTCTTGCAATGGAATGTATGGAGGTTCAGGCTCAGAGTTTGGCCAAGATAAACAGCAATGAAGTTGTATGAGACAGACGACATTCAAAATACTCAACCAAGACTCGGTAGCCACATATCCCGATGAGATGTGCTTTGCCTTCAATCCCAACTTCATTGAGATTGAAAGCGCATGGCCTTCCGGGGTGTTCACAGTTACCGTAGAGAAAATCTCCGGCATCGAATCTGTTGCTGCTCAAAGCATCAAGGTCTCGTTCTACAAGGGCAAGTGTAAAATATATCTCTCACGGCTCTTTGAACTGATGTTCGATGACCCAAGAAATACCAGGTGCATTGAAGTGTCTGTGAAAGTCAACATCGGCACGATGCAGATGTTTCAGTTCAGTACCCTCGTTATCTGGGGAAATATTGCAGTAGGAGAACGTTTCGGCAATCTTGGTGTATATAGCTACGAGGACAACCGTCATGCTTTTGAGCGTAATATTATTTGGTTCAAGAAGTTTCCGTTCTCGGTGTCTCTATTCCGATACAACAGGGAAGTCGAGTTTTTCGGGCGGTCAGATAATAACAGATACGGAAATAATCCCATCTATCAGGATACAAAGGTGTGCTTCTTTGAGAAGATTGAAAAGTTAGCTCCCTCACTCCCGACATTGCTCACGACAACTGTTCAGTTGCCTTTCCAAGTCGTTTACTATGCTGTTGCGAAACGCTTCGTTGTTCTGAAAGATGGAAAGTATTATTCCAATTGGCAGGGCGATGCAGAAGAACACTGGGGAGATACGGCAGACTACTGTGATAACAGCAATGAGAAGAAGCCCCTCGCCAATGTAACATACCTGTTGGAGACCGATAGAGGATACGCCCGCTACCGTTTCATGAATGATGAACTGGTGTACTGCGGTATGTTCACTGATCTCGGCTTCGAGGACATCCCACCTGCCAGTGTGTTCCCTAATGCTCAGAAGTCTGCCACTATCAAGTATAAGATTTCAGAGGAAGATAGAATGATGTCAGTGTTCGACAGGACATTTGACTACACCTTTTTTCAGACTGGAGAGAATGTCGCCCTTGTCAATCTGCAAATCAGCAATGAGACCGCCGGACACTACCTCCGATGGGTTGACCGCCACGGCAATCTCCAATACTTCCTGTTCAAGAAGGGAGATCAGCAGTATAAGAATAAGCTCGGCTCCAATAAAGTGTCGCAGGATGATGACATTAACGGACTGTACTTCGCCAATGTTACGAGGACCCGAAACATTGAATGCTCGATAGTCCACAAGTGCTGTGCCGTCAATCTGCCGTCTGATATATTTGACTATGTTGTAACTATCATCACATCGCCGATAGTTGACCTGTATTGTGGGAAGGACAACGCTGGCAATGAAATCTGGCTCCCGGTCAACATTCAGCAGAATACTGTAAAGTATAGCCCCAAGAAGATTCTCAACAATCTGGAGTTTTCGTTTGCCATCCCCGATGTTAACGCTCAATCCTTGTAAGCCATGTACGAAGAACTATACATCATAGATAACGGCAAGAGATTGAAGGTTGACCTCGCTACACCAAGCGGAATTACCCTCAACTTCAAAAGCAACATCTTTGGCGACCTGTCAAAGATTACTTGCTCATACACCTACACGTTCAAGTTGCCGCTGACCGCTAACAATCGCCGAGTCTTCGACAATGCTGATGACATTCGATGTGTTTCCAACAAGATACGCCGGAGATTGAAAGCGGAGTATATTCAGAATGGCATCCCGCTTTTCAAAAATGCCAACCTCTACATCGAAAGCACGGAGAATAATTTCAACGCAGTGATGACATGGGGAGTTATTGACGGCTTTCAGACATTGAAGGATGACGATATGTCAATCCGTAAACTTGAATTGTCTGCACGCCCGGTTTTTGGTCCTTGCAACGCAAAGATAGCGGAGTATAATAATACCGCTGACTTTGTTAAGCCCCTCTATAATGCAGGATTGATGTATGTATCTGACAATGGATGGAAGGATCAGTATAACACATACTCTGTATTTCCGCTTCCTGCAATCCCAGTATATCGGCTTATTCAACTTATTAATGCTAAATATGGGACGAAGTTTAATCTTGGCACATCATATACCTATGGAGAAGCAAGTACCAATCACAATATCATAAGTCTTGGTGTCATCCCATGTGTAAGCGTTGATGCTCAACAGGATGTAGAAAAAGAAGTTGCTTCTCTTTATTGGACCACTCCGACTTCTGACAGTTTGAGTGGAATAGGGAATGTAATCAAATCTCCCACAAATTCATTCGGCACCATAGATGATACAAAGTTCAGGGTCAATAAAGATAGTTCTGGTCGAATGGAGAGCATAACAAATGTTAGTGGAGCAGCCATAGAAGTTCAGGCCGACGGTATGTTTTGGGCAAATTTCAAATGGCGCCCGGAAGATTACAAATGGGATGTCGGCCTAAATGAAACCGCAGGGTCAAAACCAACTCTTAACTTCTATATAGGGTCTGAGTCTGTTGCTTCAGTAGAGGGTAAATATATGGAGACTGATTCACAAGGGATATTGTGCTGGGCATTTAAGTTTTCAGAAAGGTATGGTTATGAAAGAATAACCTTTACTATCCCTTCCGGAGCAACATTGTTCTTAGCCTTTACTTGTAGTCTTGACCGTTTTAGCTGTTCTGAGATTAGAGAATGTAATGCAGTTAGGCTCTATACATCACATAATGCCGGAAATATCAAGTGGAATGAATTTGAAGCAAACGCTGGCTCATTCGAGATAGACTTGATAGGGAATTTACCAGACATAAGTTGTCTGACCTTAATGAAGTCTTTATTTTTCATGCTCGGTGCTTTCCCGTCTATCAATACTTCTGGAGAGATAATCCCTCTGTTTTATACTGCATTACGAGATAATGTTGTTGCAGGTCAGGCCCTTGACTGGAGTAAAAAAATAACTACGGAACAGTCAGCACTTCCCGATAAGACCACATATAATGTCAGCGGATTCGGACAGCGTAACTACTATATGATGAAGAATGACAATGTTGATGGAGCAGGTAGTGAGGATGACACGGATGTTTATTCCTCGGGCATAGGTATCGTTCATGTAGGCAATGAAGTAATAGACCGGAATAAGACTATCATTCAGTTACCGTTCTACGCACCGTATATAAAGAATAAGAAGGCCCCATTTTTCCCAACTGGCAACACTATGAAATTTTGGTATCGAGAGAACGATGAAACCAAAATAAAGGAAGCGAAGCCTTGCTTCGGCATGATTAAGCCATTGCCTCAGACTACTGGCGGTACAGCCACAGGAATTGTATGGATGGGAATGGAGGTCTGGAATGATTTTCCGAAAATCAACTCGGATCCTTCATATTCGTACCTCGCAAGGATTATGGATAATCCTATCCTTATCACGGAGAATCTGATGCTGAATGAGCTTGACCTCCGGGATATTGATTACTCTCTACCAGTTTATCTCTCCAAGTATGGTGCGTTTTTCGCTATTGTATCCATTACTCGAGATAGCAAAGGAATATGTAAGTGTGAACTTCTCAAACTCCCCGAAGAAGAATAAGCTATGGCCGCAAACGACGTAACAACCAAGATACTCCAAATCCAAGTGGATTATGGGGATGCTGTGAAACAGATTGCAGAATGGCAGGCAAAAATTGACGCTGTTCGCAAACAGCAGAAAAGTTTGAAGGAAGACCTCAAGGAAGGTCGCATCTCTCAAGAAGAATATCAGCGGAGCATTCAGGCTGGCAATCTTGCCATGAGCCAGATGAAGGACGCCATGAATACAGTCAGCAAGGCTGTCAAGAATCAGCTCAAATCGCAGGCAGAGCAGGAAGGCTCCCTCGTTCAGCTTCGCGCAGAAATCAGCAACCTCAACGCAGAGTACGACCGACTGAGCCGTGCGGAGCGTGAGAGTGCCAAAGGAGACGAGTTGAAAGACAAGATAAACCGCCTGACCACCGAACTGAAAGGTGCGGAGGAAGGTACGCAACGCTTCTACCGCAATGTCGGCAACTACAAGTCAGCGTTACTCGGTGCCGGGGTTTCAACATCATCCCTCTGTGACGCACTCGCAAAGGAATGTAAGACCGCAGAAGAAGCCGAGAAAGCCAATGAGGTGTTGAAGAAAGCCGTCGCCGCCATCGACCCCTCGTCTGTCGGTGCCTCTGAATCTATCGCCCTCCTTACCAAAAAAATTGAGGAGAACGAAAAGATAATTCAGGAACACGCAGATAATGTCGCCGCCGCTCAGAAAAAGCAACAGGAGCAAAGTGAAGGACTGTTAGACACCATGTCTGACCTCACTGGCGTTAACCTCAATTTCGGCAACTCTCTCAACAACCTTTCTAAGAACAGCGCAGGCTCGGTGTTGGATGGACTTACCATCAAGGCTAAAGCCCTATGGTCAACGCTGACAGGACTGCTTGCCAATCCTATGGTGCTGACCTTCCTCGGCATAGCCGGAGTAGGTATGGCTGTCAAGTGGTGGTACGATTACAACAAAGGACTGGAGGAAGCAAGCCGCCTGACATCGCAGTTGACCGGACTTTCCGGCGACGAGATGAAAGCCTTCCGCAATGAGGTGCAAGGTGTTGCCGACACTTTCGGTGTTGACTTTCAGGAGGTTCTTGAATCCGCCAACACTCTGTCTCAGCAGTTCGGCATTTCGGTTCAGGAGGCATTGGGATATGTCAAGGATGGTTTCGTCAGTGGTGCCAATGCCACGGGGCAATTTACCGACATTGTGAAGGAATACCCTGCATACTTCAAGGAAGCCGGACTCTCAGCAAGTCAGTTCATCTCCATCACAGCCCAGTCGAGCAAGATGGGTATTGTTTCCGACAAGGCAGTTGACACAATCAAGGAAGCCAACATCAGGCTCCGCGAAATGTCAACCGCTACCGCAGAAGCACTCGACGGCATAGGCATCAGTTCCGCTGAAATGCAGAAGAAGCTCCAGGACGGGTCGATGACCACCTTTGAGGCGATGCAACAGGTAAGTGCCAAGCTTAATGAAATGGCTGACAACAGCCCCGCCACAGCAGCCGCAATATCGGACATCTTCGGAGGTCCCGGTGAGGATGCAGGTCTTCAGTACCTCCGCACCCTCAAAGACATTGAAACGGATCTTGATGTAACCAAAGAAAAAGCCGGAGAACTTGCAAGAGTACAGGAAGAACAGATGAACAGTCAGATTGAACTGGATAACACCCTGGCAGCCCTGTTCGATGCTACTGGCGGTTCCTTTGAAGAAATGACTGCCACCGCTAAGACGTGGGTTAATAACGGTATTGTAGCCATGATTAAAGGTTGTGTAGAACTCGTCAACTGGTTCATCGACCTCTACAATAATTCGATGGTTGTCAGGGCGGGTGTTGCATCTATCGCCATCCAGTTCAAGACTGCATGGTCGATCATCAAGAATGTCTGCACTATGCTTGTTGATGAAATCATGGGTCTCGGCAAAATCATCAAGGGTGTCCTCACTCTCAGTTGGGACGATGTGAAAGCCGGGTGGAACCAGTTCCGTCAGGCTTCCGTCAAGGCAGTCAAGAATGTAGTCAACGATACAGTCGATGCCTACCAGGAGGCGTGGTCTGAAATCAAGGACGGTCAGATAGAACACGTCAAGCTCGATGTCAACTCCGTCGTCAACACTGGAGCCGACGGCGCAGGTGCCGGAGGTGGTGGCAACCGAGGCAGTGGGGGAGGTAAAGGTAAGAATCCCGGTAAGACCAAAACCAAAGGAGGCAAAGGAAGTGGCAAAGGTAAAGATACTGCCGCAGAAGCCGCCAAAGAAGAAGCACAGCTCCTTCGCAAAGCCGAAGATGAGCTGCTGAAAATCACGATGGAGTCAGTAGAGACACGCCGCAAAAAGGTTGAGCTTTCTTACAAACGTCAGATTGAGGACTATCAAAAGATGCTTGTGGAGAAGAAGAACCTCACCGAAGAATCACGCAACGCCATCCTCTCCATTATATCCTCGCTCCAGATTCAGCAGACGCAGGCACTCGCCAAGTTTGATGCCGAGGAAATCAAGAAAGAGATTGAGCATAAAGAAAAGCTCAATCAGTTGAAGCTCGAAGCTGTTAAGGAAGGCACTGACCAGGAGTTTGAACTTCGCCGTCAGAGCCTCGCCAATCAGCAAGCCATAGCAGAGCAGGAAGCCATTCTCGCTTATGAAAATGAGACCGAGAAGCAGGAGGCTCTGAAAGCCATACGTGAGAAGTATGACAATGAAAGGACTGCCCTCGATGAGGAACAGGCTCAACTCAAAATTGAACGTCAGAAGCAAGAGCTTGAAAACGAGATAGCCGAACTTGAATATGCTCAATCCGAAAGAGAACTTCGTCAGATGGAAGGCTATCAGATGGATGAGGAGCATTATCAGGAATGGAGGCAGAGAGGTCTCGAAGAAATGGACGAACACCAGGCGGAGCTTTTTACGAAACAGGAGGAAGCCGCCGCCGCAGAACTGGAGGCGCTGATTGCTCGCGGTCAGCTTGCCACACAGACCACTGAGGAATATGAAGCTGAAATCCTCGCTGCAAAACAGAAGTCGGCTGATGACCAGAAAAAGACGAATGATGTCATTGTCAAGAATGAGCAGGCGAAGGCACAGGCTATGAAGGCTGTGACATCATCCCTGACCGGACTGCTCGACACACTCGGCGAAAGCAACTCAGCATTTGCCAAGATGTCGAAAATCATCACTCTCGCCCAGATTGCGATTGATACTGGTAAGGCTCTGTCCGCAGGTATCGCCTCTGCATCATCCATGCCGTTCCCTTCCAACATCGCCGCTATCGCCACTACGGTAGCCACGGTGCTTGCCAATATTGCCACCGCAATCTCAACAGTGAAGTCTGCCAAGTTCGCCACTGGTGGTAAAGTCACTGGTCCCGGTACGGGCACATCCGACAGCATCCCCGCCATGCTCTCCAACGGGGAGTTTGTGATGACAGCAGCCGCCACCAAAATGTTTGAGCCGTTGCTGATGACGATGAACAACATCGGTCGAGGCGTACCGATGCAGGTACTCAACTCGTCGCAGAGCATCAATCAGGCAGAGATGCTGACGGACTCCTTTGAATCCGCCGCCCGTGAGATAAAGCCAGTTGTCTCCGTGGTCGAAATAACGGAAGCCCAGGACAGGGTGGAGATGATAGAAAACCTTGATACCTACTAATCAGCCATGACGAATTATGAATTACTGATAATGAACCGTAGTATGGTTGAGGTGCTGCTCTCCAACCATATCAACATCAACGACGTTCAGAACCTGCAAATATATGAGCAGTTCATGGAAATGAAAAAGCAAGGACACAAAGTGACTTACATCACAGTGTTCCTTGCTCATAAGTACGGAATGACGGACAGAGGCATTTACAAAATCATAAAGCGTCTGAGCCGTTCTGTTTCGGTCAATCAGCAGCCACCGTCAGAAGCGGAGAGCCAAACGCCTTGATGGTGTCCTCGCTGTCCCTGCCGGACACCGACTTTCCCATAGCCAGTTCAATCCTGTCAAGAAGCCTGATTGCCCGGTCAATGATGAAGCCGTCGAAGTCATCGGCTTTCATCAGATCATAGTCAACCTTGTGGGAAGTGATAGCCTCCCTCATTTGGTCTTGCGTCAGCCCCTTGTTAGCCATTGTGCCGATGTACTCGCTCGGCGCACGGCCACCGATAGAACGGTTGGTGCTTGCATAGATAGGTGTTTTGTTGATGACAGAGTTCCACTTGGTTGAATCATACCCCTGCTGTTCGCAGTAGTTCTGAGGGAAGATATGATGGATGTCGGTGCTTTCGTCAAGGTATGTCGCAATATCCATCTTATTGGCGCTCATAAAGTCAAGCGGAGAATCCTGCAAGATAAGAGCCATAACGCCCTTGTAAGCCGCAGAGTTTCGTGTCTGCATAGAGAGTAACCTTCGGGGTTGGAAGCTCGCTCTGACCACTGTTTCCGGCTGTTCTCCGCCGTTTATTTGTCTGAACACATCCACGATGTCGGAGGCGTAACGGGTTTCATTGGCACCTCCATACAACTCGCCGAAGACACCGCACCAATACCAGTGGGCGAGAATGTCCTTATTCGTCTGTATTTGCAGATTGATTCCTGCAATCTCGGCATAGGCGAAGATAGCCGCCAGAGGTACCAACTGTGAAGTATATGGAAGGTTTTGAGCAGTGAACACTCCTTGATTGATAAGGAAGCTCGCCGCCTTGATGAAGCCCGACACAAGGTAATCCCGGTTTGCTTTGTAGTCGTCGAGAACCATCTTCAACACATCACGCTTCTTGCAGGAGACAGCAGCCGTTCCGTTCAATGACTCCCGATAGCTGATGAGCAGAGCCATAGCAGTAAGGAAGTTGGTGTTCTCCACCACCCGAAGGATGTCTGCCTGTTTGGTCGCCTTGAATGTCGCCTGAACATCATCCCAATCATCACGCAGGTTGAACTCGTCAGCCGCAAATGTCGCAGTAACAAGCTCAAAGACCGTCAGCTTCACACCGCCAGTATTGACGTTCTCGAATATCTGACAGACAGCCTCCTTTGAGGTATCCTTCGTTACGTTGATGATAGGTATTTTGTATGACTGGATTTTCTGCAAGACTTGTTGGTTGAACTCTTTGAACAGCTTTCGGATTGAAGCATCGCCCTCATAGTAGTCGTTAAGTTCCAACATCCAATCGGAAGAAGCCGACAGGTCAAGTGCTATGTTCAGAGGGTACATCAACTCCTTAAACTCGTTCTCCCTGGTGGAGAGGTCAAGTATCACGGTTCTGCCGATGTCCTCGGTCAGTTGCTTCTTCTCATTGATTGAGATGACGGCATCCAGTCTGTCCGCAGTCTGATCAAGAGCCTTGCGGATGTCGAGGTAGTAGTGGCGCAGAATTACTTTGTCCTTGTTGGTAGCCGGACGAGTAGCCACTGGCTCCGCAGTCTTGAAGACCTGGTATAAGGTTGTCAGGCGTTGTTGTCCGTCCAACACAAGGAAATCGGGTTCGTTGAGGTTGGTAGCCGTTACGCCTTCAAGGGGACGGTACTTGAACCGTACACTGCTGTTGCCTGTCTGGAGGAACATAGCCGCTCCCATAGGAAACCCGGAAGAAATGCTCTCTATCAGCTTACAGATTTTACCATCATCCCACACCCAGCTACGCTGAAAGTCGGGGAGCTGTGCCTTTCCATTGCCGACCCAAGTCAGCAGTTCCGAAAGGTCATGGTCAACTGAATGGACTGCCATAGTCAGAAGTCGTCAGTGAAGCTGCCCTTCTCGTCGGTCGCCACAGCCTCGGTTAAGATGTTGTATTCTTTCGTCAGAAAGCCGGAGATTTTGTCCTTCTTCCATTCCTTCTCATAGTTGGTGTCACCGTTCAGTTCAATCCTAATCTTTGTAATGCCGGAGAGTAGTTGTTGTATCTGCTCTGGTGTCAGGGCATAGGTGGCATGGATAGTGAAAGTCTTGACGATGATGCCGCTGACATTCTTCACATCGCCGATGTTGTCGGAGAGTGTCTTGTTGGAATACTCGGTCAGGGTAAGCACCTCGCCGCTGGATGTCTTGACAAGCATCCTTGCTCCTGCCGGAGCTGAAATCGGCTCGCTGGAAGCCAGCGTCGCATCAAGGAAATACTGGACTGCACCATCTTTGACAGAGGCGGAAAGACCCAGTGAGAGAACGACCTTATCGGACATACTTCGGAATGGTTTTGACTCACAGGAAATCAGTCGCAACCCGGTGTCCGTTACCCGGTCATCAACTATCTTCTGTGCTGATGCTGAAAGTGTTACAAGCATCAATGTCAAAAAGTAAATAACTTTTCTCATTGTAAGGAGCTGTTTTGTTGTTTATCTTTGTTCTCATCACAAAGGACAACAAAAGGCGTGGACTACTTGTAGAAGCCTCGGTATCGCCAAACACCGCTTCACAGCACAAGTAAGCCCACGCCGTGTGCGTAGGCATTACCTTGTAGCGCTGTGAAAAGTTAAAATTGGCGATTTTAGGCTTTCAGCTCACAAGTTAACGCTTTCGTTATTCCTCTATGTCCGGTATAACAGCGGTCAAAGGCTGCCAAACCAAGTGCAAAGATAGTCAAAAATAGTGGATTTAAGGAGATTTCACACGGAAAATATTGTGTATATGATTAGTCGCCCCGCAACCGTCGTAGCGAAATTCTTGCAAAATAAAGCATAACGCAATGAAAATAAAGAAGTTATGATTTTCGCATATCATTTTTCTTGATTAACTTTACAGAGTCAAAAATCACAAACTTTGATAATGTCTTAAATCAAGAAGGTATGTATATATCGAATGCAATCCAGGAGCCGGGCATGAAGAAGTTCTACTCATCCGAGTTCGGTTTCCTGCACGCCATCGTAGCCGATGGTAGGCTGTGGTTCAACATGACCGACCTTTGCAACGCCCTCCGTATGGCTCTGCGGGATGCAAAGAACGAATGTGAACTTGCCAACTGTGAAGTCAGAGAGTATAATGTCCGCAGAGCCAAGTTCACGAGTTGCAACTGCTATGTAGACGAAGACGGGATGCACACCATCATCGTCGAGAGCCGGAAGACAAGAGCCAACGCTTACCGCCAGTGGATTGAGGCTGTGGTCTGCTTCTCTCTCCGCAACCCCCAAAAGTCGCTCGCCCTGCATGAGCTGGATCTCACAGGTAGGGAAACATCATGGGAGGTCAGGAAAGCCTACATGAATCAGGCGAAAGCCAACGAAGCACTCGCCAAAGCACTGGTCGAAAAGTTTGTTCAGGAAGCGACCGCAGAGGAACAGAAACGACGCAGTAAGACTGCCAATAAGAAGAAATCCTCCAAAGCCAAGAAAGCATCGGGGAACAAAGGAACATCATCCAAGTCGGCATCGAAAAAGACCAAGACGATAGAGCCGAAGCCCTTCATCCCACTGGACGGACACATGACGGTGGAGCAGTTCTTCAGGGATGAAATTCCTTACGATGAGTTCTGCTATTACCTCGATGGATTGCTTGCCGATGCTCAGGCTCACATAGTTCTGCTCGACAAAAAAAGCCAGTGGGCGGCACAGCACAGAATCAATGTCATTACCGTCTTTGAGCAAATGCTTAAAGCCAACGCCGGGAACATCAAGTATGTCCCGAAGGTCGCCCGTTTCTGATGATTTGTAAGCAAAAGTTAAACTTGAAACTTTATCGTTAAAGCTCTGCATTTTAATGAGTTATGGCTTTCGTATTCCTAACTTATTGATTATCTTTACAGTAGAAAATAAAACAGAACCCCTAAAGCCAAAGAAGATGGAAAAGAAAGTTTACCTCTTGTATTCCAGCAATGCCTGGTTGAATACATCATCTCTCCATTTGCTCGCTGTCTGCACCACTACCGATAGAGCAGTAGAGCTTGCAATCGAACATGCAGAAGGTGGAGAAGAACCCCTCGACGATGAATCGATAGAAGAACTGGAATCGCAACGTCAGACCTACGGCAGAGATGAGAACTACCTCATCTGTGAGACCGAGTTAGACGAACTTGACTGAAACCCCTAAAAGCAAAGATATGAAGCAGAAAGTATTTTTGGTGTATGTGCTGATTGAATATTCGGCCGAAAGCACCACCGACGCCCATTATGTTTACTCATCCATTGAAAAAGCTCACGATGCAATGACACGAGAGATAGCCGAAGCCAGAGAGAACTTCGACATCGGAAGCGGTGGATTTATCTCTCGTTCCGACCGCAGTCAGGAGTGGTGCAACGATTACGGACAAAGCTACTCCATCGGCATAGAGGAAATGGAGGTGCTGTAAAAAATTACGACACCGCAGAAAAATAAATGGCGGTTGATTTTCGCACCTCAAACATAATGATTAACTTTACATTAGCAAATAAAGACAACCTAAATAGAAAAGAAGATGAACAAGAAAATTGTGAAAGCATTGTTCTCCTACGCTGTAAGCAAGGAACAGATACGCCCGATTATGCAGGGCGTACATTTCGAGGAGGATGTATGCGTAGCCTCTGACACTCATGTGTTGGTGGTGTACAAGGCATCGAATCCGGCACTCGCCGGAACGACCAAGCTCGAAGATGGCACGGATGTCAAAGGCACGTACCCTTCCTTCAAGAGAGTAATCCCCAAGAAAGCAGGCACACCAGTCAACTACAACTGGAGCCAAGTGTATCGGGCAATCAAGTGGTTTAAGAAACAGGAAGGCTACAATCCCAACGACAGGCTCGTTGTTGGCAACTGCCACGTTTCAATGGCGACGCTGCTCAATGCCCTCGAAGTGTTCAACGCCGCCGGAGACCTCAGCTTTATGAAAGTCTCGACGATAGACCCGTCCCGTCCGATTCTTCTTGAATCAGATCAACTCACAGCCATCGTAATGCCCTGTCAATCGGAACTGGAGAAGGTTGACCTCGAAAGAGAAGACTGTGCCAGCGTGGTAGTGTCCTACGCCAATCTCATCAATACCTACGCAATAGAAAGTGCAAAGCCCAAAGAAGCCAAAGTCGAAATGGCTTGGCTGTAATCCCAAGAATGGAAATTAGAACTACAATATGCAAGTAAATGAAATCAAGCTTTCAGAGATAGCCACGAGCGCTCTGAACCCACGCAAGACATTCGACGAGACAGAGTTGAAGGAGCTTGCGCAAAGTATAGAAGCCAACGGACTGATTCAGCCTGTAACTGTCCGCAAAATCAATGGCGAAGACGGCAAGAAGTATGAAATCGTATGTGGCGAGCGCCGCTTCCGGGCAGTTACCCTGCTCGGCAAGGAAACCATACAAGCCGTAGTGAAGGACCTCGATGACAAGCAGGCATTCGCCTGTATGGTCATTGAAAACCTCCAACGCAAGGACATCGACCCGATGGAAGAAGCACAGGCGTTGAAGTATCTCTACAACAAGGGAGCCGTTTCGGTCAAGGAGATAGCGAAGATGCTCGGCAAGAGCCAGAGTTTCGTTGTCAACCGCATTCAGTTGAACAACATCATCCCGGAGTTCGTCGCCTTCCTCAGAGAAGGAGTATTGAACCTCGTGCATCTCCAAGTAATCAGCAATCTCCGCAAGGATCAGCAGAAGATGTTGCTGGAGCTTCGCTTTCAGCCCTCGCAGATGGAACGATGGGAAAGCAAGACACCGAAGATAGAGACGCTGAAAGCATGGATAGATGAAAGCGTCATGGGTTTGCTGTCCTCGGCTCACTTCAACCCCGACGATGAAACCTATGCCACCTGCAAGGAGAAGACAGGGTGCCAGTCCTGCAAGGGATGTAAGTTCTGCACCGCCACCTTCCCGACACGTTTCAAGGAGACCGACAATCCCCGGTGTATGAATATCGAGCTGTATCGGCTCAAAAATCAGGAAGCAGTTCTGCGCAAGGCAAAGGAGTCAGGTCTGCCGTTAGTATATGCCGGGAGCAAGGAAGACAACGCCACCATCATCTCAGCCGCCAACGCAATGCTGCTGTACCCCCAGCCACTCGGAAGCCGTGAATACCTCGTAGTGCCGGAGCCGCCTGTCAGGGAGAACTTCTCCGATGAAGAAAAGTACAACCTCCGCTATCAGTCCTACGAAAGAGTCAAGGGTGTATTCGATGACAACATCAAGGCTGGCATGGTTGTCGAAGTCTTTGAGGTATCGTACCACGGCAACCTCAGTGGAGAAGTCAAGTATCTCTACAATGTCAAGACAGACGAGGACGGCAACGCAGATGTCGTTCAGGAAGCACAGGCAAACCGCCTGACTGAAATCCGCACACAACTCCGCACCGTCGAAGAAAAGAAGCAGGAGGACCGCGTAGAACGTCAGCGTGCCTTCTTTGAAGGCTCCACATCATTCTCCGAGAAGCCCGGCGCCGTCGATGAAGTAGAAGAAAACGTGTTCCTCGCCCTGCTTGCCAGCAGTCTGCCCGCCACCTTCCGCAAGAACATCGGTCTCGACCTTGAATCATCCAAAGACATGACCCAGTCCTTCGAGAAGGTCAGCACCCACAAGTCTGTAATTATGCGTGAGTTCATCCGCACGATGCTTTCCGACAAGAAGGTATGTTATTCGCAGGGGTTCGCCAATCTGCTCGACATCACAATGAATCATACCTACGCAGAAGATGTAGCCGTCATAGACAAGGACCTCGCCGCAGAGTATGAAAAGAAGTGCGAGAACTATGAGAAAACCATTTCGGAACTGGAAGCTTCTCTCAAAGAAGCGCAGGCTAAATCTAAAGAGTCAGAGGGAAGCACAGAAATGCCCGGAGAGGATACGCCGGATGCTTCTACTGACGAATCCTCATCCAATACAGAGAACGAGTCACAGGAAGCCTCTAATGAAGCCACAGAGGTCGCCGACGGCGAGACTGATGAATCTCAACAGCAAGAAGTGTAATCAATCGAAGTTGTCAGCCCGGACATTTGTCTATGGCTGACAGCTCTACATCATTCCACAAATAACGTAAAATAAGAAAATATTATGAAGCTACTATTTTTCGACTTGGAGACTACTGGCACGCAAGCCGACAAGCACGGCATACACCAGTTGTCCGGCTCAATCGTAATCAACGGTGAAGTGAAGGAGAAATTCGACCTCCGCGTTCAGCCTCATCCCGGAGCCGTCATTGAGCAGGGCGCTCTTGACGTTGCCGGAGTTACACAGGAGCAGATAATGGCATACCCTCCCATGCGTCAGGTGTATGACCAGTTCATCAATATGCTGTCAAAGTATGTTGACCGCTATGACCGCTACGATAAGTTTTTCCTTGTCGGCTACAACAACGCCTCCTTTGACAATCAGTTCCTCCGTGCCTGGTTCGGACACAACGGGGATAAGTATTTCGGCTCATGGTTCTGGGCGAACAGCATCGACGTTATGGTAATGGCAACCCCATACCTCGCCGACCGCCGCAGTCAGATGGTCAACTTCAAGCAGGGCACGGTAGCCAAGACCCTCGGCATCACTGTCGAAGATGACAAACTCCACGATGCTCTCTATGACATCGACATCTGCAAGGCAATCTACGATATTGTCTGTGCCAAATACTGATACCGCCATGAATTTCGTACAAATCCATGCCCTCTCGGTTGATGACAAGACCGCAGAGGTCACAATCAAAGGCCCGACCTCTCCGATGCTCGCAGCACAGGCTGTAACCAAGAGTGACGATTTCAAGAAGATTCCGATGACCGGACTCTATGAACTTGAAACCGAAGACAAGGAGTTGTTCACTACTATGCTCCACGCAGACATAGAGCCGCGCCGAATCCCCATCTACTGCATAGAGCTTATGTTTAAGCACTATGTCGTAGTAGGAGACCTCGGCACCGACACTCTCCCCATCCTCATAGACCTCGGCGATAGTGTTCCCACAGTTGCCCCGGTGTATCAGGAGTTCCCCTGGATTAAGGTTCCGCCAGTAGATGATATAGTCGCTGCCCTCAAAGACGTTGACTCATTCAAGAACCGTGAGACCTATCGCAAACTGGTCGATGGAGTCTGCGACAAGTGGTTCCTCCACAGGGGTCGTGGCAAGATAATGATTGCCCGCAAAGCAAAGGATATTGAAGTTACCCGATGGTGGTACCACCGCAAACCAGCACAGAAACGCACGATTATGAAGACCTACTCCAAGTGAGCATCATCCTAACGACATTGAAGGCATCCTCCGGGGTGCCTTCTTTCGTATCTGTTAGTAAAAGTTAAACTTGTATATGATGAAAAATAATAGCGCAATGTACTGAAAATAAATGATTTATGACTTTCGTACCTCAACTTTAATGATTAACTTTACAGTAGAAATTAAAACATAACCTATAAAGTCAAAGAAGATGAAAGTCAACAAGTCAAAGTTATTTAAGATTGCTCATGCAATCCTCCGAAAAGGAGAAGCCGAGAATTTCAGCCAAGCTCTGAAATCGGCATGGAAGGCAATCAAGGTTTACTCCCGGATGCTTGTCGGCAGCGTTGAGTTTACCTTCAAGAAGGTCAATGGCGAAATCCGCCACGCCATCGGGACGCTGTTCAACCTCAACTACGTAAGAAAGACCAAAGGAGAAGGCGATGCCAAGAACGCAGATGTAATCAGTTTTTGGGACTGTGAAAAAGAAGCCATCCGTTCTTTCAAAGCCGCAACCCTTATCTAAGAAGCCATGAGCAATCCCCATACCTACGAGCAAATAGAAGAAGCAATCCGCAAGGCTCCGAATGGCGGCAAGTATCGCCTCCTTCTTCAACGCACCATCGGCGGCCACAAGTGCCGCGCATACGCAAGAATCGTAGCCATAGACGGCACGCAATACTGGAACATCGAATATCAGGTCATCGGTATCTGCAACGTGCGTTCTCGCGTGATGAAGATGTTCGACATCATCTCAGAGAAGATAGACAAGATGAGCGACAAAAAACACATCGTCCTATGGCGATACTAAACAGGAAAATGATATGGAACTGACAGAAGAACAGATTCAGGCAATCATAGATGATATTGTTTCCAAAATGGAAGCTGTCATTGAAAATCCATGCAACGGAGATTATTCGGACCTTGAATGCTATGAAGATGATTACGGTCATTGTTATGATTTTGGTTCTCATTCATTTGAGTCAGAGTTGGAGGAAATCTGCATTGACGGACTCCCCGGCATCTCCAAAGATGATAGTGATATTTCTATAACAGCCAGTTATGACATAGATCTGTCGTTCCACGATGATTACGACCCAGGAGATTACTGGACGCCGCCTGCTGGAGGCATAGAAATAGATGAGGTCAGAGCCAGTATCTCAAAAGTAGATATAGAGGTATCTGTTTTCAATCAGGAGACCGAAGAATATGAAGAAATAGAAGTTTCCGAGAAACAGAAGAAATACATAATAGATAAAGTTAACGAAAAGATTTGCCCCACAAGCAATAAAGTTGTAGCATAATCCCCAAATAAAATGAAACATCAAAAACTGATAGACAGAATAACAGAGATAGCCGAAGCAGATGGTTGGTCGGTGTCTGTCGAAGAACTGAAAGACCATGATGATATGCTGGAGTTTACCTTCGGCAAGTACACCGATGCAGGTCAGGACTTCTCCTTTGATGCAGATATGAAGGATGGAGACATATACTCTCTGTTAGAGAGCATCGACGGCTATTATGAAAGCTACGATCCCGATGAAGAAGCATACCTATGGCTCGGTCCCGACGGGCATGGAATGAATGGTGCCCCATATCGAATGACTGATGTAGTCAAAGATATGGAGCAATGTGAAACCTTCATCGGGGAGCTGTTAGAACTGCTCATAGAAGCCAACAGAAATGAGTGCCTGTATGCCCTCGAAGATGAAGACGAGGAAGAAGATAACGACTAAAGTCAGAAGATATGATAAACATTCCCAAGAACAATTACGCACAGCCTACCGAAGTTAGGGAGGAAGTAGTGCAAGCAATCTGTCAGGCGTTCATGTCAACTTACAGTGGTGTGTACCATCCCATCCGGCAGTCGCAGTACAGAGAAGCCACAATCTATGTTGTAACGAACAAAGGCACATGTCCGTTCTTCTCATCATCCAATGAAAGTTACTGGACTGGAGCCAAGTGTTACCGCATCCGTGGTGTCGAGATGAAGAAAGCCTTCGAGGAACTGATAAAAGCCGGATATTATATGTTCCGCATCCATAGTTACGGAACATGGCCCGGCTACAAATGCTCGAAGGTTCCGTTCCTCACTGACGGCACTCCGGTACAATCCTTTGAAGATAGAATAGACTAAAAGCTAAGACCATGACAACCGAAGAAAGTTTTGCTCAACTGGAAGCAATAGAGAACGAGAAGGATCCCTACGACATGACCCGGGAAGAATGGCTGTCATTCACACAGGAGCAGAAGAACGCCCGCTATAAGTTGCAGCGCAAATGGAAGGATGAGCATGAGGCAAGAGTTCTCCGAGCCATTTACAACATCGTCCCGAAAGTAGGCTTGCCCTGCACGATATGTTACTGGAGCGACAAGCGAGCCGCCACAGTAAGCCGCATCATCTCTGACAGGAAGATAGCAGTGCGACACAATAAGACCAACTGTCTCGACTGGTATGGTGGCAGATATGAAATCCTACCGGAGCTTGAAGAAGGAGAGGACATCTTTACCAAGCGAAAGAACGGAGCCTGGTGTATGGAAGGTCAGCCCACGAAAGATAGTGTGAAACTCATGCTACACTACCAGCGGCACTACATAGACCCCAGTTATTAACTGAACTGATTACAGGCGTTATCATATACGTCCAATTTCATTTGTAGATGGAGCTTCTTCGGATTACTCCATCTTCTTTTTGCTGTTTCCAATAAGAACAGATTGCTTGATGATAGCCTTCTTTGTAACGATAGAACCTCCACCGCCGAGACCGCAGTGGAGAAGATATGATTTCCTGGCACCGATGTCCTCGGCAGACAGCACCGAATAGACTGCCGTAATGCTTGAAAAGTAGTAGTCCTTTCTTTCCCCTCTCGGACGAGAGAAGATGTGAATATGAATAACCTTTGCCATAGCTGAAATATTCCAAATGATAATTAGATGGAACAAAATTAAGAATCGAAAACCGTTTGTACCTCACACCTACCCAAGAGTTAACTGAACACTGCTGTTCATCCTAATTCACAGTGTTTTATATGTGTGTGTCTTGCTTTGAAAGTAACTTTGCGATAAAGTAATTCACAAAGCTATGGCAATCCTTAAAATTTACAACGACATTGTTGGCGAAGATGACAAAGTTATGCTCCAGATGTGGGAGGGCATAGACGGAATCTGCTTCAAAGACATTGACGGCTTTCTCGCCAGCATAAAGCCCGACGATGATGAGGTTGATATCCGTATTCATTGCCGTGGCGGTGATTGCGTCGAAGGCTGGGCTATCTACGATAAGCTCCGTCAGTCCGGCAAGACAATCTCCTGTACCGTCGAGGGCGAATGTTCGTCGATGGCTACCATCATCCTTCTTGCCGCACCTCTTGAAAGGCGACACGCAACAGACAACTCCCACTTCTGCATCCACAACCCCGCAGCCGCATGGCCCGACCTCGGTTGCCACGACCGCTATACCGCCGATGCCATCGACGCAGGGATCAAGAAGCTCGGCTTACAGGTTGAGCAGCTTCGCAACGAGCAGAAAAAAATCCTCTCGCTGTATGTGGAACGCACAGGCGCAGATGAAACCGAACTCCAGGAGCTTATGGATAAGGACATTTTCATCAATGCCGACCGTGCCCTTGAACTCGGCTTTATTTCGGAGGTGCTTGCACCCATCACCGCAAAGCGTATAAGAACATTTAATAACATCAAATCAACCCGCAAAATGAACAAAACGAAAGCAAAAGTAAGCGTTGAGCGCGGTGTAATCTCGCGCCTCCTCGCAAAGGCTGGCTACAAGAAGCTGTCCGACGTCAAGATGAACGCCCTCGCAGTGACCGCTGCTGACGGCACCGAACTGACCATCGAGCGTGAGGAAGGCGAGCCGCAGGTCGGCGACGCCGCTTCTCCCGACGGCGAGTTCGTCATGGAAGACGGCTCCACCATCATCATCGCCGATGGGGTAGTGACTGACATCGTGCCTGCCGACGACGACGTGACCGCCGAAGGCCTCGACGAGGACGAACTTGTCGAGAAGGTCGAAGAACTCCAGACCGAGAACGAGACCCTTACCGAGGAGGTTAACACCCTCACTCAGGAGAAGGAGGAACTGGAAGCCCAGCTCGAAGCCCTCAAAGGTGCCCGCGTCCTCTCGTCCAACGAGAAGGTCATCCTCGCCAAAGTCAACCGCGCCGGCGGTCTCGCATGGCTCAACAAGGTATGTGCATCATCTTCTAAGGAATCGCCCGCTGGCCGTGGCTTCCGTGAGAACCGCAACGGCGGTCCCGCACAGGAGACCCCCGTTCAGAAGGCTCTCCGCGAGAAGAAGGAGGCTCTTGCCAAAAAGCGCAACAAGTAAATAGTTCCCCAACCTCCATTAACAAGTAAATTTAACGACAATGATTAACTTCAAAAATTTCACCGTCGATAATGGTGCGATTCGGGACCTCTCCGAGCTCCTGTTTCTCAGCACCTTCAACGACCCCGACCTTGAAGTTGTCTGCACCACCGAGACTGGTGTGTACGACGGAAAGAAGCTCGGTTACATCGACAGCCTCGGTGATGTAGGTAAGAACGCCTCCGGCTGTTCGCCCACATACGAGAACATCAACGTGACTGGCATCGAAAAGACCTGGGAACTCGGAGACTATCAGATTCCTCTGAAAATCTGCTACGACGACCTGGAGAACACCATCGCCAAGTATTCGCTCAACACTGGCACTGACCGTGACGAAATCATCGGCACCGCCTACTGGAACGATATCGTCATTCCTCTGCTGACCCGTGCCATGCAGGAGATGCTGTGGCGTATCGCCTGGTTCGGCGACAAGGATGCCAAGAACATCGCCGACAGCGGTCTGCTCACGGCAGGTATCAACAAGAACCTGTTCACAATGGCCGACGGCTTCTGGAAACGCCTCAAGGCAATCACCACCGCCAACGCTCATCAGCTCACATCCATCGCCGCCAACGTCGAGAAGGACTCCAGCACCACGCCGAAGGTCACCTATGCTACGCAGAAGGCAGCCATCCGCAAGGAAGGCGTCGCCACTGATATCGTCGATACGATGCTCTCCGACGCTGACTCACGCATCTTCGACAAGCCCGACCACGCCATCTTCATGACGAACTCGCTGTTCAAGGCCCTCCGCAACGATGTGAAGCGCCTGCACAACCTCCAGCTCGAACTGACGATGGTTACTTCCGGCATCCAGCTCTCCATGTATGACGGACATCCCGTAGTGGTGTGCGACATCTGGGACCGCATGATCAAGAAGTATGAGGACAACGGCACGTCGCTCAACTGCCCGCACCGCGCCCTGGTTACCTCCGCATCGAACCTGTTCATCGGAACAAGCGACACGGATGCCATCGCCAAGACGGACATCACCTTCGACCATGTAACTCGTCTGAACCACATCTATGCCGCCTCGAAAATCGGCACACTCATCGGCGA
Organism: uncultured Porphyromonadaceae bacterium; assembly: GCA_902495075.1. Classification (GTDB taxonomy): domain Bacteria; phylum Bacteroidota; class Bacteroidia; order Bacteroidales; family Muribaculaceae; genus Lepagella. The sequence continues at coordinate 176,454 of CABUVO010000001.1, forward strand.
AGACGACCTCGTTCAGGTTGCATTCTAAATCCCAATCATCATGAGCACTCAGAGTTGTGACTATAAGCTCGCCGCAGATATGATGGCGAATTGTGAGAACCCTTCCACAAAGGGTCTCCGCAACTATGGCTATCTCATCAACTACGATGATATAGACTTTGAAAGCTGTGTCCGCGATGAGAGCAACCCCAATGTCCTGACCACTCTGGTATTACAGACTGGCAAGAAAGCCTATCGTATGTACGTGCCCGGTAAGACTCCTTACACGGGCACGAACAAGGCTCTCGCCGAAGGCACATACCGCAAGAACTTCACGAAGGGTGTAAGCCTCGTGATACTCGACAACGGTCCCGATGTGATCAAGGACATCATCAACCCTCTGGCAAACGGTCTGTTTGTCGCCATCCTGGAGAACAAGTTCGGCGGCAAAGACGGTAAGAACACCTTCGAGATTTACGGCTTCGAGCAGGGTCTTTCGGCTACTGCACTCGCCGATGACAAATACTCGGAGGACACCGAGGGTGGATGGTCCGCCACACTGGAGGAATCGGGTGCTCCCTCTGCCGGAATATTCCTGTTCAACCAGTCAGTTGCGGCTACCCGCACAGCACTGGCATCCCTTGTAAGTGGTACCTAACAGTTTGTCGCTATGACATACGAAGAAACCATGACCCGCCTTAAAGAAATGGAAAGCCGTTACCAGGACGGCTTTTCATCTCTTGACCGCTCGCTTCTCGATAGCCTGTACTTCAACATCTTTTGCAGAGAAATCACCAACAGAGGTTGTAGCGACTGCTATCGGGATGCTTATATGGAAATACTCATCTATCTCAAAAGAAATAAAGCCATGCCTAAGAAATCCGATTTCGTGCTGAAACCCGGAGCCATCATCACATTCTTTGGTGAGCCGAAGTGCTACTCAAACGCCAACATCACTGATGAAGCCGCCCTCCGCTTTCTCGCAATGAATCCTTCCAACGAAAAGCTGTTTGAGCATCTACCCGATGGCTGGAAGTCACGGCTTCCCAAGTCCGACACTCCCGAAGTCGAAGACAAGGATGCCGTCATCGCCCGTCTGACGAAGGAAAACGAACAGCTCCGTAAAGAAAACGAAGCTCTGAAAACCTCTGCACCTCGCAAGAAAGGCAAGAAGAAGTCAGAGCCGGAACCCGATCCCGCTCCCGCAGCAGAAGCCTCTGCCGACGAGCCTCCCACAGAGACCTCCCCGGAGGAAGCAGCAGTTGAGACCGCTGAGACTGCCGACCCCTCCGTCGCTGATGAAGTCAGCATCGAAGAACCCGAAGAAGCTCCCGACCAGGAGTAATACCCACCACCTCCCAACCGATACCCAAGAATGAATGTCAATAACGTAATCAGACCGCGCAAGAGGTTCAGTACCTCATATCTAAGCCAGCTCAATATCCAAGCCTATGGCTCCGATAACCTGTATCCGCAACGGATGAGTGACCTTATTGAAAACAGTCCGACTGGTGGCACTTGCCTGGAGCGTTATCAGACATTCATTGAGGGTAACGGATTAAGCAACACCGATTTTTCGGAGTATGTATGCAATCATAAGGGAGAAACCATTGATGATATTTTCTCCCTCATAGCACAGGACATCGCCAAATACAACGGCTTTGCCCTGCACGTCAATTACAATCTCGCTTGTGAAATATGCGAGATACAGCACATCCCCTTTGAAAACTGCCGTCTTGAAGAAGAAGACGATGCCGGATGTGTAACCTACATCAATGTTCATCCCGACTGGGAGGGAAACAAGACACGCAAGGGGCGAAAAATCAATGTAGATCGCTCCACCGTAAAGAAATATTTCACATTCAACCCCATCCCCTCCGTAGTGATTGACCAAATCCAATCTTGCGGAGGTATAGAGCATTATAGCGGACAGGTGTTGTGGGTGTCGTTGAACGGCAAGTACACCTATCCCAAACCCATCTACGACAAGGTTGTAACTAATCTCTCCACCGACGAAGGTCTTGATAATGTCAAGTACCGTAACGTCCGCAACGGCTTCATGCTGTCCGGTCTTTTCGTCCACAAGAAAAGCGTCCAGTATGAGTTCGACGAGAACGGCAAAGCCAAAGAGAAAGAAGATACCCAGTATGACCTCAGCGACAGCCTCGATGCCTTTCAGGGGGACAACAATGCCTGCTCCATCATGGAGATTGTTGTCAACTCCGCAGATGACAAGCCTGAGTTCATCAATGTAGAAGGCACCAACTACGATGACAAATTCACAGTAACAGAGTCAAGCACAACAGAACGAATTTACTCCGCTTTCGGACAGGAGCCGTGGTATTGCATCAGAATAGGCAAACTCGGCTTCTCAGGCGATGTCCTGGCCGAAGCATACGAATACTACAACTCATACGTCAGCAAGCAGCGCAGAGCCATTACCAGAGCCTTGAAACGCATCTTCGACCATTGGTTTGAAGTTGCCAATCCCTCGGACAATTACGAAATAGAGCCGCTTGTCTACATCTCCAACAAGTCGGCAGAATCATCCCCCATAAATTCCAAAAAAGACTGATATGGAACATTTGATTACTCCGGCAGAGGTCGCCAAGTATGGTCGGCCCATCAGTGCAAAGACTGACGAAGACAAACTCAACGCCTACATCATAGAAGCAGAGCAGATGAATATAAAGCCAGTCCTCGGAGACTCGCTTTTCCTCTCCATCCTTGAAAAAGGAGAAGACGATGAGAAGATTGGTATGCTTCTGAAAGGTGGCACATATCAGTCTGGGGAAAAGATTTACACCTTCGTCGGACTGAAAGCCGCCATGTCCTACTATGTCTTTGCCAAATACTTGATGGTCGGAGATTTCAATGCTACCCGTTATGGAGTGACAGTGAAGGAGGACAGTTACTCATCCCACATCTCGTCGGCAGAGAGATCCAACGCTTACAGCGATACGCTGGAAGTTGCCAACTGCTATCTCCAGGATTGTGTCGCTTACTGCAAACGTAACAGTTTGATGTCCGGCAATCCCGGTTCGCAGAAGGCATCAGGCGCAGTGAAAATCAGAAAAATCGGAAAACTTTAATACAACTCACAATGGGATTAAACAACAAGACCAACTTAAAAAGTCAGGCGAGTACCATCCGAAATGAGGATCAGGAAGGCCTGAATACTGCTGAAAGGGTCGGTAAAGTCCTGGAGGAGCTGATAGAGTCTGCTGATGCCTCTCTTGCCACAGAGACCAATGCAAGAACGCAGGCTGACAACAATCTCACTCAACAGTTGACGATTGCCTCGAACACTGCTACCACGGCATACAACGAGGCGAAGGACGCCAAGAGTAAGGCTGTTGCCGCTCAGAACTCCGCCAATGCCGCCCAGTCCACTGCTGACACTGCAAAGGCGACTGCCAACGCCGCCAAAGTAGTAACAGATACGAAGGGTGCCCCCAACGGCATTGCTCCACTCGATGCCAACGCAAAGGTGCCAGCTGCCAACTTGCCCGGCTTCGTCGATGATGTCGTAGAGTTTAACGCTATGGTAAGTGGCGTTACCTCTCAGATGGTATCTATCAGCAAGAGTGCCGATGACCCCGGCTGTATGGTTGTGTATGACACTGACAACGATGTTTTTCTTCTCGCTGTATCGAAGGTAACCGTTGCTGACAATTCACAATGGGGGACTATCAAACGCCCCGTCAAGAATCTGAATGCCGCCACTCCCGCTGTTGAAGGTGGAACCCTCCAACAGCAAATCAATGTGTCGGATTACTGGCAGATTCAAAACGGTGGCGCAAGCCTCATTCTCACGCAGTTCACATACTACAACAACTGGCTCGGTGCTGATGCCTATGGAACAGGCACCGCCGCAGGTCGTGTGCCCGAAGGAGGCAAGATTTACACCTGCACCTCGGACAACAAGACCTTCCGTTGGAGTGGTTCGGAACTCATCACAATCGGTTCGGACCTCGCCCTCGGCTTCACTGCAAGCACCGCTTTCCCCGGAGATAGAGGCAAGTCCGTAGAAGACCTCGCCAAAGGTGTGCGCATCTTCCCATTCGATGCAACGTGCTACCATCCATCATCTGAACTTTCGGAATTGCCTGCTGGTACCATCGCCTTCTGCTATGACAATCATCTTTTCTATCAGAAGGATGAAAATGGCACATGGAGCCAGTACACGCCCTATCTCACCCAAGTCAATTATAAGACAATCCCGCGAACTGACTGCATATTCAGGAATGGCAACGTCCTCTATGCGATGAAGCTCGTAGAGGGTTCTGATTACTATGTCCCGGAGGAATATGTAATCGGCAAAAGCGAATTTGATGCTATCCGTTCACAGGTAGCCAATATCGCTATCTATCCCTTCGACGGTATCATGCCGAATAAGACTGGCATCCAACTCCCGAAAAATGGTATCTGGTTCCGTTCCGACGGTACTACTGGAAGATTCTCATTCTTCGGGGATGAAAGCGACACGAATACCTACATCTACAATGAGAGCAAGACCGTAGGGGGCGAGCAAGTCCTTGTTGCACGTTCTGACCGTATGTTCCGTTGTGGTAACGAACTGTACCGTTATGACGGCAAAATGCTCGTTAAGGTTGGTGGCGCATCTGTTGGCAATAACTTCAACGTCACCGTAGAGGTGCCGTTGGATGCCGGGGAATACTACTCTGACATCAAAGCAGAGACACAGACGCACAATGTCCTCCAAGCTGTACTTGATACTGGATATGCCGCTCTCGGCTTGACTATCACATTCGCTATCAGTTCAAGCTCATGGAAGACCTATCAGTACATAGGCCCGAACATTACAAGCACGCAGTTCCTCAACGTCAACAACTGGATTGACATGGCAGGAATGTCAGCCGGAGCAGAAGCAATCATCAATGTAGATGCTCTGTGCCCCCGCACAGTCGCAGGGTATTATGACAAGAGTAGTGCCATTGACGCAATCCTTCAGGAACAGTCAGCTTCCGGTATCAATTATGCCAAGAGTGGACTCGTTATCACGTTCCGCACTGGCGATTATATATGGGAAGCCTACCAGTTCACTGGCGAAGTCGCTGACTTCTCCAATAAAGACCTGTGGAAACAGTTCGGAGGAGGTGGTGCCGTCAAGACAGAAGCCGAGCCTGCAAAGGATGGCAAGGATGCCTTCTCCACTGGAGGCGCTTACGATATGCAGCAGGCAGCATTCGACCATCTTGACATCGACCAGGATGCTGAGAACCATATCATCAAAGCCATCAACAAGAAAGGCGATGAAATGGGGCAGTCCATCTCCATCCCCAAGAGCAGCGGAGGCGGCTCGGTGTCTGGTTCATCTCTGAACATCTATCTGGAGAACCCCGCTGTGTATGCCGCCTTCGGTTCTGAAATTTCCGTCCGTGCCGCCATCAAGTCCGTTACCTTCGACGGACAGGGAAGCAATGTTACCGAAGTCCTCGGTGTGATCCGCAGACTTGAAATCATAGATGCCACATCTGGTCTGACCCTTTGGAGCGAGGCAATCAATCAGAACTCATCGACAGGCCCCACGAACTACTCGTTCAAGTATGACTTCACGCCATACTTCACGGAAGCCGCCGCCCGCGACTTTACCATTGTAGCCTATGATGCAGAAGGCAATGTCAAGAGACGCACCATCACTGTTACGGCAGTCGATGTAACCTGCACCTCTGTTCAGACCCTCAACTACACGTCAGGCTCAACCCTCGAAGTCGGAGGCTCCAGCAAGAACTTGCTGATGTATAAGTTCGCCAACAACGTATCGAAGCTCGGTGTCAAGGTCAAGACTGAACTGTACTACAACGGTCAGTGGAAGACCCTCGGCATTGCCACTATCACGGACAGCTATTCGCACTCCATCTCGATTGACCCGAACAATGTTTTCGGTGGCAATGAGAAACTTGCTCATGGCTCATACCCCATCCGCATATCCGGTGAAGATGTTGCTTCCGGTGTGAAAGGTAACGTGGTGTATTCGTCGATAATGTGCATCGACGCAAGCTCCTCACAGCCCATAGTTGCCCTTCGTTTCAATGACTTCAACAACGGCACAATCCGTCTGTATGACAACCTCGAAATGGAGGTAGCCGCCTACACTCCCGGCAAGACCTCCACCACCGCAAATGTATTCATCGACGGTGTTGAAGTCCTCTCAACCGACATCGGCACCTCTCAGACAGAGATTGTCCGCAAGCAGGTGCAGGGATATGCCACCGATGGAACTGACTCAATCTCATTCTACGCCAAGAGTGGAAGTAGTCAGACCAATCCCATCACTGTTACCGTTGTTGGCTCTGCAATCAACGCCATCATTAAGGAAGGCGCATTGTTCGGCTTCGACAACGCAAGCCGTTCCAACGCCGAGACCGACCACACCATCAGCAACAACGGCTACACGATGACCGTGGAAGGCTCCAACTGGTCCTCCAATGGTTTCGTCAAGTACCTCGACGAAATGAGCCTCCGTATCGCTGAGAACGTGAAAGCCAAGATTCTCAACTACTCTCCGTTTGGCACAGCAGCCACAGAGCGCACGAATGGTATGGCTTTCCAGTTCGCCTTTGCTACCAACAACATCAAGGACAGCAAAGCAAAGCTGATGGAGTGCTACGACCCCGACAGCGGCGCTGGCTTCTATGTATGCGGCAATGAGGTTGTGGTATTCTGTAAGAATGGTACTCCTACACAGATAACGCGCCCGTTCAAGTGTGGAGAGAAGCACACCGTCGGCATTGTTGTCGAGCCTTCGAGCATCAGTGTCAAGCGTGGCACCACTGACTACTCAACCATCAAGCTATACATGGATGGCGAGGAAGTCGGCGCAATCGGCTACATCTCCAACTCCGGCGCAATCCTCAACCAAAAGCAAATCACTTTCGATGGCACGGACGGAGACTTCTATCTCTACTATGTTCTTGCCTACGACAGCTATTATGAGTGGGCGCAGGCGTTCCAGAACTACCTGTGTAAGCTGACCAACACCGATGCAATGATTGAGGAGTACAGCGCAGAGAATGTGCTTGACAATCAGAACCGCCCCTCGATGGACCTTCTCAAAGAGAAAGGCTTCCCTTACTATGTAGTTGTTGCTCCGCAGGCTACCTTCGACAGCTTCGATGCCGACATTGACACGAAGACGAACTTCAAGTGTACCCTGTACTACTTCCATCCCACAATGCCGTGGCGTTCCTTCAAGGCTGAGAATGTCCGTTGGCGCCGTCAGGGTACGACCTCCGCAAAGCGCCCGATCAAGAATGACCGTTTCTATCTCCGCAAGGAAAAGAACTGGAAAATTACGGCACTCAATCCCGACTACACCAACGCCGACGCTCTGAAAACCTACGAACTGTTCAATATCGGCTATGTCCGCGTAGGGGAAAACACCATCCCGGTTGCCATCATCACAGTCAAGGTTGACTACTCAGACTCGTCGATGGCGAATGACTGCGGTGTGTGTGATATGATGAATGCCACGTTCCGTGCCCTCGGTTCCGACTACATCACTCCCGCGCAGCGAGCCTTCGATGGCACATGGTCCAAGAGTGACGTAACCGTAACCGGGCTACAGATGAATCATTCGACCGCAAATCATCCTATCGCAGCTTTCAGAGCTACGGACGACTCTCTCAGTAATGCGTGGTTCCATGCCCGTGGCAACTGGAAGGAAGACAAAGGCGAGCAGGTTGCCCTCGGCTTCCAGGAGACCTCCGGCTACAACAAAGGATGCCGCAACTACGGGGATTTCGTTGAGTTCTTCGGGAAAGCCACATTCAACGCCGCCGGGAAATTCCAAAGCCAGGAAACACTGGAGGAAATCATGGCTCGCTTCAAGACCACCGAAGGACTTGACACCACCAAGCTCTATCTGCTCTCGCAGTATTGCGGACGCGACTATATTTTCATGCGTTACAGCGGTGGAGAGTGGGCTCGCGCAAATGGCTCAATGAAACAGGAGAACGGCAAATGGAAGATAACCGGGGATGTCCTCAATCCAGTGTCCGGCTTCGAGCTGATTACCTATGACGGCATGGACTGGTTCATGGGTGTAAGTTCCATCGACGATATGATGGCTCCTGTTACCACGCAGTCCTCATGGGTGTCGAAACTCAACCTCGGACAGCCGACCTATCCGGCATGGACTCAGTATTTTGAGTGCATGGTTGATGATGACCAGTTACAGGAAGACCTCGCTATGGGTCGCAAGGTTCCTTACGACCTCTATAACGTCCTCAAATTCTGTGATTCGTGCGACTACTCCAAGTCTGCACTCTCATCCACATGGCAAGGCATCTGGAAACAGAACGCCTGGAAGTACATGAGCATTCAGTCGCTCCTTGCTTACTATACGTTTACTGACTATCTCGCTGCCGTTGACCAACAGGCGAAGAATATGCAGCCGATGTTCTTCCTCGAAGATGGTTGCTGGGTGGAGAACGGTGTCTATCATTCCCCCTCGGCAATGGAGCCAGTGCGTATGTACTTCAACAAAGTGTACGACTGCGATACCTGCAACGGCAAGGACAATGACGGTGGTAACACCATCCCGGCAGAACTTGACCCCGCAGAGGACAACAAGTGTTATGCCGGACGTGGCTCAATCCTTTGGAACGACCTCCGTCGGTGCGAAAATCAGGAAATGGTGTCCGATGCTAACAGCAACACCCTCACACTCCCCGGTGTCGTAGCAACGATGCGTAACCTCCCCGAAGTCAATGGCATCGGCGCAGGTCCCTTCTCCCCGAAAGGTGCCCTCTACTATTTCGTTCAGAACCGCATTGCATTCTGGCCCAAAGTTGTCTGCACCTTCGATTGCGAGCGCAAATATATCTCGTACTCGCCGCTGTATAATGACATCTACTACTACGCCCTGCATGGTTCGGGTCGTCAGGCTCTCCCTCGCTTTATAGAACAGCGTTGGAGAATCCGTGACGGCTACTATCAGACAGGCGACTTCAAGGATGCAAGCCACGTCCTCGGCGGTCGTGTCGGTGCCAAGACTGGTGCCGTGATCAAGTTCAAAGCCGCTAAAGACGGATACTTCGGCATCGGTAACGATGGTGGTAATGTAACCCAGGGTATGTATCTGAAAGCCGGGGAGGAAGGTATCTTTACCAACTTCCAGCATGGCGATAACATCCTACTCTACATCTATCAGGCAGACCAGATGAGCGAGATTGACCTCTCGCAGATTTCGCTCGACCCGAACTTCCAGTTCTCCATCATGAAACTGGCGGAGAAGATTGTGATTGGCTCCACCAACCATCGCACGTCGTGGAAGTTGTCGCCGGGCAATACTGGCTACCTCACTAACATGAACCTCGGCGAGCTTCCGTTCTTGAAGCATCTCGACGTGCGCACCACAGAAGTTACCACCATCAATGCCTCGAAGTGCCCGCGACTGGAAACGATGCTTGCCTCCGGCTCTGACCTCACGTCGATCACAACAGCCGAGACATCTCCGTTATCCACGCTTGAACTGCCCGCCGGAATGACGGAGCTGAATTTTGTCAACCTCCCCAAACTCACATACCCCGGAGGTCTGACAATCGCAGGAATGTCGAATGTCAACAGGCTCATGCTCTCCGGCTGTCCTAACATTGACCCGATGTCGCTCATCAACGGCATTGTTACAGCCTCCAGCCTCCGCTACCTCCGACTGCCCGATGTCAACATCACTGCACCCTCATCCATCCTCCAGGCAATCAAGAACAGCGGAGCTATCGGTCTTGACCCCACAGGCGCCGCCTATGAGGAAAGCAACAAGTGTTCCGGTGTAACTGGTCGCTGGATCATGGAAGACCTCATCAGCGAGTCTCTGCTTTCGGAGTTCGCCGCATACTTCCCCCAGTTGACCATCCACAACTCGCAGTATTCTTGTGTATGCTTCGATGACACTGATGATGACTGCTACAACATCACGAATCTTGACAATGGCACAAGCAAAGAAGACTACGAGCCTTCGGGACATTTCTTGAGAATATTCGAGAACGCCCATCCTTACAAGACCACCTACGACAGCCGAGAAGCCAAACTCCGTGCCCTCCAGATTTCAGATGCCAACTATAATCTTATGGCAGACGGTAGTGAATACGACCCGACCGATCAGGCAGGCGAAGGATTCGACATCATGCTCGGTTTCGGTCTGTACTGGTACAAGGGCGTGAATGACTTCAAGAATCAGAAAAAGTACCTGTTCTCTTGCAGCTATACGACAAAGCCACTGTCAACCGCTACGAAGATCAATCGCAAGAAACTCTCCGAGATTCTTGTGCAAGCCTTCTCCTGTGTATATACCTCCAACAACGGTACTGCACTCGTCAATGGCGATGACTACGAATTGACAGACAATGCCAACATGAATGTCTATCAGCTCGATGTCGAAGGCATGAAGCAGGTACGCTGGCCCGGACTCAACAACGCCCAAATTGGTGCTGTATTCGTTGATGCTGACAACAAGGTTGTAGGCACGTTCAATATGGCAGTCAGTCACTCGCTGTTCGATTTTACCTATGGAGATTATGTGTTTTGCAATGTCCCCAGCGGTGCCAAGAAGATTGTTTTCACATCTCCTACTGGCTTTGATGACCTCGAAGCCATTGCTGTCGATAGTGTCGCAATCGAAGCAATAGAACCCGACTGGGTGTGGGTGCCTATGCGTTTCGTCGGTATCTACGGCATGAGTGTGGATGCACTCATGCGTCCCCGCTCGATCAGCGGTGTCAGAACCCGTACAGGTACTGGAACATCGGTAACAAATGCCGATTGGAAGTATGACAGCGATGGCAATATCACAAACGCCTCGGTGCCTACCTCTACGATGAACTACACCTATGCCGATATACTCAATCTCATCGAAATGCGTGGTAAAGGCTACCACGGTATCAGTTATGAGATAAGCAAGGACATCGCCAATCTCGTAATGGCGTTGACAGGAACCCGTGACATCCAGGCGTATGCCGGATATGGATGTGGCTCGCAGTACACAACCGGACAGAACAATTTCAACACCTACGGTAAGGTAACAAGAAAGTATTCCGGCTCAAACATCGGCAACATCATCTTCGGTATTCAGAATTTTGTCGGATGTAACTGGGAAATCATGGACCTCATAGCCGCTAACGTGCCGTCCTTCGCCCAATTCAAGAAGGACCACCGTGTAGCCACAAGCTCGTACCCGATAGATGCGAAATATCATGTAGTACGCAACTATCAGACGAAAGAGGAAAGTGTAATTCAGGGACTCAATATGTCCGGCTACTGCATAGGACGTGTCAAGTTCGGTAGATACTGCGATATAATCGCTTCTCGTCTAACCACAGACAACAGCAAGTGGAATAAGAACTACTCTGATTGTCAGTATTACACCCATGACCGTGGCCGTTGTGTTGGTCGCTCGCATTACGATGCGTATGCGGTTGGCGGTCTCGTTTGCTCGAATGCGTTTTACGCCTCGTCGTACTCGCACGCGTCCTACGGCTCTCGGCTCGCCTTCAGCGGAAATTACGAAATAGTAGTAACCTCGGAAAGCGTGGCAAGCGAATAACGAAAAGCGTCGCTTCGGTTTCGGGCAACAAAGCCCGGAGCCGAAGCCAACTCTCTTTGAATAAACATGGATGACTCTCATAACATAAGTCAGACAAAAAAGGTAGATGGTCCCTGTGGCCGTTGTGTTGGTCGCTCGAATAACAATGCGAATGCGAATGGCGGTCTCGTTTACTCGAATGCGAATAACGCCTCGTCGAACTCGAACGCGAACAACGGCTCTCGGCTCAACTTAGGGAACACATCGGACGAAACAGTTTCGCCTGGTGTAAATCGTCACACTGCACATCATCACGGGTTGATGGATAGCAAGAGGCGAGGGACCGGAGCCTCGGCAAAAGCAGACGAAAGTCTGGAAAGCGGAAACATCACGAGTGTGCCTGAAGGCGCAATGTCTGACCTCCCGTTTGATGATGGCTCTTTCGATGAGTTTGCCATATTGCCGGAACAGATGTACCCGGTTGACAACCTCATCTCCGAAATCATAGACGAGAAGAACCTGTCAGACAGCTTTGATTATGTTATCAGCCATCTTGAACACAAACAGCAGCGCGAAAAGTATTGGCCCAAGAAAGACAGATATATTCGTAGTTTTCGCCGGCGGGTCGCCGATGGCTCTTATAGACTGCGCAGGGAAGCTGTCAGGGAGATTACCGTGCATGACGGACCAAAAGACAGAGTGGTGCAAGTAACCACTGTGTTCGACCGATTCGGCTGTCATAGCATCATGGTAATCGTCGAGAAGTACACCTATCCGACCCTTATGAAGAACGCTGCCGCCAGTGTGAAAGGTCGTGGTATGCACTGGCTGCATTGCATCATCCATGAGGATATAATAAACGTGCCGGATCTTTGCAAGTATTATTGCCAGACCGACATCAACAAGTTCTATGACAACATAGATCAAGACTTGATGAAGCTGGAGATTCGCAGATATATCGGCGACCCGATGTTGTTGCCGATGCTCGATGACTTCATCACTCTTACCGAAAGAGGTTTGTCGAAAGGACTTCGTTCCAGTCAGGTCTTTGCCAACCTGTATATGTCTCCGATAGATTGGAAGATGATTCTGATTTGTGAGAGATATGTGCTTGAAAAGGAGGATGGAGAACTGGAGCTTAGGTTTCTGTATGCCCGCTACATGGATGATTCCTACTGGTGGAGCGATGACAAGAAGCTCCTTTGGATGATGTTCAACGTATATCAGTCAGAATGTGCCAAGAGAAAACTTTCAATCAAACCATCCTACGCAGTAAGACCGTTGTCAGAAGGCTTCGACGCTCTTGGCTATGTTGACTTCGGCACTCATATCCGGCTCCGCAAACGCATCAAGCAAAACTTCGCCAGGAAGATGTCTCGCATCAAAAGTCGAAAGAGGCGCCAGCAGCTTATCGGCTCATTCAAAGGCATGGCAAAATATAGCGATAGTCAAAATCTATATAAAATATTAACAGGACAACACATGGCAAAATTTAATGAAATCAATCTACCGTCCTACACTCCCGCAGACGGCAAGAAACGGTTCAACTGCGCAGCTATGCAACTCTGCCAGATAGCCAACCGCCCCATTCAGATCCTCTCGGTCGAGACCGATGTTCAGACCAAGTACGGACTGAGACACCTCGCCAAGTTCAGATTCTCCGGGGACACAGCCGAGTACAAGTTCTTCACAGACTGCAAAGAGATGAAGTTTCATCTCGAAAACATGAAAATCATTCTTGAACAGATGGAGGATGACGACACTGTTCAGGACAGATTCATAGAGACAACCATCAAGCAGGTGCCCGGCAGTGGTGCCCTGCGTATCTACGAATTTACTTAATCCTCAAAAGACAATGGAAAAAAGATATGGCGCATCAGGTCCGCAGAACGGACTTGAAAAGATAGGCACCAACAGGTGGGCAGTGTTCTACGGCTTCGGCAAAGATTCAGAGGACGCTGAGACTGGTTACAACTGGTATCAGACCTACAACCATCGCCCGACGCTCGATGAAATCAAAGCAGACATAGTTGCTGTAATAAAAGAAGAAAGTGAGTATCGCCTCAGATACGGCATCAAGTGGAACGGTTACACAGTGGAGTATTCCGAAACCTTGAAGACCGACCTCATCGGCATACTCGTAGGCTTGCAGGGCGGCATCATGTCGTTTCCGCAGAAGATCAACCTCGGCTCCAATGCTGACGGCACTCCGAATACCTACACGTTCAACTCCATCGAAGAACTTGGCAGCCTTGCCGCACTTGTTGGTAGCCACAGGGGAACTTGCAGCGATGAAGAATGGACTGCCATCAATGCCCTCGGAGATATGGAGGATTACATAGAAGTCCAGTAATCCTATGTTTTCCCTCATCTCTGTCTGCCTGTCCGCATTGATCCTGTTGGTCTATGTCGTAGTCTTCGTTTCCTTCCACGGATTGCCGGAGAGTGTTAGTGATAGTTACTACTGTATCAAGCACAAGTGGATGTTCTCGTTGATTGTAGCCGTATGCGGAGCGTTGCTTCTCATCCCCTGGCTCACTCTCAACGACGACTTTCAATGCTTCGCTTTCCTGTCAGTCGCCTCTCTTATGTTCATTGCCGCATCTCCAGCGTTCAAGGAAGGGCTGACGCGAAGCGTCCACATCGGAGCGTCCGTAGTGATGTTTGCCGGAGCAATCCTCTGGGAGGCGTTCTGCGGCGGATTATGGATGCCGCTGGTACTCGGTATCATCCTCGCCCTCTTAATGCGGAGAAACGCCGTCTTTTGGCTCGAAATCGGGTTGTTTACTGAAGTGTATGCTACCCTCATCGTGAAGTTGTTCTGATTATTCATTCTTAGGTAGGAATGGAGACGTTGCTTTCGTGGCGCGCCTCCATTTTTCGATATATTGTGCCTATGATAACTACCCGTTGAAGCATATAAAAATAATGCGCAATGCTGTAAAAATAAATGAGTTATGATTTTCGCATATCAAAACTAATGATTAACTTTACATCGTAAAAATAAAACATAACCCCTCAAAGTCAAAGAAGATGAAATGCAGATGGAACCTTGAAATAGCCGACACCAAGCAGATAATGGGCGGCTTCCTCGAACTCACTCAGGAGATGACCGAAAAGCAGATGATTGCTTATGCCCGCAAGATAGCCCGCGAGTTTCTGGTCAACAACAAGGAAATAAGTAAGTATGGCATCTGGGCCTATGAAGATGGCAACGATGACCACTCATTCCATATTGAAGCCAGTCGCCACTGGAAAGGCAGCATAGATTACTGGGTCTATGATGCTCAGAAGGATGAAGCTGTTGTCAATACGCTCCATGACAGATTGGAAAGAGAAAGGCAGAAGTATGAGGAAGATATGCGCAAGCTGGAAGAATCAATGCACTCCCTGTGATAGAGAAAGCACCGGGAGCCGCCCGAACAATCAGGAGAATCCCGGTGCCCGGACTGGAGAGGCGAAGATGTCGTTACATCGACAACATCACATCGCCCAACTGGATTGCAACGATGGAGAAGTAGCTCTCATACTCGCTCTCGCCGGCGGGGGTGTTTGCCTTCTGCCAATGAAATTCATGCCAGTATTTGAGTATGCTCCATTTCGGATTGTCCGAAAGTTCAGGAGTGACGGCAGTGCCATCGAAGCACTCATCCATCGTAGGGAGGTCGCTTTCGCCAGTAATCTCATTGACGAGGCGATAGGTTGCGAGTGTCGCGTAGGCGAGCCAGTCGCAAACCATGATTCTTGTGTCGCAGAGAGCAAGCTCATAGAGTCTGTCGATGATCTTCTCCGCGCACGCCGACATCAGGTCGGGGTCTTTGAATTTAACCATAGCAGTTGTGGTATTAAGTTGAACATACACGGAGTTTATGGAAGCTCCATATCTCCGATGCAATTACAACCACCGGGAGAAATTATGTCAGGAAAGCTCAATGATGATAGCGGTGCAACATCATCCCAAAACGCCATCGGAAAAGCGGTAGCAAAATGTCAGCAGTCCTTCGTCCGGCACCTCGAAAAAATGTTCAAAAATGGAGCGAGTAACCACGGTAGGTATCCACGACAAGTAACCACGACAGCTAACCACGGGAGAGAGTTTGTAATATCCGTTATATAAACGAATTACAAAGGTGTTTCAAAAGTTGCTAACCACGACAGCTAACCACGGAGAGTAACCACGATGACTAACCACGGAAGCCCTAAAATGACCCCGAAAATGCCCCATCTAACCACCGTAAGTAACCACGATAGTCTCGCTGTAATTTCTGTTATATCAACGTCTTACAGCGACTGTCAAAATAGTCCTAACCACGATGAGTAACCACGACAGCCCCAAAATAGGCGGTAGCAAAATGCTACCAACCACGACAGCTAACCACGAGAGAGTGTTTGTAATGTCTGTAATATCAACGAATTACAGCGGTGTCATTTTGTCAGCTAACCACGATGATTAACCACGGCGCGGCTAAATTTGACCCTCGGAAAATGACCCTTAGTAGTATATTATATATAATAATCTTAGAGTTAAATAATAATATACTCTACTGGGGGGGGATACACGCACGCGGGAGCATACGCACGCACACGCGAAAGCCTGCCCGGATTTGCGAGCCAGCAAAAAAATCATATCACAAAGAAAACTTTTTGATTTATGGCTTTGTCAATCCAACATAAATGACTAACTTCGCATCGTCAAAATCACTTACCAACAGGTAAGAGATACTATCGCAAATAAAGATTTTTACCAAAGACCGAAAGAAGATGAAAAATCCCCCAAAGACCCCATCCGGGGACAGCCCGGAACCCACGCCGTCGTCAACAAGTACCGACAGCCACGATGATAGTTCTCGCTAACATCATCCCAATCGGGAATGCATAGCTTCCTACAACTTCACAGCCCAAAGGCTCAAATGCAAATAAAGAAAACCTAAACGAAAGATGACCGAGAAAACATTCCTCAAAATCATGAACGGCTACATGGTCGTTCTCGCAGTAATCATGTTCCTGCTCATAACGACGTTCTGCGTCTATCATCTGCTTGCAGGACACTTCAACCTGTTTACCTTAGCAGCCTTCGGCGCTATATGGTACATCGCATTCAAGTTCGTCCACTGGTCAGTGGCGGACTACAAGAAAGAGGCATCAAACTCCTAAACCCGAAAAGACATGGAAAGTAACAACTCACTGGTGGCGTTTGTAAGTAACGCCAGCCTCACGAAAGAGGCACAGGGCAACCTCGCTGAAAGCCTCGTCGCCCAAGTAACAGACGGCAAAGTAGATGCCGTTGCAGCATTCGTTCAGATCAAGGCAATCGCCGAAGTCTGTGAACAATTCCTGAAGAACCAAGCCGTATTAAAAGCCGTACGCTCTGCTGCTCTTGCCCGCGGTAAGAACGCTGTCTTTGGCGGCGCAAAGGTTGGTTTATCCAGTTCTACACGCTACGACTATGCATCAAGCCGAGACACCCAGTATCTCGACCTCCTTAAGCAAAAGGAAGAATTAGATGGCAAGTTGAAGGCCCGCGAGATGTATCTCAAAGCAATCACGGACGAGCAGACCATCGTTGACCGCGAGACCGGGGCAATCGTTACCATCGTTCCCCCCACAAAGACAGTCTCACAGTCGTTGAGAGTAACTTTCGACAAAGCATAAGAGCTGACAGATGTCAGACTCGTTCTCTGCGCCCCTCACTCGCCGGAGTAACATCCGGCGGGTGTTTTTCAGGAAACCCGCAAAACATCATCCCTTCGCAAAATGAACAAGGAAAAGACAAAGAAGGTCGTCCGCAAAGAATTTGAGATTAAGCCTCTCTCGGATGACTTTGTTATGCCTATAAAGGCAAAGAAAGGCAGTATCGGCTACGACCTCACAGTGCCGCGTGATATCCGTATCCCTGCACACAGCCGAGTAAAGATCCCGATGGATTTCGCCATCAACCTCCCCAATGGCACCGAAGCCAAGATTGAGCCGCGTAGCGGTTGTTCCCTTCATGGTATGGTAGGCTACGGAGCAAAAAAGAGAAAGCTGAAATTGTTAGGCTTTATTCCGGTATGGAAGAAGTTCTACGGCCGACAGACCTTCGACGCTGATGTGATGGTCGGCAAGATAGATCCCAACTACACAGATAACGTCCATGTGCTGGTGAAGAACAACGACGTGGAGTTTACCATCAAAGCCGGAACCCGCATCGCACAGATGACGTTCTACTACACGACCTCTCCATTCTTCCGCATTGTCGAAGAACTCTCATGTAAGAGCAGAGGCGGTGGTTTCAGCAGTTCCGGTCTATACAAGATAGAGCCTGCCCGTCAGAAGCACACCCCTGTAACAAAAGAAGATGAAGCGGTAATCGCAGAAGCCGACATCACGTCGCCCGAACCGCAATCCGCCCCATCTGTAAATAACGAATAACGACTGGTAAGGTCTTTCATTACAACACACGCATCATCTTTTCGACTTTAGGTTGCAACCCCATTCCATTGAACATTGCTGTTCAGTCGAATGAGGTTGCTTTGTATGAACCATTCGCCTGTGTATTACTAATTTTGGACCAAAGAACTAAAGACCAATATGAAGATAATGAAAGACAAAGTTTATCATCTCATCGCTTGTGCCGTCATCTCCTTTGCGATAGCAAGCGTAGTAGCAAATACCTGCGCTCTTGTATTCCCCTCATGTATTGCTGGCTTCCTCGGAGGTATTGCCTGCGGTGCCGGGAAGGAGTACGGGGACAGCAAGGCAAAAGGCAACTCATGGAGTTGGTCTGATATGCTGTATGACGTAATTGGTGCCGCCATCGGTTGCCTCGGCGGTCTGGTCGCACTCTTAATCTGATCAAGAATGGAACAGACCAATTATGCCGCCACCATTTTGAGCATCGTCGGAGTTACGCTGCTCGAATTTTACGAGCCACTATTGCCGTGGCTGTTATTCGCTTTTATGCTAATTCTTTCGGACCTGCGTTTTGGCATTCTCGCATCAAAGAAGCGTGGAGAAGAAATCCGTCATAGCCGTATGTGGAGGAGAACCTTCAACAAGGCAATGGATTATGTATGCTGGGTAACTCTCGCCGGATTATGTAGCCGCTCCATCGGAGTTGTCTTCGGCATACCTGTCGTTTCGATGGGTTTGCTTATCATCATCTATGGCATCGAGATTTCGTCCTGCGTCAACAATTACTTTGTTTACAAGGGCATTAAGAAGAAATTTAATTTTTGGAAGCTCTTGAACCGCCCGGAGGTAGAGAATGCAATCGAAGAAGAAGATGTCAAATCAGAAAAGTAAAATCACATGGAAAAGAAGAAATCAAGATTTGTCATACTGATTGACAACGGTCATGGCAAGGACACCAAAGGCAAGCGAAGCCCTGTCGAGCCAGGCTATCCCCAGGGAGGCCGTCTGCTCGAATACAAGTATGCGCGAGAGATTGCATCAGCAGTGCATCGTCAGCTTGTGTCGCTTGGCTATGATGCCCGCCTACTCGTGCCGGAAACCAACGATGTGTCGTTGAAAGATAGAGCCCGCAGAGCCAACCTCGTCTGTGCAAAGGAAGGCTCCATGAATGTAATCCTCATCTCCATCCACTGCAATGCCGCCGGAAACGGTCAATGGCTCAACGCACGGGGATGGTCTGCATTCACGAGCCGAGGCACCACAAGAGCCGATGCCATCGCCAACTTCCTGTATGCCGAAGCTGAACGCCAGTTCGTCGGCCACCAAATCAGGAAGGACATGAGCGACGGTGATCCCGACTGGGAAGAAGGCTTTTATGTCCTCCGCAAGACTGTCTGCCCGGCGGTCCTTACGGAGAACTTCTTCCAAGACAACAAGGACGATGTGGAGTATCTGCTTTCCGCAGAAGGTCGCTCCGCAATCGTCGCCACCCATGTCAATGGTATCGTCAACTATATCAACGCTCAAAAGTAAGGTGCAATGAAAAAGTTCTTTTACTGGATTCTGGTAGCCTTCCTACTTGTAGCCCTCGCAGTCGAGGACTATGAGCGCAGGCACCCGGAGCCGCCCACCCAGTCCGAGGTAGTCGATTCCATCACTACCACGGAAGTCAAGCCGGACACTGCTCCTGTCCCCAGGGACAGTGTTGTGTTACGGTATCAGTATGTAGAGATACCGTTGACACCTCCTCCCGAGGATGGCGTAGCAACGCCGAACAGCTCTGTCGTTAGGGATAGCATAACGGATGAAGTCAAGGTTGAAAAGCTCGGAAATGACAGCGTTTCAATATCCATCCCCATCACGCAGAGCCGTTACGAGACGGAGGATTACAGAGCCTATGTTAGTGGCTACAAAGCAAGATTAGATAGTATCTTTATCACATCAAGGCAAACGGTAGTAAGAATCCGCGACCCCGCTAAAAAGAAAAGATTCTCTATCGGAATACAGGCAGGCTACGGAATGACCCCGAAAGGATTTCAGCCATATCTCGGCTTAGGGGTGTCTGTCAACCTGTTCAACTTCTGAAAAGGTAAAAAAGATTGTTTATACATCTTCTTTGAATTTAAGGTTCGACGACGTGTTGCCTGTGAGGGTAGCACGTCATTGTTTTTGCCTCATTCCAACGGCATAAGTTAGCAAAAGTTAAACTTGCGATAGCTCTGAAATTTTAAGCGTAATGCTCTTAAAATAAATGAGTTATGATTTTCGCATATCATATATAATGGCTAACTTTACATCGTAAAAATAAAACATAACCCCTTAAAGATTAAGAAGATGGAAAAGCAAAACGCACTCCAATTTGTGAAAGCAAGACTTGAAAGCTCACTCGACCTTTATGGATGGAGTGAGATAGATAGTATTCAATGCCAAACATACATATCCATCCTTAACGAGTGTATGGATGATGAAAGTCGCAAAGAGTTTTACAAGCATCTCGCAGACAAATATAAAAAATCGTAACCCAGTAACGATCGAAGAAGATGGAAAAGTCAGAAATCCTCCAAAAGATAGAAGCTCTGAAAGCAGTGCTCAAAAATGCCGATGACCTCATCTATGAACTTCACGGGGTCGTGCTTGAAAAAGCATTTGAATCAAGAGAAGCAATGTTTGGATGCCTGGATAAAGGCAAGGACATAGACAAAGCCGAATACTCCAGTGTATGCCAGGAGAACGCTTACTATGAGAACATGGTCAGCAGACTGGAGAACGCTGCACATCAGCTCTCGACAGGAGTGATTGAGAACATAGAGAAGATCAAATAAAGTTTAACCTCACAAAAGTCAAAGAAGATGAACAAGTTTAATGCCCCCTCGTATCAGAGAAAAGTCACCAACCACAAGAACCGCCGTAACGCAGTCATAGCTGCCCTCACATCCTACATTCAGGATGTTGTCAAGGAGAACGGCATCATCACCTTCCCGGAGCCGAAGAAGTTCCGTATGAGCCACGATGAAGTAGTGGCTCTCCACTGGGGCAAATGCCCGAAGCCCTATCTTGAAGGCGAGACCTACGATGAAGGAGTAGTCCTCGAACTCTCAATCCCAAAAGTCTCGCGTGGCTTCCTGCCGTCTGCCTCACCTCTCTCATCTACCAAGATGTCGGAACTGATGGAGGTAGCGGTAGCCATCGAAGAACTTACTCACTCTCCGGCACCTCTCGACGACCTCGCCAAAGAAGTAGAAACCCTCGGAGCAATCTATCAGAAGGAGTCTTCGGAAATTATTGCATGGATAACCGAAGCGACCGTAGAGATGAAGGAGGTTCGCTTCTCGGAACCTCTGTCGATTCCGGCACTCTTTCCCGGTGCCCCAATCCTGGCGATTAAGTATGCACTTGCCAAAGCATCCAATGGAAGCAAGGAAAAGGTGGAGCAGGTGTGCCTGATGGTAGAATCCGAGAACAAGCTCATCGGTAAGTTTGAGAAGAAGGTACCCCTGGCTATCTGCCGGAAGAACCTCGCCGCCCTTCTGCAACTCGCAAAGGAGATGGATAAGGCAATATCAGTTGAACCAGTAGAAAAGTAAGAACTATGGCAAAGAAAGAGCAATGCAAGGAATGTAAGTTCTGTTCGATGATGTCTCACGATCTTGGAGTTGGTAGGCTCCATGTATTCTGCGAATATCAGGAAAGGTCACTCACGCCCGATGGAAGCGAGTGTGATGACTTCGAGCAAAAGAAGTATGAAGATTCCTGTTGGAATGCCGATGGCTCATTAAAAACGGAATGTTACTGGAAGCTCAGACAGCAGGTAACTATCGGCTCGTGCTTCATGTCAAGCTATGAGAACTCCTACGGTTTAGACCCCCATAGAGTAAGTGATTTCTTTGAAGCCTATGAGCTATTCATAGATGCGAGGATACTCGACAACCACGGAGATAAAGAATGGGACCGGAACTATGACCCACTGTTCGAGAAGTACGATACAGAAGCCACATTGTTGGAGTTCTTGAACAATGACCCGGAACGCCGACTTACAAAAGAGATGTTGCGCGGTTACACATCATAGCCCGGAATTGATAACGTCGTCAACCGTTTCTCCCTGAGCTATGCAAGGTCGAGCCTTACCAATCTATCAATTATGTTAATAAGTCGCAATCTCAACAGGTAAAATATATTATCATAGTATTGTATGAATGATAAGTATTTGCTAACTTTGTAGCATCAATTAGAATCACGATGACACAGCAACGGAAAAGAATACTTGTAATCGCTCCCCATGCCGATGACGAAGTTCTCGGCTGTGGCGGCTACCTCCTTCATCAGAAACAGGAGGGAGCAGACATAACCATCGTAGTCGGCACCATCGGCGGCATCGCCATGAACCAGGACAAGGAAACAAGGCTCGCCGAGTTCAACGCAGTATGCGACTGCCTCGGAGCGCAGCGCACGGTATTGTTTTTCGGCAAGGATGCTCTGATGGATACGATACCATCCTACGACATCATCTCGCAGCTTGACAAAATCATAGATGCGTTTCGTCCCGATGAAATATTCATCAACTATCGCTCGCACCATCAGGACCACATGAAGATGTATGATTGCGCTCTCGCTTCATGTCGTGGTCGTGAAGGCTATTCACCCAAGACGGTAGTGCTGTATGAGTATCCGTTTATCATAAGCAAGATGGAAAGTGTCGGAGGCGGCAATATGTTCCACGACATCACTGACTGCATTGATGAGAAAGTCGGTCTGTTTATGCTCTATGGCTCACAGGTTCGCAAAGCACCATCTCCGCTCAATGAGGACGGCATACGTCAGCTTGCGAAGTTAAGAGGTATGGAATGTGGCACAGAGTATGCCGAGAAGTTCTACATTCAAAAGATGGTACGATGAAAGCAAAGGAGTATATCGTATTCGAGGCTGGTAGCAGAGCTGGACTGTCTGCCGAGCTGTTCTTCCGTGCGTGGAGAAAGCAGAATGGATGGGATGACGGACATGGCGACGTGCTGTATCTCGCAGATTCAGACCCAACCTATTGCAGTGTTCCCAGTCAAAACGAGAACATTGTCCGTATCTCCGAACAGGAAGCCGTTAACCTCATTCAATCGGGGGAGGATGTAGTAGTCTTTCCTGGTGATGAGTTGACACGCCAGTTAAACCCGGTTGTCAGGAACGCTGTTCAGGATGATGACTATGCAAGAGTGTCGCCATTGTGGTATGACAAGGCTCATGTGAACAATGTCCTCGCAGAGTTGGTTAGCTTAGATCAATGCAAAATCCGCATCCCCCTCACTTTCGGTTTGACGGACGCTTTCATTAAGCCGAACAAAGCATCCGCAGGCTCCAAAGGACTGGAGTTGAAAGGAGATGTTTGTGTGTCGCAGATAATAGACATCCACAGGGAGTTTGTTGCCGATGTTCTCTATGATGGTAACTATGTCAATGTTTTCCCTCGTGAAGTCAAGCTCCGTTCCGGCTATGACAAGATGATTAGTCTGTTGCCTCCATTATCTCGCATATCAAGAGAAGTCAGAAAGTTTGTCGAATGTGTGTCCTCGCAGGTAGAGCTGTTTGCTCCCGGCATCTTTCATATCCAACTCGCCGAAGATACCAACGGGGATTTGTTCTACATCGAAGCCTCGCGCCGCATCTCCGGCACATCCCTTGTTAACCTTGCCAACGGTTTCAATCCGTTCTGCTTCATGAATAGAGTAAAGACCGATGTCATTGTTACTCGGTTTGAGGATGGCAAGTGGTTCAGATATGAAGATTTTGTCCTTGACATTGAAAATGAAATACGCTGCATAGTATGAACGAAGAAAACAACGCTCCCATCGTAGAAGGCTCCGAAAAGCCTGAACGCAGAATCGAAGTGTGCGACCTCCCCATTTCGGAGTTGAAGGTCATCATGGATAATCCTCGCACCATATCCGCAAAGAAGAAGCAGGAATTACAAGAAAGCCTCGATATGCTCGGCGATTTCGGTATTATCGTCATAGACGAGAACAACGACATCATATCCGGGCACCAGCGTGTAGAGGCGTTGAAGGTGCTTCGCGGGGAAGATGAGATAGTCCACTGCAAGCGTCTCATCGGCTATTCAGAGCCGGAGAAGAAGGCAATCTCCATCAAGGCTAACACTCATTCCGGCGACTGGGATTTAAGCAAGCTCGCCGACTTTACAGCCAATCTCGAAATCAACCTCGGACTTGACATCCCGACCGCCCTCGACCCTCACAACGACACGAAGATTAAGGACATGGAGCTGATTCATTATGAGAAGTATGATTTTGTCCTCATCGCCTGTCGTAACGAACTTGATTACCAGAACCTCATCCGTACACTCGGCATTGAAGGCAAGAAGGTTGTTGTCTGCAAGACCAAGAGTGGAGAGAGGAAGATCAAGGCTCGTGCCATCTGGTATGACCAAATGAAGTGTAAGATTCAAGACGGCGACGATGTTGCCTCCATCTAACCTATGGAACAGGAAGTAACCCTCGGAATATATGTGATGTCGTATCAGCGAGCCGACAAGATAAAGACCTGGCACGTTCTGAACGACTGCACCTATGTAGTCAGAGCCTCTGAGGAACAGGAATACCGCAGAGCCGGAGTTGACAAGCTGCTCGTTATTCCCGAAGGAAGCACCTTGAAATGCGGCGATGAAGTCTGCTCGTTCATGACCACATTTTGGTGGATCATTGAGAACACGCCAGAGGATGTTATCTGCATACTCGACGATGATATATCAACCTTCAAGTATCGGCTCAATGATGCCGTTGACATCATCAAAGACCTCAAGAACGGCAAGGACATCATAGAAGATGAGATTGTGCGCATAGCACAGCTTGTAGTTGACCTCGGACTCGGTATCGGGTGCGACCAGGCAGACGAGCGACTGTATAACTACACGCAGGAGTTTCAGGTTAAAGGTATGGCGGGAGCAATGCGTATCATCAACAAGCCGTGCCTGAAAGCCAAGTACAACCGTCAGGACCCGGCGACCTCTGATATTGATATGATATATCAGGAGTTGCTTGCCAATCGCATCATCTTACAGCCACGATATTTCCATGCCTCAACCCCAACGGTCGGCACGAATAAAGGTGGCATCGGCAAAGATTCAGTTATGATACGAAATTTTGTCCTCGCCATGAAGAATAAATGGGGGCGTTATTATGACTACAATTTTAAGAAAGGACAGGCGAAAATCAACATCAACAGATGATGTAAATGTATAAGTTATAATTAGTTAATGGCTTGAAAATAAATGCTTTATGGCTTTCGCATTCCATAACTAATGATTAACTTTACAGAGTAAAACATAAAAGAAATGTCATACCTCCCTTTCACGAAAAATGGACACAATATGTTTGAGGTGTCCTCGCTCATACAGAAAGCCATAAGGCGAAAAGATATGGAGTATGCCTGTTACGCCGCACGAGAGATGATGTTCAAGTATCGCTCGTATCTGTGGAAACGGATGATAGTCGTAACGGCAGAAGATTGCTTCGACCTTGTAACAAGGCCCATCTTCATCCTCCGGCAAAGAGATGAAGAATGTGGCAACATCAACGAGACGAAGCACATATCACAGGCGGTCAATCTGCTTGTGAACACAAGGAAGAACAGAGACGCAGACTTCTTCGCCTGCAATCTGCTCAACTCCAAGAATAAGTGGAATGTCTGCCCGGACGGGGATGGCTACCTTGTTACCCGCCACGGACATGACCTAAAGACGATGGCGACTCTGTTCAAGAAAACCATCCTCAACGCAGAAGATGAACTGTGTGGCTACATCGGGAATGAAATCCGAAACTGGTATCTCGGTCTGTTTTGGACCATTGTCAGAGATGCCGCCCGTGAGTTAGGCTACCCGTCAATCATGCGTGAGATTGATGTTCTCTGGACTATCGATATGAGTAAGCCAGTCAAAGATACAACCTTCATCTATGCTGCCAAAGCTCTGACGATATTGATGAGGGTAGCCAAAGAAGGCAATGCCGACTTCTATCAGATGTTCGATGTGCATAAGTACGTTGACATTTCGGTGTTCGACAATTACAGGAACATCCCGGAGTACACCTTCGACTGCCACACCATCAAAGGTAAGCAGAGAGGACTGACAGATGCCGATTTCATTGTGTCGGAGCAAGCCGCCCTCAATCCATTGCAAAGAGGTTGGTACGATGAACGGGACTGGGGGAGAGACCAGGAGTGTGTGAAGAATGGCTACGGCAATGATTTCTCCACTCCCAAAATCCCGAAGGATGTCCTTGATAGTGTTAACCGGGGAGTGTTCCCCACGTCGCTGTTTGACTTATGAGCCGACTGTATCACTACACCTCGGTAGAAGAATTGCCGACCCCCATCTACATTACAGATGTTGAAGCCTTCTCGCAGAACATCATAACTTTTCGGGATGAATTGAGAAATGAGTATGGTAATGTCCGAATTGGATACAGCCTAAAGACCAATTACCATGAGCCGTTCTTAAAAGAAGTTCTACGCCTCGGAGAGATGGCAGAGGTAGTTTCTCCAATGGAGCTAAACAAAGCTATCGCTTGTGGTTTCGCTGAAAGCGACATCATTTATAACGGAGTAATCCCCGATGCCTACACAAAGTTGCAGACAGCAGAGCGTGGCGGGATAGCCAATTTCGACAATATTGATGAACTGAAAGAGGCAGTGCCATTCACAGAGGGTCATTTTCTCCCTGCCGATGTAGGTGTCCGGCTCAACTTCGATATGAACACTGGAGTAATTAGTCGCTTCGGTATTGATGTTGAGAACAAAGAAGAAATGTCGTGGTTGCTCGATCAGAAGGCTCATCCCTACCTACGCATCAAGAAGCTGCACTGTCATTATTCTGGAGCCAGGGAACTGTACCAGTTCAAACGCAGGGTCTCTAAAATGGCTCACTTCGCCCGGATGTTCGGGGCAGATACCATAGACATAGGAGGCAATATGTTTGGTGTACTGTCGCCTGAATTTGATATGCAGTACAAGTGTGTCGTTCCATCACTCTTGGAATATGCTCATGCCATAGGCTCGGAGATGAAGCAGCAGTTTCCCGACGAAAGTGTTCGGCTGATTGTTGAAGGAGGCACCCCCTTTGTTACCAACGCCATGCACTTGCTCACGAAGATAACGAATGTCAAGACCATCCGGGGAAAGCAGTATGTTACAGTTGACTGCCGGAACGAAGATGTAGGATGGTCGTGTCGCTACAAGGAGCCTGTTGTGCAAAGCCTATGCACCGGCGAAGAATCATTCTCAACCATCTTCGGTAGTGAGTGTACCGAGACCGACATAATCCGGCGCAGTTATTATGGTCCTGTCGCCCGTGGCGGTCTGTTACTCGTCAGGGACATCGGGGCGTATTCGTCGAATCTCGTGAACAAGTTCATAAAGTTTGGTTGTACCCTGTTTATTGATAGAGAATGCTTGATGAACCCGGAGATCATTAAAGTTCATTGATTCTCCAGAGATATTATGGAGCGCCATCGATCCATTCAGTCGAAGGCGGCAAAACCCGCAAATCCGCTTATATGGTTGTTTATCGCTTGTGCTTGCGATAGCTCATCCATATAAGCTGACTTGTTCTTCCATTGTATGTCATTAGTTAAAAATAGTTTATGCCAGTTCTTGCATAGATGATTTTCCGAGCCTATGTTTTGTAATTCAAAATAATATTCGTAACTTTACAACGTATTTAAGAAACACCCCTATATGAATATCGTAGCAAAGAAGACGCTGGTAGCTTACTACACCACCCATCCCCAGGCGAAGGACGCTTTGGAAGAATGGTACATGAAAACTCGGAAAAGCCACTGGACGAACTTCGCTGACATCCGTGCCACATTCAATTCGGTTGATAGTGTCGGTAATCAGCACTATGTGTTCAATATCAAGGGCAATGACTTCCGTTTGATTGTCGTAGTCCAATTTAAGCACCAATATGTGTTTATCAGGTTCGTCGGCACTCACGCAGAATACGATAAACTAAAAGATGCCTCACAGGTTTAATAAGTACAGATATGAACGATATGGAAACCATAAAGACCACAATCGAAAACGAAGCTCAGTATGATTGGGCGATGAAGCGTATCGACGAGTTGCTTCCTCATGTGCATGACGACACGCTGGACGATGATCCGAACAGCATTGAGCTGTATCTGCTGTCGAGGCTTGTTGAGGAGTATGAGGACGTGCATTATCCCATCGGGAAGCCGTCGCTTATCAGTGTACTGAAACTGCGGATGTATGAGATGGGACTGTCGCAGGCTGCCCTTGCCAAAAAGATAGGTGTAAGCCCGTCTCGTGTCAGCGATTTCATATCCGGCAAAGCCGAGCCGACTATTCAGGTCGGTCGCAGAATCTCCACGGAGCTGAATATCGACCCGGCAATCATCCTCGGAGTGTGATAAAAAATTTGGCAGATGAAGTTATTTTTATGGCTTATGTTTTTCGCATATCAAACATAATAGTTAACTTTACATCGTAAAAATCAAAAACTTAGCAAAGATGCCAACGCTATTTATCATATTCGGAATAAGGTTTTTCTTTTATTCGGATGACCATGAGCCTGTCCATGTTCATATCTCTTACGGAGGGAAATTGGCGAAAATCCAAGTTTTACCCGAAGTCAGTGTTGTATATGACCAAGGAGTTGGCCCGCAAATCCTAAAGAAAGCCTTGAAAACGGTTGAGAACTATAAAGAAGACATCATCGCAGAGTGGCACAGCTACTTTGATAAATAATCTCTCACCATGACAAAGATTGAAAATGTCCGATTCTCGGATAATAGAATATATGTTACTCTAAATGACGGCACCGAAAAAAGTCGTCCTCTTGAAGCATTCCCCATCCTAATGGATGCATCAGATGCAGAACGGAATGATTTCGCTATTTGGGCAGATGGTCAGAGTATCCGCTGGGATGGTATTGACGAGGATGTTCATATATCATCATTTGATGAATGCAGCGAGCCAAACCGTGATAATGTAGTAGCAAAAATGATTGACTCGATTGGAGTCATTGATCTAAATGCTTTTGCCAAGATGATTGGCATGAAGAAGGTTAAACTCGATTTATTCCGGTATGGTATCTGGACCCCAAGTGTTGAGTCTGTGCAAAAGATAAAGGACGGACTTCGGCAGATTAGTAATCGCATTGTTGCTGTCTTATAGCACACCCAAGTGAGCGAGGGTTAATCGCTCCATCTTCTTTGACCCGCTCCCGGCAATCCTGTCGGGAGCTTTTGTTTTTGGCGTATTGTCTATATGATTGGCAAGCTAACCGCCCGTAATTTGTCTATGCCAGAATGTCCTTACCATCCCTTCACATCAAGCTCGTAAGAAGTCGCAATTTTGGTGCTGTAAGATGCGGTTTGTAAGCAAAAGTTAAATAATGATTTTGCGACAAATATAAAGCGTAAAGCGTTGAAAATAAATGTTTTATGACTTTCGCATATCAATTTTATTGGCTAACTTTACAGTAGAAAATTAAAAATAACCCCTCTAAAGTCAAAGAAGATGGACAAGAAAGTAACAGCAGCCAAGATAAAGAACCAAATCTATAAGGTCGTATCGCCGATGACCTCTCATCTCTATAAGGATGAAGACTGGTCGGGAGTTGCCTCAATCCTCGCCGCCATCCGCAAGGTCCTCGCCAGCCTGTCTGACAGCCTCGACCTCCGCGTGAGAGTTGAAGATGGTGGCTATCGGGAGAATAACGGCGCCCACTGGAAGGAGTACCTGCTTTCGATAGTGGATGAAACCACAGAGAAGCAGATGGTAGCCGGACACCTCAATGCTCATGGTGCCGGAACCATAGAAGACCCGTTTAACCGCTACGATATGACGGTAGTTCTTTATTAAGTTTCACTCCAAAAAGTTTCGATCATGAGAAAAGTAGATGAGTATAGCAAGCAGGCAGATGTCAACAGCCGCAAGTCGGCACATGAGTTTCAGATTGGAGATTTCATCAATACTGCAACCGCTTGTGGTAAAGATGTCAACTTCTATGACTTCATAGATGCCAGGGAGTTCTGGCACATGGGGAGCATCGCCCGCCTGTGCAAGATAGTCGATATTGTAGATGTCCCCGAAGATGAGGACTTCCTCACTAACTGGATGACGAAGCCTGCTCCATCTCACTCCTGCGGTAGCCAGTCTGATGATGTTGATGAAGGTAAGGCAATGTATTCCTTGACAAAGGAAGACTGTGAGACCTTCTTCGACCTCATCACAGTATTTCGTAAGCCGTCCGGCAAATGGATAGGCGTAGATTGTCAGGGATATGATTACTGGCGTTATGTTCACATGCCTGTCAACTATGGAGTATTGTTCTCCGAAGAAAGAGAAGCAGTCCTCGCAGAAATGGCACGCATCAAAGCCGAGAAGAAGGCAGAGAGGATGCAAGAGCTTGCCTCTCATCTAAAGGCATTGGAGGACCGAGAGAACGAGTTGAAGATAAAGTATCAAGGTCTGAGATTGCATCCCACGAATGGTAGTCAGATGTCGAGCAATGTACGAAAGTTCCTCGCCATCGAGTTTCCTGGAGAAAAGTTCAAGGTCAGTGCCCGCAAGTCTTACTGGGGTGATGAGTATGACGTTGAAGTAACGCTGTTTGGATGCAGCACAGAGAAGGTCAATGAAATTGCCAACCGTTGCCGAATATGGTCAGACACGATGCCAGTCGGCAGAGAGTATGACGATGGAGACGGCACTGGCAAGTATGAGCCGAGAAGGTGCCCGATGGCGATTTTCGGTAATGTTAGGAGCTACATCTCGCTCCAGTTCAAAGCTGAGTGATCATGGCAGAGACGAAGACACAGAAGGCTGTCTGTCTCCTTAGAACAGGAGACCTGAAAGGTGCGCTGAAGATATTCCGCACCTTCCGGGTCGGTTTCAGTTCAGACGAGAAACGAACCATCGGGATTGCCTGCGAGTGCTTGTGTGGCAACGATGGCTTCTACTCATCCCTCGGAGTTGACTGCTGTAAGATGGTTGATGAAGCCGTTGCCATAGTGCGCTCGAAGTATCTTTGGGGCAGTAAAAGTTAGCAAAAGTTAAACTTGCGATAGCTCTGGAATTTTAAGCGTAAAGCACCGAAAATAAATGAGTTATGATTTTCGCATATCATATATAATGGCTAACTTTACATCGTAAAAATAAAACATAACCCCTTAAAGCTCAAAGATATGGAAGCAATGATAGCAAACGAGATAGTTAACAATAAGTCCAACCTTATGGAAGCAACACGAGTACAGCGCAATCTCAATCTGATTGCAAGCAAGGATGAAGAATACTGCTTCATCATGAAACTCACCACGGATGGTGAAATTGAACACCTCGATACAGCCATTGACTTAGAGGCTCACGACATTTACACGCATGGTGACTATGATACGGTGATGAAACGTTGGAAGCACCTCGTAAATCGTATCAGAATAGCAGAGGCCAGCGATGATGCAGAAATCCTTTACCGAGAGGAAGGAGACGAGTATCTGAGAATCGCAGTAATTAAGCGCAACAAGTTCGTCGTTTATACCGCTTGTGCAAAGAAGGTAGCCAAATCACTTGCATACTGAAATCATAGCAGCCGGAGTGTAGTATCTCCGGCTGCTCTTAATAAAGTCAAAGAAGATGAAGCCCATCACAGAAGAAGAAATACTCAAAAGGAACCGCTTCGTTAAGTGGCGTAAGCAGAAAGCATCCAATCCTCACGCAGCTGAGAAGTATGTTACCAAAGCTGTCCGCTACATCCCAACCAGGGAGGAAGCAATGAAGATGAACCTCCGTACCCTCGGATTGTTTGTCGCTGTTGAATCACTCTCAATGCGCACGGCTAAAGATGCTGTCAGGAACGCAGAATATTGGATGGCTCGTGGGAGAAAGGAGATAATCGACGCTTTCTTCCCGGCTCCGAGAAAGTTTGAATTAAATGACCTGTTCTGATATGAGAAAAGTTGAATTAAATTTACAGACCGGAGTATCGGGAGACTGGGAACTAAAGAAGTTCACCATCACTCCCGAAGGCGAGAAAATGCACAACCTCGGCGAGATGATCAACGGAAGGAATAGGTTCATAGAAGCAGGCGAGTATTATGGTTTGTATTGCGATGGAAAGCTGATAATGAGCAACACTCCTGCCGAAGTGAACGACCATTACAAGTTCATCCAAAATGCACAAGGCAAAGTTTTGATTGGTGGTTTAGGTCTTGGAATGGTGTTGAAATGCTTGCTTGAAAAGAATGATGTTACGAAGGTTGTTGTCGTTGAGCAATCGCTGGACGTGATAAAGTTGGTAGCCTCATCTTACACGAATGACCCTCGTGTTGAAATAGTCAACGAAAGCATCTTTGAGTTCAATCCGAAAGAGCATTTTGATTGTGCCTGGTTTGATATTTGGGATGACATAAGTGGGGAGGAATACCCGGAAATGAAAAAGTTGCATCGTCGTTTCGGAAGGCACGTTGGGTGGTCTGATTCATGGTGTAGAAATCAATCAAGAAGACTGTATTATGGTCGTTAAGCAATCTGAAATATCATCCATTAAGATGAGCGTAAATCCGCCGCAGTGTGTTGTAGATGCCGACTTCTGTGTAATTGCACATGGAGAAATAATGAAATATGTCGGGATAGGCTGGGTGCCATTGAGAACGGCGACGCAAAGAGATTACGATAAGATTCCACACATCATAGAGCCTCACTGCTCCCATTGCAGCCATTATGAGGTATTGCCTAATGATACGATGTATTGCAGTAAGCTCAAAAGAAGTATAACGGCTCGCAAAAGGCCATGTAAAAGTTATAGAGAAAGATGAAGAAGCTCACAACCAAAAGAGGCGATCACGCCGGGGGATGGTACCTCTCAGATGAGAAGAAGCATAAATGTGTCAACCTCCATCACTCAGACTGGTGCTTGTTCGACGAAGATGGCAATCTCGCCATTGACAAAGATGGTTGTCCTTATTGCTGGACCACCAAATGCACAGCTCAATGGAACGCCGAGAACAATACCGATTGGATAGCCGGATATGCAAAGCCAATCGAATGTCCGATAAAGTTTACAGGTCTCGCAGTATAGGTCTGCTTATATGCAAATAAAGATTATGGAAAGAAAAAGCTCAAATCCGTTCATTGTCGCTTGGAACCACAAGCTATTGAAGTTGTCAGACGGCTCCAATGAGAAGGAGTTCTATGACCATGATAAAGCACTTGCTTTCCTCGAATCCGAGATGAGTAAAGTCAAGTATGAGAAATCCACGCTGGAGTCGAAAGCCGAGTACCGCAAGAAATACGGCACAGAGCCCACGCAGGGACAGCTCCAATGCACCCGGGCAAAGCGAGGTGTTATCCTCCTGTATGGTGTCAGTTACTTCTACATCATACCCTGCAACCGACATAAAGAGATAGGCTTAGAGAGTAAAAGTTAAACTTTGTTTAATGCTGTTTTTTAAGTCTTATGACAGAAAAATAAAAGACGTAAGATTTTCGCAATCAACAACTTATGACTAACTTTACAGTGTAATTAAAAAACAACTTATTAAAGTCAAAGAAGATGGAAAAGAAAGAAATGAAACTCTCGGCCCTCATTGAAACAATGCGTGGCATAGCCGCAGAAGGCAATCGGTTCGTCGTTGGTGACTCATTCCACGATGTAGTAAGAATCTCCCGTGAAGTTGAGGAAATCGAAGATGCAGACATCGAAGATGAGTACAAGGAAGGTGAATGGTTCTGGTGTCTCCGCAAGAATGGCACTGCTCTCGGTTCCTTCAAAAGCACAGTTGACGAGTTCGCTGCTGAATACCCGAAGGAAGCTGTCGCCGCCTACAAGATACAGTACAAGAACCGTCGCTTCTCCATCGCTCGCGTGAAGGAGTTCGGCAACGAGTTCTTCGACTAAGAAACATCGGGGATGGGTGCAAGCCCCTCCCATCATCCCAATGCAAATAAAGATAAGAAGATGGAAAACGAAACAAGAAAATTCAGCACCCTCCAGGAGTTGCTTGATGCACTCTACTATGATACAGTCTCGGCAGAGATAATCTCGGAGAAGCGTGCCTGCTTCAAAGATGGTACCTCGTATGAGTGCTGTAACTTTGAGATTCCGGAAGCCTCCGAGCAACATTTCTGGAAGGAGATAGCAAAGGTTATATGGAGCAAGCCTACCGAAGCCAACATCAACGACCTCAAATCATCCAAAGGCTGGTGGCTCCGTCGCCTCACATGGAACGGCGAGCGCTTCGAGTATGTCGCAGGTCAGGACTACCCCTATGAGATAAGACAGATTCGCAAATTCGTAAAGGCACAGAGCAGATCATGATACAGAAAAGATACCAAGACCAGTACGACTACATCCTAAGTCGTATAAGTTCAGAAGATGAAGTCCTCACTACTCCCGAAGAAAAGCTCCGTCATTTCGTCAATAAGTTCCACCGGGAGTATGACAACGAGGAACGCCGGAAGATGTGGCCCAATCGTCAGGAACGCATAGCCCAGTACCTTCAAGGTCTGCCAAGCTGTTGTTCCGTAGCCTATGGTACATGGCACATCGGCAACATCGGGGAAGAATGGGGCATCGTAAAGACGGAGAAGCAGAAGGACCGTTTCGTTAAGAACTGGTGGAATATGTTAGCCTTCCGCATCATTCAGCTCTGTGAGCATTATGGAATCGAGTTCCCTGACAAAGCATACAGCAAGTGATATGGAGAAGGTAGTCGAAAGAATTCCCGGCTGGGCTCTCTGTTACATCGTTAATGGCGATAGAAACAGCATCACAGATGAAGAAATTCAGATGGTAGATGATTTCTATGAGAGCTATCGCAAAGGAGGTATGGAGATACAAGGTATCTACCCGGTCCATGATGATGACGAGAACTTTGAAGCATACTTCTCCCATTGCCCTGCCTTTGGTCTGCCTTGCGATGTAGTTGACTGCGATGTAATGTATATCATCTCTAATGACGCAAAAGCATGAGAATCGAAGTTACTCCCTGGGGCAAGCGTATCTGGATTAGGAACGCAGCAGATGAAAGCTCCTATGAGATCCGCAATGTGAGACCACTCAACGAATGGCACGTCCGGCTCCATCCCTGCATCGACGAGCTTGAAGCGAGAGAGAAGAAGATAGAGCGTAGGCTCCTCATTCTCATTCATCAGCTTGAAATTTGCATGAAAGGTATCTATGCCGAACCCTGCGGGGTGTTCGTCGAAAGATGGGAGAAGCATAACCGCCTGTCGTTTAACGAATGGTTCCACGACCAAATCCGGGAACTGATAGAACAGATAGACGGAATTTCGGAAGAATATTGTATTCACGCTACAGAAGATGGCTATGGATGGAGTTACTGAATTTGACGGAAGGTCGGCTACCTTGAATGAGCCGCATCTCGGATATGTCAACATTGTCCTCGTCAAGTATTGGCCCACCATGTATAAGTGGGAGGTCGAAATTTGCGGGTCGGGAGCGAGAATTTTCGTTTATGATGATGAATTTACGCTCGATTAAGCTAAAAATAGCCTCTCGGCACAATTTTAACATTCAAGATTGTGCATAAATGATAATAAATGATTACCTTTGCGGTATCAAAAGCAAATAAAGAATATAACCATTAAAGTAAAAAGAAGATGAACATCGACTTTACCCCGGAGCAGTTAGTTGCGTTCTACCGCAGCACCTCCACAGACGGAAGAAATGCTGTCAAAGAAGCCCTCGGCGAACAGTTCTCGGAAGCAGTGCCCGCCACCGAGAGAGTGAAGACCTACGAAGATGCAGTCAATGAGCTTGGCAAAGACCATCCCCTTGTCGAAGCCGCCAGTAGTGCAGAGTGGCGATTCACCAATTCCGAAGACAAGGACATCATCGCGTATCTCAAGCTCCGCGTCATCGTCGCCGCCCTCAATGATGGATGGAAGCCTCAGTTCGTCCCCGGCGAGCGTCGCTGGTATCCCTGGTATGAACTCATCTCTAAGGATAAATACGATGCCATGTCCGAGTATGAGAAGCAGGAGCGCCGTTGTGTTGGTCGCTCGAATAACAGTGCGAGTGCGTATGGCGGTCTCGTTTACTCGTATGCGAGTAACGCCTCGTCGTACTCGTACGCGAACCACGGCTCTCGGCTCGCCTTCAAAACGGAAGCGTTGGCAGAATATGCCGGAAAGCAGTTCGCAGAACTGTTTGCGGATTTCTGCTTCATCCCAAAGTCTGATGCAAAAGAATAATCGGACATGAAGAAGATCTCTCAAAAGGAGTTCTTTCGTCGCCTGATAAACGGGAGGTCAGCCAAACTTGGCGCTCCCGTTTATCCCGGCTCGATAGAAGTTACCGATAAACTTGCCGAAGACATTTTCAGCAAAGCTGATGAGAAGGTCTTCCGGTCGGTCACTCATACACAAAGCAACGCATTGATGTTTGAGAATTATTGCTGTCCGATAAAAGTTGGATAACGCAATATAGTATGGCTCGAACGCTGATTTTACGGTGTTCGAGTCTTCTTTTTCATTCTATAAGCCCCCTCAGTCAAAAAGGGATGGTTCAGGAGGTGCTCCGGACGCTTCCGAAAGTATGATTTCCCACTCTTTTTCGGGGTTGTTGAACAGGCTTTGGAAGTCGACATAATACATCAGAGTTATCCTTACCATAGTTGCCAGTCCCGAGAAGCTCCACTGGCGTTTCAAACCCTTCTGCATCACCATCAGCAATAGGTTCGCAATCAGCGTTACCCATATCTGAATCTTGATTGCATTGGCGCTTTCGCCATAGAAGTATTTCAGTGGGAAGTTCTGCTTCATCTGCTTGAACAGCAGTTCGATTTCCCAACGCTGGCGGTATATGGCTATAATCTCTTCAGGGTCAGACTCCATATCGTTGGTCAACAGAGATATGAGTTTGTGCTTCTTTACATCAGCATAAGTGATTATGCGTGATTTGTGATGGATTGTCTCTCCGCCTTTAAGCTGCTTGACAAATTCAACATCCTGTATCCTGACCTCCATAAGACCGTCCGGGGTCTGATACATAGTGTCTGACAATATGATGTATTTCAGATTCTTTTTCATTTTGGTGACGTATAGCACGCCTCGCTGTGTAAGCTGCTCGAACTTCTCATAGTCGATATATGCGCGGTCCATTGCCATTATGTCGCCTTTACTCAATGTCGCAGGCTTGAGCATGAAGGAGTCGTTTGTCGCGGCTGATGTGAACTTTATGTCCGACGGCACACCTTCGTTGGCATGGATGACAGTATGTACCTTTATGCCGCCTTTCTTCTTGCCGGTCTTCGGATGACGGCCAACACCCTTGAAAAGCAGGTTTGAGAACAATGTGATTGTCGTGGAGTCGATAATCTGAAGCCTTTTCATCCATTTTGGTGTCTTACGGCTTCGGCTGTCCGAGGAAAGGACATGTCGGTAAGAGGCATACAAATCACGGTATATAGCCTCAAATATGGCTTCAGGACGTCTTTTGTTCGCGTCCGCAAGAGTGCTGCGTCCGATTTTGAAGGTAATACCCAGATGTGCCAGCTTACGTGTCTCGGCAAGCAGAGAGGCTGTTATCTCACGCAGTGAGTCGAAACGCATTATCACAGCATAGAGCATTACCACTAAATGAATCCAGCAGTTAAAGTGTTTGACGTACCGTTCTCCACCGTTCTCGCGGCTGGATTGAAGAATTTTTGACTTGTCAAGCAATTTTATCACCTGACCATAGAGCGGCTGTCCGCTAAAATGACTATTTTTGCGCATGGTTACCGATGTTTTGTGGTAAAAGCAAAGTAACCATTATGGGCTGACTCCTGCAATAGGTGCCAGCCCTTATTTCGTAACTGTCTCAAAAAGTTTTAGCGGACAGCAATATTTGAGAATAAGTCATGGTTCTTCTACTCAAAGCCGAAGAACTGTGACAGCAGGGACGCTTACCTCCATACCATAAATGGTGTCGAAGTTCTCTTGCTTGTGGACCACCGCCCGGCATATACCAATCAGTTCGGCACTCCCATATCGGAGAAGACGACGATTTTGGCATACGAAATCCAGCCCTAAGATGTATTCAATTTTTCAGCAGCATACCGAACCCTCTCCAATGTCAGAGGTGATGTTTGAATGTTTTAAGAAGCATCTTCCTCCGACAGAACGGAAGAAGTTTGAAAATAAGCACAATGAGTTGAAGGAGTTGGAGGCTCAAAGAGAAATGCAGAAGGAAATGAAGCTCTCTCAAATCCTTGACACGGAGACCTCGATGAGATTTGCATACGTTCCGTTTGTTGTCGCTCAACTCGCCTGGGACTATGCCGACACCATAGTTGATGTCGCTTCAATGCTCAAACTTCATCCCACGAAGAAGCTATGTCGGGCAGTTCGGGAACTGAAACGTCAGTATGACAGGGTGAGAGATGAGTTTACGAATCATGCTCACACTGACTCTGAAATAGAGAATATGTATGTGTTTGAGGAAGGAGTTTCTGATTTGTTTTCGCTTTATCTGAAAAACATTGAGTTTGATCTAAAGTCTGAGTACCCTGACCTCGATGATGATCACAGAAACTATCTGCTGGCCATCTACCAATGCCACATCGTTCTCCAGTCTATTTATCGGTATTGCGAAATGATGAAAGAGAAAGTTGAAAAGATCGTTGGACACCAGATAGGCGATGTGCTTCCGAAGGAGCTTCGCCGGCTCGACATCCTCGTAATGGCATTTGTCGGCGACAAGCCCATCAGCACAAAGTTCGATGCACAGCAAAAGACTTACGCCCAGTGTCTCGCCAATCGAATGGCCCTCGTAGAACTCGTTGACAAAGATAAATCAGATGGTGCAGAACAGTAGCAGCAATCAGTACGACCTAAAGAACTTGGCGAAAATATCGGGTCTGCCAATCCTTCCTACCGCAGTAAGTCTTGACGGCTATGACCTAAACGCCCACAGTAGCACGCGGAAATAGGCTCGGCTACACACTGCACCCTCACTCCCGTAAATGCAAATAAAGAAAACCTAAAGAAGAAAATGATAAAAGAAGCAACCATCATCTACCCCGACGGTAGAGAAGAAAAAGTCAGCCCCGCCAACGGTAATGACTTCTCACTGGAAGAAGTTCAGAAGATTGTAGGCGGCTATATAGAAGTTGTCGGATTGTCCGACGGCAACATCCTCGTCTTAAATGAGGAAGGCAAGCTGTATGGCTTAGAGGAGAACCCCAAAGCTACCGCAATCGCCCATGAGCATAAAGCTCTGATTCCCCATGATTACATGGTCGGCAATGTCCTTATGTGTTCATCCGATATGCTTAAGTAATCATGGCAGATAAGAAACTTCCCATCCTCGTGCTTAAATGCAAGGACTGTGGCAAGCCGTTCATGGCTCACGCACTTGCCTATCCAATGACAGAAGACATTGCCAACCTTGTGGCCGAGGCTGTTCGGAACGGAGATGAGCCAGTTATATGCACCGATACCACCTTCGGTTGCACTTGTGATAAATCCTATCTCGATACCGACGATGAGTAAGAAAAGAGCATTTGAAGAAAGAGGCTGGAATGACAGCCTCGACCTCCCTTATCATCTCCGTCGTGGACTTAGTGGAATGTATGTGTTCCACAAGTTCCCCGGCGAAGAAAAAGCCACGCCGACCTGTATGGAAGATTGTTCCGACAGCACCATTCGGGGGTGGCTGATGAAGGAAGGAGACGTAGAGATGGCGAAACGGGCATTGGAGAATCTTGTAGGAACCTTCGACAGGGTTCTCCAGTACCTCCATGAAGATGAAGTCAAGATGGTCAATCAGGTCATTGATGAGCGTGGAGACAAGCCTGTACTGGAGAAAGAGCCAGTGCTGTTTGAAGTTGTCGATGCCGTCATGTGGTACTGCCATACCATCACTCTAATTGCCGACATTTTCGGTGTATGCTCTCCGGGCACGGAGGCTCAAATCGCCTACGATGAAAGATTAGAACGCAGAAAATCGCAAAAGTCATGAGTAGAGAAGTCTATACCCTCAATCCTTACAAGCAGGTGCTTTTGAGAGAAGAAGAATATCTCGCACTTGCTGAGAAAGCCAATGCCAACGAAGAACTGATCAAGCAGTTGGCAAAGGAAATGTATGAACAGAAAGGCACGGCATCGCTCAGTGTCAACCTCCATCTACAAGAAGGATGTCACAACCGAGAGTATGAGAAAATCAGAATCAGCAATCCGATGTTGGTTCAATGTTCTGATCTTGGCTCCATTCCAAAAGAAAGTATCACACAGATAAACGAAGCCGTCCGAGAAATGCTCGTTGATTTCTACAATGAGTATCAGCGCCCGGTTGATGAGCTCCGCAAAGAGTATGAGAAAAAGACACGCTGGGCGAAGTTCCAGTTGAATATGTTCGGTGTCGTCATTTTCTTCGGTACGCTCTGTGGATTGCTTATGTCTATTGTATTTCGACTGCTAAAGTAAAATCCTTGCGCTATGCAAGGACGAGTTTAATAATCCCCCTTAATATCGTAAATATGACGAAATTCATTGGAACCAAACAGGTGTCGGCAGAGCCGATGACCTACGGAGAGGCCCATGCTAAAGGCCTCATCCGTGAAAACGCCTATGTTTCGGAGTATGACAACAATCCCGGCTACCTCGTAGAGTATGCCGACGGCTATCAGTCGTGGTCTCCGGCTAATGTATTCGAGGAAGCCTACAAGGTTGCGGAAACGCCCCTCGACCGTGTGAACATCGAAGTAGCCGACCTCATGGAACGCTCGAACAAGCTCGGTAACTTCATCTACAATCAGAACGACGGCAAGGACTTCCAAGCCCTCGAACTCGGCACCCGCGCCTTCCTCATCGCCCAGCATAACATGATGGGTGCATACCTCAACCTCCTGTGCCTCCGTCAGACCTGTATGGAAGGTGGAGAAGTGTGCCGTCCCTATGGTCTGACTTTCGAGCAGATTCTCCCTCTGCTCAAGGAAGGCTTCGCTGTCCGTCGCAACGGATGGAATGGAAAAGGTCTCATGGTGTTCAAGCAGGTCCCGGCTCATATCGGCTCCGACATCATCCCCAAGATGCAGTCCCTCCCCGACGAGGCGAAGCGTCTGATTCTCGACAGCGGCGACCACATCGACTATGTGTCGCAGTGTCTCATATTCAACCCGGAGACAGGCGAAGCCAATTCCTGGGTGCCCTCCATCAGCGATGTATTCGCTCATGACTGGGAACTTGTCAAAGAAGCCCCTAACAACAAAAAGTAAGTATATGTATAAGACCCTCCCACAACTGGCAGACGAAATCAAGTCAGCCATCGGTAGCTTCAACGAAGACATGGCAAAAGCCGTTGAAGGCAACAAGTCCGCAGCACAGCGCTCTCGCAAGCAGTCGCTCAATCTGGAGAAGCTGTTCAAGGAGTGGCGAAAAGTCTCGGTCAATTTGTAAACATCATCCCAACTCGCAGGTGGAGGTATAGAGGTTCTGTATCTCCATCTGCTAAATCCTAAAGTCTGAATGGATAAGAAATACCCGAAATATGAAAGTCTGAAAAGCAAGCTCCTAAAGTTGTCGAGACTTGCTGACAGTGGTGATACCCACGAAGCCCGAAATGCCCGATTCGCCATTGAACGACTATGTAGCAAGTATGGTATCTCCATAGAAGAAATCACTGCGGAAGTTCATGAGAGTAAGTGGTATGATTTTGAAGTAGGTCGCTCTAAGACAATGCTTTCGCTTTTCGCCCAGTGCTATTTCTCCGTTACTGGCAAGAACCGTTTGGATTACCGACACATCGCCGGACGCTCAAAGATTAGTGTCAATCTGACTGCTTTCGAGTATGCAGAGTTGAAAAGTATGTTCGTGTGGCATAAGTCCAACTACAATGCCGAGCATAAAAAGATGGAGGACACACTGTTTCAGGCATACATCCACAAGCACGGCTTGTTCGGCTCTCATTCAGACGATGACGGGGGAGAAAAAGAAGAAACCAAGCTGACCCCGGAATTGATTGAACGCATCAAGCGTATCATCCACATGAAGCAAACCCTCTCCGATACCCATTACCATAAAATGATAGAACAATGAGCAGTCCCAATGTTGTTATGTTCGGCAATCTTGCCAAGCAGATTACTGAGACCTATGAGAAGAAGAATACCGATTATGGAAATTCATTCACAGACAGCGTTGAACGCTACGGTTATGTAGCCGGAATAGTGCGAATGTCCGATAAGTTCCATCGTGCCGAAAACCTCCTTCTCGGAGATAAGGTAGCTCTCGTAAATGATGAGAGTGCTGTCGATACCCTGCTTGACCTCGCAGCATATTCCATAATGCTTGCGATGGAAGTTATGAACCGTAAAAAGTAATCCGATGGAAGTATCAGTCAGAAAGTACACAGATGAAGCTCTTATGCGTAGAGCTTGCGAGATGACCTTCAACGGCAAGTCGCATCAGTCGCTTCTCTCCATCTACAAGTCTGAACACTCGCCGGCCCGGACGCAGTTGTTCTGGATAGAGTTTATAGATGTGCCTCTCTTTGTCGCAACTCATTTCATCCGGCACCATGTCGGTGTTGTACCATTCGATTTGAGCCGCAGGGATGACCGTAGCAATGATGTTACGTTTGATGTAGCGATCAAGTCAGTCAATGACCAGTTGACCGACCTGCTCGACCACATCCTCAAAGGAGAGAATGACATCGCCCAGTGCCTCATCACTGTCATTCAGAATGAGCTTGAATCATGGACTGAGAAGTACGACCGCATGGTGCCTGTCAAACTCGGCCTGTGCATCAACGCACAATCGTTGATAGACATGTCGAAGTTGAGGCTCTGTAATATGGCTCACGTTCTGACCATCCAAGCAATGAAAGAAGTTAAGGCAGAGGTCGCAAATGTAGATGAAGCTCTCGCCAAGATGATGGTTAGGAAGTGTGTCTATCGCGGTGGTATATGTGGGGAGCCTCATCCTTGCAAGTTCAACCGCACCCCGGCTTTCCGAAAGGAGTTTGCTGAGTATATGTCTGCCTTCACTAATGAGCAAAGACCGTATTACTATGAGCATTCAGATTAAGAACCTGCCGGAGGATACAGAAGAACTGATGCAGTACATCCTCGAAAGAGTATGTGCCCTCACTGGAAATGTTGTCTCCGCAATAAAGTCCAAATGTCGTATGTGGTCGTTGATGTACGCTCGCTACATATTCTTTAATGTAGCGACGCAATTCCACATCAAGCCCTCCGTAGCTGTAAACTACATCGGACGCAATCGGACACTCATGTATCCGTATAAAAGAGCCGTAAGCGACCTCCGTGACGTAAATGCTCAGTTTAGAGTTGACTGCAATATGGTGTATGAAAGCACCTTTGACCATTTTGACTGTGATTATGGAAGAACTTGAAAAGAACCCACGCAGAATGTCGGTAGAGGATGTAGAGATACTTGCCCTCCGATGGATGAAGGATAAGTCGTATCTCAACAACCGCAATGTAGCCTGCTTCGTTGAAGGTTTTGAGGTCGCCCGCAGGTACCTCATCTCTCATTTCTCCGAAATGCTCCAGGAGGAAGGTCTGCACTATATTCACGAGTATGCCAGTAAGAGAGTGTCAGACTTGTGTAAAGCAGGTGTTCCTCTGACCCCGGACCACAATCGGGAAATGTCTGCCGCCAAATATGTCGGGGAACTACTGCTTGAAGCATCACACCAAATCAATGAAAACAAGGTGCTGTAATTGCTATGAAGTATCTCCATCCATATCTCTATGAGATAGTCCACGACCTCGTTCAGCAAA
Organism: uncultured Porphyromonadaceae bacterium; assembly: GCA_902495075.1. Taxonomy (GTDB): domain Bacteria; phylum Bacteroidota; class Bacteroidia; order Bacteroidales; family Muribaculaceae; genus Lepagella. Next base: position 220,137 of record CABUVO010000001.1, read on the forward strand.
GAGTCGCTGACAAGAAATTCCCATATGTAGCGATAGCCAATGATGTTAAAGCCAAAGTTCTGTCCGATGTTTCCACCGCACTCGATGAGATGGTTCAGGATGGATTGCTTGCTCGTTCAAGCAACATCAACGGCATAGGATTATACAGAACCCTTAAAGAAAAAGAAGATGAAAACGATAATGTTCAACGATGAGCCCTATTGTCTGACTGATGCAGTCCTGTCCGGCTTAAAGACACAGACCCGAAGGATTGTGCCTGACTCTCATCTAACGGCGTACGAAAAGTATAGAGCCGAGAATAAAGATGCAGCTATGTCGTTGTCCGACTTCCTCATTCGTCGGGGATTTGCCCGATATGTCGTAGGTGAGGTTGTCGCCATAGCCCAAAGCTACAAGAGCATAGGCTTGTCGCCCTCCTTCGTGTCCGCAAAGAAGGATCACGAAAAGAAACATCATGCCAACACTCCAATCGGACAGCAAGCCGGATGGAATAACAAGATGTATGTAGCCGCAGACTTCATGCCCCATCATATCAGGATTACTGGAGTCAGAGCTGAGAAGCTGCAATCCATTTCGGACGAAGATATAGCCGCAGAAGGAGTGAGAGCCATCACACCCGGCAAGGAGTACACGACCTGCCCGACAAAGGAGAGCGCAAAGCTGCCCGCCCGGAACCCTCGCGGAGCATATCACCGCCTCATTGATGGTGTGTCAAAGAAGCAGGTCTTTAGTAAGAACCCCTATGTATATGTGTTCGAGTTCGTGCGCATAGACTGACATTTTCGGTGTATTGTCTATATGATTATCCGATCTTGAATCATCAAAAGTTAAACTTTGTTTCTTGAATTAATACGCTGTAAATTAAATGATTATATGTTTTCGCATACCAAAATCAATGATTAACTTTACAGTAGAAAATAAAAATCAAAGAAGATGGAAACAAGATATGTGAGCCCCGAAAAATTCTCGAAGGTCAGCAAAGGAAAGAAAGTTGTTGACTATCCGAATGAGTGGATTAAGGATGTCAACGGCATCCGGCACCACATCATCAATCCCGATATGGAGTATAAGATTTCTGTGCTTGAAAAGAAGTCCTATCCATGGTATCTCGGAATGACCTATGAGGACTATGCGAAAGAGGCAAAGGAGATGTTCGGCGATGATGATGCAAGAGTGTTTGTCCTTGAATGTGACTGGTTCCCGACGGAACTTGTAGCCGGGGTTGCAAACGGTCGATATAGCAATACATCCTCGCTCTCTCGTAAGACTGGATGGCTCCGCACCTTTGGTGTTATAGAGCTGTTCAGGGCAGAGAAGGTAGAAGAAGCAATCTCCATCCTCAACAAGCACGGATTTAAGTTTGACAAGGCTCAACTCAAAATTGCTGCTATATATGGAAAAACGGAATAAAGATTACGCCTACTGCGTAGGCCCGAACTACTTCGGAGGTCCAGATCTCTGTAAGAATTGCAAAAGGCACATCCCATTCTGTGAGCCTGTGCAAGAAACTCTAACGTGGACGATGCCCCAGTATGACGAAAAGACTGGTACCTGTCCGCTTCACGAACCTAAAGCAAATAAAGATTAAGATAACATGAAGACAGTAAAAGAATTATTACAAGCCGAAGATTGCCGCCCAATGACACTCGTCTTTGACAGAGGGCAAGAGGTTAGCGGACTTCTCTCAGAAATTAGGATTGACCGAGAGAAAGACCTTGAAGGTAAGTTCTTATATGACATCCGGCACTCAGATAATGATTGGTGCGACCCTGCCACTCTCGAAAAGATTGTGATAGTAAATTGGTTCGGCACCCTCATAGTTGACAAACCCATACAAGCTCTTGAAGGCCCAGACAGACCTTATAAGGAAATTGTCGATTGGGGTTACGATGATGAATGAAACATCAACCAAACGCTCACACAATGGCAAAGTTTTTAGATAAAGAAAAGCCCGGTAACTACTGTGGCTATGAATACGATAGATTTCTGACCTCGGAAGTCGGGTTTGGACCAAGAGGCGAATACTATCATCTCGTCCTCGTTAAGGATGGTCGTATCATCGCCTTCGGGGATGAGCAGGGCAATTACGCCGGAGGCATCTATGCCTCGACAGAGTTTAGCACAGACAGCTTTCAAAAGGAGAAGGAGTATATTCGCAAGGAGTACCCCGAACTGTACGAGAAGATAAAGGACATTCCTTTGGCGAAAGTCTATAAGCCATCTGACAAAGCGATATATAGACCCAAAGGCAAAGCAGGAGAGTACGCCCAGTTTGCCTGTAACTTCTATACTGGCTGTTCAAATGACTGCCAGTATTGCTACTGCAAGCGTGGCGTAATGAGCAAAGTTTGGTCTACAACTCCACGGCTCAAAAAGTGCTTCAAAGATGAAGATGATGCAATCGCCACCTTCAAAAAGGAGCTTAATTACTATGACCGCAATGGTGGTTCCATCTCATCGAAAGGCATCTTTTTCAGCTTCACTACCGACCCGCTTCTTGACGAAACTGGAGGTCTTACAGTCGAAGCTGCTGTGTATGCCATTCGCCAACGTGTCCCAGTTCAAATCCTCACCAAACGTGCTGATGGCGCCCTTAGATTCATTGAATGTCTGTCTCGTATGCTCGGACACATCGACCGTCCTTCTCTCATTGCTATCGGCTTCACGCTCACAGGTTCCGATGAACTGGAGAAGAATGCAAGTCCAACAGAAGCCAGGATTGATGCAATGCGTAAGATTCATTCTCTCGGCATAAGAACTTTCGCCAGTTTAGAGCCGCTTCTTGATTTGCAGGTAGCAGATGACATCATCAACTGCACTCTCGGTTTCTGCGACCTCTATAAGATAGGATTGATTAGCGGAGGAAAGCAACCGATAGTCCCTCTGCAACTGTCTGAATTTGTCCCATACATCACACAAAAGGTTGGTGCATCCGGCGCAAAGGTTTATTGGAAGAACAGCGTTAAAGACTTGCTCGGAGGTGCTGAATACAATCATCCTGCATCGGTTGGCGCTGATTTCGATATTTTTCTTATGAGACCTATATGGAATGTTTAACAGCCAGTCCCACTTAAAGATATGAGCCATCTCGGAATACCTACCATCAACTACATCATGCAAAAGAGTGGTCGTAAGCCGACTGCTTGTAGTTGTGAGAAATGCAAGTCTCAATGCCACACTCCTTGCCTCGGCACCCCGGAAGACATAGAGCGTCTGATAGATGCCGGATATAAGGACAGACTCGCTCCGACCGAATGGCTCGTAGGTATGCTGTTCGGTGTCATAGATCGCCCGGTCCTTATGGTTCAGGCGAAGGTTGAGGACGGATGGTGTACCTTCTACCATGACGGGAAGTGTGAGCTTCACGAACAAGGTTTGAAGCCGACAGAAGGTAAGCTCTCCCATCATTCCATTCGGATTGATAATTTCGACCCCAAGAAAAGCCTCTCTTGGCTTGTCGCTAAAGAATGGCTCCCATTACAGGCTGAACTACGAAAATTGTAAAATCAGATTGAATTATGGAATATTCAGATTTTGTCCCCTTCGACATAGCAGAGGCATTGAAGACCATAGGTTTCAATGTTCCATGTGCGTTTTACTTTGCTGAAGCAGATTCCGATGAAGATATGATGTTGATTGTATCTGACGGAGAAACGCTCGACCATAACAATGTTGCAAATGACAATCCGTTCCTTGTGCCTGTCTGCTCTGCACCCTCATACCACACCACGCTTGAATGGCTCCGCAGAGAGCATTCAATCCATTGCTTCGCTGTTGTTGACGATGATGTTGAAGACACTGATCAAGTCTGGCAAGGAGCGAAGCAGCGGATAGATGGAGGTCTGTGTATCCCAGTTGAAGGTCATTATGACACTTGTGTCGGCGCACTTGATGCAGCCATAATTAGTGCCATCAAACAAGTGTCGTAATTTGGCTATGGCTGTCAGTCCTTACCAATCATCCAAATAATCGGAAATAAGAAAACCTCAAAGATGAATAATATCCCCGAAAAAATATGGCTCAACCTCGGAGAAGAAGTACCCGATGATGCCGACTTTCATGACCTTTCAGAAGTAACGTGGAGCGAAAATAAGGTGTTCGATAAAGATGTCGAATATGTCCGCAAGGCCGGATGGATAAGTGTCGATGACAGATTGCCAGATGATGACCGTCTCGTTCTCGCTCATTGCTCCGGGATACAGCCGGAGATTTGTCATTGTACCGCCTACTATAAGTTTGGAACATGGCAGTTCCCCGATGATTGGTATTATGACAGCAATGTTACTCACTGGATGGAGATACCAGTTATCTCACAGTTTACGATAAAAAGATACTGAACATGACGAAGAAGCAGATTGAAAAGAGATACAACAAGCTCTTGAATGATATAGAATCAATGAGCATTTATGACGGCCGTGGTACCGTCGATAGATATGAGTGCAAAAAATGTGGCGCCACCATCCACACCACCTATGCCGAGAAAGGCGTAACTCCGTTCACGATAGGTTGCCGAATGTGCGGAAGCTATATGCAGCATACCCGGACATTCGACAAAGCGACAGTGCCGCCCAGTGTCAAAGTGCTAAACTGGTATCGCCCCTCTCTGGAAGCCACATTAAAGCTGTCCGAAGGAGAGATAGAGCATATCCTCAATGGCGGTCTGATACTTGAAGACCCAAAGTAAAGCACATAGAGCCATGAGCATATCGAAGAAAGTCCGTCAGCTTGTATATGACAAATGCGGAGGTCATTGTGCCTACTGTGGTAAGGAGATTGCCTACAAAGATATGCAAGTTGATCACATCATCCCACTGCTAAGAAATTTCCAGGATTGGCAGATTGAGATGGGCGGCTGGACTCGCGGAACTGACAATATTGACAATCTGCTTCCTTCATGTCGCTCATGCAATTTCCGAAAAGGAACGTGCGATCTTGAAGATTTCCGAAAGCAGGTCAAAGCACAGTGCGATAGCCTCTGTAAGACCTTTCAGGGGAGGATGTCTCTCTCTTATGGACTGATAGTCAAAGTTGACAAGCCGATAGTGTTCTATTTTTAGAAGTTGAACAATCAAAAAGAAGAAATATGAATGAAGACCAAATAGCCGTTTTTGCCCGTGAGTTTTCTGAGTTTACTGAAGGCTCTCCGGCAGATATCGCCTATATAACTGCTTATAGTAGAAAACTCCATCCGCTTTCTGCTTCGCCGCTTCTGCCTTGTGGAGAAAAGCAAAGCCAAGCAAATCTTTCAATCGCGGCAGAATATACTTGCGAACCAAGACAAGTATGACCGATACATAGTGGATGAGGCATCAGCAGAAAAGCGATTGATGCTTTGCATCTTCCCCGACCTCGGAAAGGAGGTGGAGGGATGACCGAGAGAGAAGTTTTAAATCTGATGGCAGACCTCTACAATCAGATGGCGAAAAAGAAGCTAACCTTTGACGAGGCTGTAAGGTTAAACCTTTCCTTAATAGTTCTTGCTTACAAAAAGAATGGAGGCAGTAAGAAGGCAGTTCCTCTTTTGGTTAGCAAAGTATCTGATTATCTTACAGAAACCCTAAATGAAATGATAGAATGATACAAAAAGAATACGAACAGATACGAGAAGAAAGCTGGAAAGAGTTCTGCATGAAATCTCCGTACTATGCAATGGCCTTTTGCAAGGACGTTTTTTACGATGCCTTCGACCGTGCCTATCAACTCGGCATGGCTCATCCCAATAGAACCGATTATGATGCGATGTTGAAATGCCCGAAAGAAAAGGTTCAGGATATGTATGCTTACAATGAGGAGATTCTGAAAACCGACCCGACCAATAAATGCGCCGTACTGTTGAAGGCTCGACTTACTGAACTTTTCGGAGTAAGGTGTCTCTCCACTGGTGTAGATCAAGCCGCTTCACCATCATTCATCGCCGGAGATGTAGTGAGAATAACTGGAGCCTCTACGGAAGCAGAGCAAATTCTGATTGGTGCCGTCGGTCAGGTCATAGATGTAGATGCCAGGATTGGTAAATGCTATGTTCTATTTCTTGACTCGAAAGGTCAAGCGTGGATTCGCAACAGCCACCTTGAACTTACTTATGTTCCAAGCATTATGACGTCTCAGCCTCATATCGTCCCCGGATGTCGTAATGGTAAACGAGGCCCGCGCCTAATTCCCTCGAATTCGGGGGAATTAAAACCGAAAGTTGCTGAAAATGAACTCAGATTAAAAATAGCTTCTATGGCAATGCAAGGATTACTTGCTTCGCCAGTAGATGCCAATATGAAAAGTAAATCGGTTGAATACATCACCAAAGCATCATTTAAGTATGCTGATGCTCTAATCGCCAAATCTAAGGAAGGAGGTAATATATGATTATTCGCAGAAATGAAGTCCACAAACTCGATTTGACAAATAAGGTCGTAGGTCTAACAAGTGGATGTTTCGACCTGCTCCACTTCTATCATTTACGTTATCTGGAGAAGTGCCGTGCGCAATGTGATTTTCTGATTGTCGGGGTTGATTCTGATATGCTTATCGGGAAGAACAAGAATAAGACCCCGATGATTCCGGAACATCATCGAATGGCAATGGTCGATGCTCTGAAATGTGTAGATGCTGTATTTCAGATGGACGACATCAGAAATATAGAGGATTTCTATCCTATCGCAAATAAGGTGTTCAAGAACTCTCCAGTCATATATGGTCACAAGGTTGAGATACCATCGGGGGAGGCTGAATTGGTCATCATTCCCGATATAGAGGAAGTTTATTCCACAACAGCGTTGATCAACAAGATTCGCAGTTGTGCAAATACGAAAGAACCAAAGTAATGAAACTGCATCATTTCTTAAAGAATTACTGCCTGATAGTTGCATTGATGGGTGCGGCGTTGACCATCATCGACACATTGCATCACAATTACTTGATGGCGATAGGAATGGTCGTATGCACATTCGCCAATCATGTTAGTTACGCATATCACAAGCACAAAATAAATCAGTATGAAAATGAAAAAGAAGATAGCGAAAATCCTTCGTAGATGGGCCGATAAGATTTCGCCCGAAGGAAAGTATCTACCTCCTCTTAATTGTAAAGTAGGAGATCTGAAATTATTAAGCATTGGGTATCAATACCCCAAAGGTGCAAAGATGTTAGACTTCGACATTATTCGCTACCGACTGACGCAGTTATTGGCGAAAGACCTTGTGTGCAACCGAGCGATCCTGTTCACTGTAAACGACGAAGACCCATACATCAATACAATCGAAGCAAAACTATATGTAAAACGCCCTGAAAATGCAAATGGCTATGAGGAAATATAAATTCAGAGGCAAAAGCACTGACACCAAAGAGTGGCTTGTCGGCGCATTGGTGCCAAACGGGAAGCGCCCTTGTATAGCCCCATTCGGAGAACTATTTCATCTTGAAGAAGTCAGCCATGAAACCGTCGGCCAGTTCGTTGAGTTGACAGACCGAAACAGAAGAGAGGTCTATGAAGGAGACATCTTGAAATGGAAGGAGTATGACTTCGAGAAAATAGGCGTTGTAATCTGGAGCCCATCTGGAGTTTTCATCGGTCGTCCAAGAGAGCATGGTATACAGTGTATCGGTGTTGCCTGTACCATCAAAGAAACCGAAATAATCGGCAACATCCACGATAACCCCGAATTGCTGAAAGGAGCCTCGAATGGATAATGATTTAGAGAGTATAATATCAGAGATGTCTAAAGTAGACCTCCGGTCTGAGACTGATAAAATGATGGAGCGTATTCGGTTAGGTGAAATCAGGTATAGTAAGCTGTCCGAGGTGTCCGCTGAACATATCAAGAATGATAGGTTCATATATCTTGCTGATTGTCTCGCACTGCCTGTTCTTCCGGAGTCAAGAACCATCATACATATCGGCATGGACTTCGCAAAACAAGAAGCACCATTGTCGAAGTGGCAAAGATTCAAGAGTTTTTTCAAACGTAAATGTAAGAAATGAAAGTCAAGAACACTCCCTTAGCTATGGATGCAGACGATGTTGCTCTGCTCGCAATGGCTCAACTCCGTGGTAGCGGAAAGCTCAACGACAAAAATGTTGACTGCTTCATTCAAGGCTATAAGTCTTGTTCGGATGCACTGACCATCGAAAGCAGGCTCATACCTGTGTTGAAGTATCATCACAAGAAGCTCTCAAAAGTTGAAGAAGATATAGATAATACTATCGGATATGCTGACTTGCGTCGTGGTCATACCGCAGAAGAATCTGCCCGCATCAAACGAGCCAATAAGGTTGCCGAAGCAATGCAGAATCTTATTGATGTTCTGGAGGAAGGAGGTCAGAAATGAGTTATCCTAAAATAGAAGGTCTTTATGAGCAAATGCCGAATGGTGTTGTCGCCACCTCCGACCTCTATCTGTGCGACTCATGCCGGAACGCCGCAAAGACTGTGCATCATACCTGTCAGGTCAACAGCATGCTTCCAGTCTTACTGATAATGTCTAACCGCCGCTTTTGTCCCCTCCATAATAAGTCTGAGAAGGAGATACAAGAATGGAGAAATCAGAGTTGCAATGGCTGAATCATCCCCACAGAAACCGAAGACGTGCTGCTCGTGTGCTTACTGTATCACGGAAGAAGGTGAGCCGTTCTACTGTGCAATGCAGGACCTCTACACCTTTGTCAAGTTGAGTGACAAGGCTTGTCCGGATTACATCCCTACCAAGAAAGGAGAATAATATGATAATAAAGTCGTATTCTGTTTACTGCGATATATGTGATAAACCACTCGGATGCTTTTATGGCTATAAGCCATCCTACACTAAGTTGCGTTCCGAAGGCATCAAAGTGCTTATCAATAATGGTAAGGCGCAGACCTTGTGCCAGAAATGCTTCAACATCATACATCAGCCTCATTCATAAGTTGCTCCAATGTCTTGCCGGAAGCAACAGCATCAAACACCTTGCGTATAGCCTTATCAGCTATTCGCCTATTTATTTTGATGTAGAAGTTCAATGCCCTTCGGGGATTTGAAGGAGCATCGCCCAGGCAATACTCGATGATAGAGTCTTTAATCATCAGCTCGTTTGAAATTTGAGCGAAAGTCTTTCTCGCAGAGTAAAACACCATTTTGTCAATCCCAAGCGTCTGACGGATTTTGCGTAAGTAGTCGTCCGTGATATGCTGGATTGACTTTTTTGTTTCCCTGCCGTAGAAGCGTAGCTTACCATCCTCACTCATATACTTGTCGATGATAGCGCGAGCCTCCGGCTGTATGGAAAATTCAGTCTGCTCGTTAGGATTGCGCCTGCTCCTTGTCTTTACTCGGATGAACTTCACGAACTTTTTTGTCAAGTCCTGTTCAAGGATGTCCGCCATATTCATCCCACACAGATAGAAGGAGAGCATGAAGATGTCGCGGGCACATTCCTCCCACTTGCCAGTTACCTCCATATCCCGGACCTCACGCAGTTGGTCGAGAGTAAGAGCAATGTCCCTCGCTAAAGGTATCTGCTCCTTGTAGTCAAAAAACGGTGGAATATCATACTTGGCGTATCCGTGTGTCGTTGCGAAATAGACCAGGCGCCGGATGACACCGATTCGTATGCCGACAGTCGTTTCCGACATCCCCAGCTTTTTCAAGTGGTTCTTGTAGGCATAGAGCATAGCGGAGTCAAGCATAGACAGAATGAAGTTCTTGCCCGCATACTCGATGAAACGGTTGATGCCGTCCTTATGGAGCCTGATTGTTCCCTTCGACCATGAATGTTGCTTCACACGAAGCATCTCGAAGTCTATTTCCTCGACCGTCCGGATTGTCCCTTTGGTCATCTTGTGCTTGATGACCTTGATGAGCTGTGAACAAGTGTAAGCGTCCCGGTCCTCCAAAGAGTCGAAGATTGTATAGATTTTGTTGAGTTGTGTTCGGAGCTGCTGATTGATGTAAGCAGCATTAGCCATATTGACCACAACGCCGTTGCGCAGATTCCTTTCCCCATCCACAACGAATCGGGTAGGAATGTAGCGGGTGGTCGAATTGTGTGAGACTGCGATACGGATTTTGTTAGATCCGTCGGCCCGCTGTTTTGCTTTCAATATGACTATTCGGAGGTTCATTTTTTAGGACAACAAATCGGTTCGGAATTTAGTTGAATCACTCGGAAACGGGCAATAAACAGACAACAGAATCACCCCCACTTCTGGAGGTGATTCTGTCGTAAGTATCTGAATGACCTCGCAATGCGTTGAAATTCATCGGCAAAGTCATTAGGTATGAGTGGCTCACATCATGCCGCCCATTCCACCCATGCCGGGAGCTGCCATCGGAGGTGCAGGAGTTTCCTCTTTCTTATCTGCGATGACACATTCTGTTGTAAGGAACATGCCGGCTATGCTGGAAGCATTCTCAAGAGCAACACGAGTAACCTTGGCAGGATCGATAACACCCGTAGAGAAGAAATTCTCAAAAGTATCAGTGCGAGCGTTATAACCGAAGTCTCCTTCTCCATCTTTTACTTTCTGAAGAATAACAGCACCTTCAACGCCCGCGTTGTTCATGATCTGGCGCATAGGTTCTTCGATAGCGCGACGAATTATTGCAATACCTGTGTTTTCATCCTCGTTAGAACCTTTGAGTTCTTCAAGAGCCTTGAGACAACGGATATATGCAACGCCTCCACCGGGAACAATACCTTCAGCTATCGCTGCACGTGTTGCGGAGAGGGCATCATCTACACGATCTTTTTTCTCTTTCATCTCAACCTCTGAGGGGGCACCGATGTAGAGCACTGCCACACCACCTGCAAGTTTTGCAAGACGCTCCTGAAGTTTCTCTTTATCATAGTTTGAGGTGGTGGTTTCAATCTGGGCTTTGATCTGGTTTACGCGATTTGCAATTGCTTCCTTCGAACCGGCTCCGTTCACAATGATTGTGTTATCTTTGTTGACAGTTACTTTTTCTGCCGTTCCAAGATCATTGACATTTGCCTGAGCAAGCTGCATGCCTTTGACCTCACTAATGACTGTTCCACCTGTGAGGATTGCAATATCCTCAAGCATCTCTTTTCTACGATCACCAAAACCTGGAGCCTTGACAGCACATATCTTAAGAGATCCGCGAAGACGGTTAACTACCAAAGTTGCAAGAGCCTCGTTGTCAACATCCTCGGCAATGATAAGCAAGGGACGACCAGATTGAGCGACAGCTTCGAGAATTGGGAGCATGTCTTTAAGGTTGGATATCTTCTTGTCGTAAAGAAGAATATAGGGGGAGTCCATCTCGCACTCCATTTTTTCGCTGTTGGTAACGAAATAGGGAGAAATATAGCCGCGGTCAAACTGCATGCCCTCAACTACATCAACAGTTGTTTCAGTACCTTTGGCTTCCTCTACAGTTATTACGCCCTCTTTCTTTACTTTCTGCATGGCTTCTGCGATCAGACGACCTATTTCCTCGTCATTGTTTGCAGAAATACGAGCAACATTTTCAATCTTGCTAATATCGTCATCTACTTCCTGGCTCTGAGCCTTGATTCCTTCAACAACAACAGACACTGCTTTGTCGATTCCTCGTTTAAGATCCATAGGATTGGCACCTGCGGCTACATTCTTGAGACCCACATTTACGATTGCCTGAGCAAGTACTGTAGCAGTTGTTGTGCCATCACCAGCCTGGTCGCCGGTTTTGGATGCTACTTCTTTAACGAGTTGCGCACCCATGTTCTGGAAAGGATCTTCGAGTTCAATTTCGCGAGCCACGGTAACACCATCCTTTGTGATGTGAGGTGCACCGAATTTCTTTTCGATAATAACATTACGACCCTTGGGACCAAGAGTAACTTTGACGGCATCGGCAAGAGCGTCAACACCATTTTTAAGCTCTTCGCGAGCCTTTATATTGAATTTTATATCTTTTGCCATGATTGGAGATTTTAATTGTCTTTATTAGTCAATAATTGCGAGAACATCGTTCTGGCGCATCATAAGATACTTTGCACCTTCAAATTCGATTTCAGTACCGGCATATTTGCCATAAAGCACTGTGTCTCCGGCTTTGAGCTGCATTGGCTCATCTTTTGTGCCGTTGCCTACAGCAAGGACTTTTCCTTTAAGCGGTTTTTCTTTAGCTGAATCGGGAATGATGATTCCGCCCATGGTAACTTCTTCAGCAGCAGTTGGTTCAATAAGAACGCGATCTGCCAATGGTCTGATACTCATAATTAATATCTTTATAAAGGTTATTTTAAAATAATTTCTAATTGGTATAGTACAAAAACCGTGCCAAGTATATAAAATGAATTTTCCTTCGCACCATATTATATAACATTGATGCAAAGAAAAGGGTTCGCAAAAGCGAACCCTTTTCCAAGACCTGTATTATAACTTATTTCTGTATGATATAAGACCTTTCGGGCGCAGCAAGACCGCGGAGTCTGCCATTCTTTACTTTGAATTCTTTCCCATATACTTTGTCTTTGTATGTGCCGTTCGGAAGGGTAGTGGGAAGATCAACAACATTTGACAGTGTGCCGATATTGACAATTGCAGCTCCTTTTTTGCCACGGTTAACGAGCAGAACCTGACCATTGTCGGATATCCCTACAGATTCTTGCTGTCCTGCCATTGCTGTTCGGAATTTATTTACCGCAACAACTTCAGGATGTTTGAACTCATCATTGCCGCGCGCACCGAGAACATTGTTACCCCAGTAATTTTGACGAGTCGAGCCTGCGGGACGGCTGAAAAAGAGGGGAGTCCCATTCTGGCGCGCTGTCAGAAATACCCACCCCTGTCTGATCTGAGCATCTGTAAGATGGGCGGATTCATGTGCATTGGCATACGTGTCGTGACTTTCAACCCAGGTTGTCAGAAATTCAGGGGCAGCCTGATGATGATAGCTTTTTATGTCAAGACCATTTGCGGATCTTTTATCAAGCATCTCGCGAATAACATGTCCGTAACTGGAAGCGGTCTGCCCCATGTAATCGGCATATTCCGCTTCGGGCACACCTTTGTCTTGTAGGACTTCTCCATATACAAATAGAGAATCATAAGGCATCGAAAGTTTTACACCCTTGACACTTTTGCGTCCGGTGACAACATCCCAAAAATCATTCTCTTTGACGCCGGATGCAGCGTCAACGGGATCAGAATGCACGCCGATATGTTTGGCTGTGTCATAACGGAATCCTCTTACACCAAGCGACAATAGATCGTTTACAAATTGCAAGTAGTATTTTTGAAAATCAGGATTTTCAGTGTTTACATCCGGAAGTCCTCCCATAGCCCATAGGGTGCATTGATCGCGATCTCCATAATTATTTATAGGCGTAAGACCCTTTGAATGAAACATCTTGTCTTTCCCTCCAACTGCCTTGTAGAAATCATCGCTTACTGCATCCACATCGAAAGCTGTATGGTTGGGAAGCACATCCACGATTACTTTAATATTATATTTTGCCGCAGAATCCATCATCTGTTGCATCTGCGCTCGGGTGCCGACGATATTGTTACCTATTTTCCAATCTGTAGGTTGGTAATAATAATACCAGTTTCCTTCGGTGACATTATCGTCGAAAATCTTTTTGCCACTACCTTCCGGCTCATAGCAATGCTGCACGGGAGATGTCTGCACCATCGTGAACCCGGACGCTGCAATGTCCTTCATGTTGTTGGCAATTTCCGGGAAATTCCAACTCCAAACGTGCAGGATGGTGCCGGTATTCACTGCGTCTGGATGGACTGTCATTCTGTCTTTGGCAAATGCCGTTGTTGCCACACAGAGAAATGATAAAAGTGTGATTGTTGATTTTGAGTACATTAATAATAAGAATTTAAAGTTAAGCTTAAAGTTTTATGCAGTTTTGCATATGGCGAATTTAATAAAAATATGGAGTTTATGCAAATTTGTGCACATTAACCTTAAATCTGTGCTGAATACTAATATTGTTTAATTTTTGAAATACAGCATATTAATATTTTGGATTCTCAATAAAAAACATTAATTTTGCAATAAACAGTAACAAAATTCGCATACAGTAGGTCGTTTTGATCTGAAGATGCGCTAATCTTATCATGAAAATTAAGACTATCATAGCGGCAGCTCTCATATTCTCATGTGGTGTTATTGCAAACGCCCAAACTTCAAAGAAAGCTCTGTCCGCACATCATAAAATACATAGTGAGCAATTGGCAAATGCAAAATCCCGAATGGATAGAAGTGTTATCACCAATATGCTCAAAGAGGATATTTCAAAGCGAGAGGTTTCCGGTCTGTCTGAAGAATCGTCGCAAATGATTTCCGATTTGCTTACGGAAGCTCATCGATACATAGGACGTCCTTATGTGCATGGTGCAAAAGGGCCAAGAGCATTTGATTGCTCTGGTTTCACGAGTTTCGTTTATCGTCAGTTCGGCTATTCCATCAGTCCCTCATCTCGCACACAATACACGGAAGGAACCAGTGTTGATCGCCAAGACCTCAGGAAAGGCGATCTTGTATTCTTCACCAGCAGAAGAAGCGGTAAAAATGTGGGTCATGTTGGAATTGTGGTAAGTGCTGACAATGCTACAGGAAATTTTAGATTCATTCATGCGAGCATCAAAGGAGTGAAAGTTAGTGATTTTGAGGGATATTACCTCGGGAGATATGTAGGTGCACGCCGCATAATCACTGAATGATTTAAAATTTTTTGAAAAAAGTTTACTGAAAATTTGGTCAATTCAAAATAAAGCACTAATTTTGCAACGTCAAAAAGGGAAAGTGATCCCAAAGACATAAAACAATGCCTTGTGGTGTAATGGTAGCACACCGGATTCTGGTTCCGTTTGTGAGAGTTCGAGTCTTTCCAAGGCAACTAAAAGCAGAGATAAAACCTCTGCTTTTTTTGTTATTTTTATGTAGCAACTCAATATTAATGGTGAAATCCGAAAAAATAATGACAAAAAGGGGAGAGGTCTCCTTGATAAGAAAAGTGACATTGGTTGGATTCTGGATCAATGCCGTTCTTGTTGCTTTAAAGTTATTTTTCGGATATTGGGGACATAGTGATGCTCTCGTGGCAGACGGCTATCATTCACTAAGCGATTTTATTACCGATTTCATCGTACTTTTTTTCATTGGGATAGCATATAAAAAGGCAGATAAAGATCATCCATACGGACATGGCAAATATGAAACAGTTGCATCTGTCTTAATTGGCATGATTCTTATGCTCGTCGCTATATATATAGGTGTTGAAGGTATAGCTACAATTATGCAGGCTGTGAATGGTAAGATTTTGCCACGACCGGATGTTTGGACAATTATAATTGCTTTGGTTTCAATACTTTCGAAGGAATTTTGTTACAGATTTACAATTAATGTAGGCAGAAAAGTTGATTCCAGTGCTTTAATAGCCAATGCATGGCATCATCGAAGTGATGCAATTTCCTCTGTGGCGACTCTTATTGGCGTATCATTATCATTTTTCCTTGGAGATCACTGGAGAGTGCTTGATCCGATTGCTTCCGTCATAATTGCTGTGTTTATCGGAATCTCGGCATTGCAGATAGCCAAACCATCTATACAGGAACTTCTGGAGATATCTTTGCCTCAGAATCAAATTAATTCGATTCTTGAGATAATAGGAAATGTGCCCGGAGTTAAGAAGGTGCATAATTTACGCTGTCGCAGAAACGGGCATTCATATATTGTAGATGTGAATGTCCATGTTGATCCTGATATTACTGTAAGAATGGCGCACGAGATTGCCAACGATGTTGAAACAGAGCTACACAGATCATTTGAGCGCGACATGATTATTTATGTTCATATCGAGCCGGATAATTAAACGCATTATATATTCGGTTTAGTGAACTTAAAAATAACGCGCCTGAAAATTAATTTTCAGGCGCGTTATTTTTAGAAGATAGAGGAAATACTGAAATAATTGCGATTCTATTTAACATAATAGCGATTATGTGTAAAATATTCCAATATTCGGGTTTATCGCTTGATAATGGTAAATTTTAAATATTTCCTCTTCTACAACGGAAAAATGGCATGCCTCTAATGTGTGCGACAAATCGGAGTTGCTGTTGCTTGCAACTGCAACCTCTTAATCTGGAAGCGGAACTTTGTCCGTTGTTTGTGCTGCAGTTGCAAGCAACAGCAGCTACGACCGGAGGCAGCATTCATTACTTATTACTTATAACTTCATCTGGAATAAGCTCTTGCTTTAAGAATTGAGACGTCGGAGTGTCTTTCTTGATGAAGTCTTCCGGTGTGCCTTCAGCTATTATCTGACCTCCCTCACGACCGCCGCCGGGTCCAAGGTCAATAATCCAGTCGGCACATTTTACAACATCGAGATTATGCTCGATTACAACCATTGTGTTGCCTTTATCTACAAGTTTGTTTATGACCTTCATCAAAACGCGTATATCCTCGAAATGCAGACCGGTTGTGGGCTCATCAAGTATGAAAAGCGTTTTGCCGGTATCTTTCTTGGCAAGCTCGGTCGCCAGTTTGACACGTTGGTTCTCGCCGCCACTCAGTGTGCTTGACGGTTGACCAAGTTTTATGTATCCTAATCCTATGTCTTGAAGCACTTTGATTTTCTTCAAAATCACCGGTACATTCTCAAAGAATTCTACAGCTTGATTCACAGTCATTTCCAATACATCGGAAATAGATTTTCCCTTGTATCTTACTTCAAGTGTTTCCCTGTTGTATCTTTTGCCATGACATTCCTCACACGGAACAAGAACATCCGGCAAGAAATTCATTTCAATTGTGCGATAACCATTCCCCTTGCATGTCTCGCATCTTCCTCCGGATACATTAAAAGAGAATCTTCCGGGCTTATATCCTCTTAATTTTGAGTCAGGTAGCTCGACAAAGAGTTTTCTGATGTCTGCAAAAACACCAGTATAGGTTGCGGGATTGGATCTCGGTGATTTGCCCAACGGCGATTGGTCAACAGTCACAACCTTATCTATATGCTCGATACCTTCTACCGATTTATATGGCAACGGTTCCTGCATCGACCTGTAAAACTTCTTGCTTAAAAGAGGATGCAGAGTGCCATTTATAAGTGAAGATTTGCCACTTCCGCTGACACCGGTCACACATACGAAATTACCTAATGGAAGCTTTAAATCAACATTTTTAAGATTATGACCGTTGGCTCCTTTTATCTCAAGGAATTTCCCGTTTCCTTTACGCCTTGATTCCGGAACTTTGATCTCTTTGTCTCCGTTAAGATAAGACGCGGTGAGCGTTTGAGTTTCCAAAAGCTGTGTTGGAGTTCCCTGGAACATTACCTCTCCCCCATGTCTGCCGGCTCCTGGTCCTATATCAACGATATAGTCTGCTTCTTTCATTATATCTTTGTCATGCTCCACGACAATGATTGAATTCCCGTTGTCGCGAAGTTGCTTAAGACTGTTGATGAGACGAACATTATCTCTTTGATGCAACCCGATGGAGGGTTCATCAAGGATGTAGAGAACGTTAACGAGTTGCGATCCAATCTGAGTGGCAAGGCGTATACGCTGACTTTCACCTCCACTGAGGCTTGCGCTATCTCGATTAAGTGATAGATAATCGAGTCCTACGTCAAGTAGAAACTTGAGTCGGCTGCGGATTTCCTTAAGGATTTCTTCTGCCACTACCCTTTTCCCTTTGTCAAGTCTATCTTCCAGACCTTTAGTCCATTCATAAAGATCGGATATATCCATTCTCGCAACATCCGCAATGCTTTTTCCATCGATAAAGAAATTCAGGGATATCTTGTTGAGGCGACTTCCTTTGCATTCCGGACAAACAGAACGAGAAAAGAATTTGCCACTCCATTTGTTGGCATCCGCTCCGGCATCCTCGTCTTGCTGCATCTCAATATATTTAACCAAGCCATCATAAGAGGCGGAATAATGGGATGTTGACATAGTCTCGTTTTTGATATCAAGACGCGCATCCGTGCCATCAAGAATGTCGTGAATAGCCTCATCCGGAAGTTTTTCTACCGGTGTCTTCAGATCAAAGCCATATTGTTTGCATATGGCTTCAATCTGCCAGAAAATAAGGGAGTTTTTATATCTACCGAGGGGTTCTATCGCTCCATCATATATTGATTTCTTTTTGTCGGGAATTACTTTAGATTCATCAACGATTGATACGAATCCCAATCCCTTGCAGCGTCGGCAGGCACCCTGTGGCGAATTAAAAGAGAAATTATGTGGCGCCGGTTCGGGGTATGATAAACCTGTTTCAGGATCCATGAGATGCTGGCTGTAATGGCGTATTTCACCTGATTCCATATCCATAACCATCATCTGCTTGTCTCCTTGTTTCAAGGCGGATTCCACAGTTGAACGGAGCCGCTGCATGTCGGATGAAGACGCTTTAAGTCTGTCAACCACCAATTCTACAGAATGGTTCTGATATCTGTTGAGTTTCATACCATAGGCAAGTTCGGTCAATTCCCCGTCTACTCGAACATAAAGGTAACCTTTCTTTCGTAAATTCTCAAATAATTCCTTATAATGCCCCTTGCGGTTTTTAACGAGAGGTGCAAGAACATATATTTTTTTACCATCATATTGGTCCACAATTAAATCCACAATCTTATCTTTTGTGTATTTCACCATGGGCGCACCGGAAAGATAGCTTCTTGCCTCTCCCATACGTGCAAAAAGAAGACGAAAGAAATCATAGATTTCAGTCGTGGTGCCGATTGTGCTTCGTGGATTTTTGTTGACGGTCTTCTGTTCGATACTTATTACAGGACTCAATCCTGTGATTTTGTCAACATCAGGGCGCTCAAGTGATCCCAGCATGTTGCGGGCATAGGATGAGAAGGTTTCAATATATCGGCGCTGCCCTTCCGCGAAAATTGTATCAAAGGCAAGCGAGGATTTTCCGCTACCGCTTAATCCAGTGATGACGCTTAATGAATTATGAGGGATAGTGACATCGATGTTTTTCAGATTATGAACCCGTGCGCCGTAAACATCAACCGACTCAGAGGCTGTTATATTATTGATACTTTGATCCATTTGTCAAGCAAATTATATAATTAAGTAAGTAAGAAAAATTAATGCACATATAAAACGCAGTTATTTTTGAGATGTTTTTGCCGCGTAATGATGGAGCATATAGGCATATGCGACTGAATTACAAGGTAAAAACAACCAAAAAGAACAAGTTTTATAGTGCAAGATTTCATTACTTACATATATCGATTAATTTTTATTACTTATCATGATCGTGACATAATGAAGAGGTCTAAACAACTTCATTATGTGTCTCGAACAACCGATATAATTACAACAAAAAGCGTGCCATTATTCCACCGATCCGCCAGTGGTATTGCCAATTTTACGATATCTTAAGATATTGATATCTCCCCCTTTCTTATATTTTTTGCCATCAGCTCCCTTTGCTTCAATAACATAATAATATACCCCAGGACTGACATATTTCCCTCTGTGTTTACCATCCCATCCAAGTTCAGGACGATCAAAATAAAACAATTGCTGACCATTCCGGTCAAATATCCAGCATTTAAACTCCGTAAGAGAGCGATATCCTACCTTCCACACGTCATTGACCCCATCTCCGTCGGGGGAGAATGCATTGGGTATTCTTAAATCGGAAGCTCCAATACCAATCTCGTAGGTCTCCCCTATCGTCTCGCAGCTTCCGTCGGCATTGCTTCCTATAAATCTTACATAATATTTACCTTCCTGATCAAATGTGTAATTCAGGTCTTGTTCGTTGAAACGATACTTTATATATTCGAATTCGGGATCTTCTGCAAGCTGCCATTCGTTGTGTATAACGGCGTCTGTGGTATATGCATAAAATGTAAAATCTGCGGGGGCAGATCCTCCAAGCATCGTGCCATCGCTTTTAATCATGTTTGAGTTGTCTTCCTCGTCCGAAAGGTTTGTTTGCACAGCCTCGGTATTTACATCCAACCCGTTTGCTGCAATTGAAGAAGATTCAAGTGTTTTTTCCAATCCCCAGATCTTTAAGAACCTATCTCCAGATATTGTCACAGTAGTGTTGCAATAAAAAGGTGGTCGGATTGTAAGAGGGTTCTGGAGGTATTCGAATTCGGCTACTTTCTCAACATCAGAATATGCCTTTGTATCAGAGTTCCATTCAAGAGTGTGAAATCTTGCTTTTATACCTCTGTCAAGTTGGCATTGACGTCCATTGATAGAATAATATCTAATTGGTTCTCCTATTCCGGTCACAGATATTCGCGTCATATCACAATCTTGTTCCGGATATGGTTCTACAGAAGATATATCAAAATGTTTATCAGCATAATTTACAATCCAGAAACAATACTTGCTGACCCCATCATCGATAATATATCCCATATCTCCTTTGGGATTGGAAATCACAGCATAATTTCCCGAGATCGAAAATGGTTGGTCAACAGCATACCCACCACCGAGATTGCTATATATCTGAACTTTTAAATCCGAGAGCGAATTTGCGCCCGTAATATTTATTGCGGATATTTCATTGATGTCATATACCGTGTATACCGCGTTTAGACCGGTCGATGCTTCCGGACGATCATTAATTACCTGATGGCTGTTTCCTATAAATTCAACATTAAGCGCACATGCAGGAAATGCGTGCAGAGCACCTGTAACCGCAATCAATATGGCTTTTATCATCCTCATAATTTTTTAACGCATTCATTCGCGTCTTATTATTCTGAACAAGGATGTCATTTTGCGGAAGAAGAAGGCCATGGGAAATTTGACGGGTTCATTGTAAGATGAATATTTTTCCGTTTTAATCTTACCTCTATGTATTCTGTAAGTTTTTCTCTCTCTTTAATAGTAAGTCCTGCAGGAGCATTCACAAACAGCATGCTTACCGTATCTGTCGCATTGCCACCCACTTGTGTCGCAACCATATGTGAAAGAGCAATGTCTTTGATAGAGGGAAACAGGACTTTGACTTCTGGCGATATTCTGATGCTTTCGTCTGAAAACTGTTTATGAAGAGATACCAGAGCCTTAAGGGAGTCAATTTCGTTCTGTCTGTTTGCTATTTCCGACTGCATGAGTTTATAGAATTGTCCGAAATTTTGTTCGGAATTCATTTCTTTGTTGGAATTGGCAATTGAGAATCCTTGCTTTATATTCAATACAGTTCCTCCGAGCCCCACAGAATCCAGTTTGTTCATCATCGCCAATTGGAGAGAATCTTTTGGAAGCGCGGCTCCTATAAGGGTGACATCGATATATCGTTTGCCATTATTAACATATTCCTTATGATTAAGCACCTGTGTATTGGGAAAGACCATTTCTGTCTCAACAAAATTAGTTGCTTCATTTATGAAGATAGTAGTCCTTATCATATTTAAGGTTAGATAGGCTGACACAGCTACTGTAACGCCAACCACGCAATATACAATTCTTTGTATTCTTCTTGCCTTATTCTCATTGTTGTATATTACTTTCTTGTAGCGTAGCAGTTTCACACCAATCCATGTTGCGAAAAGAATGAAAACCATGTTTGTGAGGAAGAGATATAGCGCTCCAAAGAAAAACCTCATTTGAAGGGTTGCAAGTCCATATCCAGCCGTGCATAACGGAGGCATCAGTGATGTGGCAATGGCGACTCCTGGCATTACTTGTCCCTTGTTTTTACAAGCTATACTTAAGATTCCTGCCGCCCCACCGAATAAGGCGACGAAAACGTCGTATATAGATGGAGAGGTTCGGGCAAGTAATTGGCTTGAGCCCTCATATTGTGGCGAAATAAGGAAGTATATCGCAGACGCGATGATTGATCCCAACATTGCAGCCATTATATTCTTTAATCCTCTTTTCAGCAATGCAAAATCTTGAATGCCGATAGCCAGTCCCATTCCGATAATTGGTCCCATGAGCGGGGATATAAGCATGGCACCAATAATCACCGGTATACTGTTGGTGTTCAATCCAAGAGAAGCTATGAATATAGCAAATATGAGGACGATCAGTTGAGAACCCTTGAAGGACACGCCGCTACGTATATTTTGTTCGGCATCAAGTTGCGGTTCAAGGTCTTCTGCAACATTGAAATATGATTTTATATCAATCCAGAATTTTTGCCAACCTGTCTTTATCGTTGTTTTAAGTTCCATAGTTAGTTGATGAATATAGTGTAATCTACATTTTTTAACACTTATAGGCGTATTTTAGTTGTATAATAACAACTATAAATTCGGAGAAGATAAACAAATTCATTAAATTTGCATTCCAAAAGTCAATTTTTGAGTTTATGGCAGCATTTGACCTAAAAGGATTAGGAGTGGCGATGATCACTCCGTTTAAACAAGATAAATCTGTTGATTTCGATGCCCTGGGTAATATAATCGAACATCTTATCAATGGGAAAGTGGATTATATTGTGGTGCTTGGCACAACTGGTGAGACACCATCTCTCTTCCCGGAGGAAAAGCAGCTTATTCGTAAATTTGTGATAGAAAAAGTGGCTGGAAGAGTGCCGTTGGTTCTTGGTCTTGGCGGTAATAACACCATGTCACTGGTTGAAGAGTTACAAAAAGGTGATTTCAAGGGTTTTTCTGCGATACTTTCCGTTGTACCCTTTTATAACAAACCGTCGCAGGAAGGTATATTTTGTCACTATAAGGCTATTGCAGAAGCCTCTCCCCTTCCCGTAATACTTTACAACGTTCCGGGGCGCACAGGTGTGAATATGACGGCTGCGACTACACTCAGAATTGCCAGAGAAGTTGATAACGTTATTGGAGTAAAAGAAGCATCAGGAAATTTCTGCCAGATTGAAGAGATCATAAAGAATAAGCCTGATAGTTTTCAGGTTGTATCGGGTGATGATTCAATCACGTATCCTCTAATGACGCTTGGCGCTGTTGGTGTAATTTCAGTTATAGGCAATGCATTCCCAGCTGAATTCGGTAAAATGGTGAGGCTTTGTCTTAAGGGGAATTATAAAGATGCCCTCCCGATTCATTTTGAATTTACAGAACTTTTTAATCTCCTTTTTGTGGATGGAAATCCTGCAGGTGTGAAATGCACGCTCAATGCAATGGGAATGATTGAGAATGAATTGCGTCTTCCTCTTGTCCCCACGAGATTATCAACAAATGAAGAAATTCATAAAATAACAGCAAAAATAATTGATAGATCCAATCACCGCTCAGAAGATTAAGGATGCTGCGGATATTGTTGAGGTAGTAAGTGACTATGTGCACCTAACCCGTCGTGGCGCCAATTACATGGGACTCTGTCCGTTTCATAACGAACGAACCCCATCTTTTTCTGTAAATAAACGTAAAAATTTCTGTTTCTGCTTCTCTTGCAAGAAAGGGGGATCTCCTGTGAATTTCGTGATGGAGAAAGAGGGTCTCTCCTATCATGATGCGCTGTTGCATCTTGCCCGTAAGTATGGCATAGAGGTCCAGGAGAGAGAACTGACTGATGAAGAGCGTGCCGAACAGTCTGAACGAGAGTCTATGCTCGTTGCTAATGAGTGGGCAATGCTCAAGATGGAGAAAGATATTTTCTACACTGAAGAAGGCAGAGACATCGGATTAAGTTATTTATATGGAAGAGGTGTAACTGAAGAAGCTGTCAAAAAGTTTCATCTTGGTTATGCCCTTGATAAGGGAAGTGCATTGACTTCTGCTGCAAAAAATGCCGGATATAATATTGATACACTTAAAAATCTTGGTCTTGTCGGCACTTCCAAAGAAGGTCGTGAATATGATAGGTTTCGTGGTCGTGTAATATTTCCTATAATTAATTCCGCAGGAAAAGTTATTGCGTTTGGTGGAAGGGATCTAAAGGGTGGCCCAGCTAAGTATATCAATTCTCCGGAATCTATAGTCTATAAGAAAAGTAACGAACTGTATGGAATTTATCAGGCTCGTGCAGATATCGTAAAAGAAGACAAGTGTTTTCTGGTAGAGGGCTATCTTGATGTTATAGGGATGTGGCAATCCGGAATGCGGAATACTGTGGCATCTTCCGGAACTGCCCTTACGGATGGTCAGATAGCCTTGATTCATCGTTTCACTGAAAACATCACATTGATCTATGATGGTGATGCTGCCGGAATAAAAGCATCGTTACGAGGGATAGATATGTTGTTGGGGCATAAAATGAAAGTTAAGGTTTTATTGTTGCCGGATGGTGATGATCCCGATTCTTTTGCCCGAAAGCATACGCCGGAAGAGTTTCGTAAATATGTAGCTGAACATGAAACCGATATCATCCGATTCAAAGCTCAGGTTCTTTTAGCTGATATTCGTAAAGATCCGCAAAGACGGATAGATGCTGTAAATAGTGTGGTCCAGTCAATTGCACATATACCTGATCCGATTTCGCGTGATGTTTATATTCAGGAATGTGCCTCAATATTAGGACTCCAGGAAGATACGATAGCGAAGTCCGTAGCTCGTGTAAGAGGTGAACTGGTAGATAAATGGAAACGTGAAAGAACGAAAAGAGACTTCCCTACTCAAATTCCCAATGCTGCGGGTAATAATGAACAGGAGGAATCTATGCAATCTGTATCTTCTCCAATAACCACAGTTCCTGAAAAAGAGAACCAGCCGAGAAATGTTGTCAAACCGGCGGAATCTCCCATGTTTCCTCTTGAAAGAGTTGTAATCGAATATTGCATAAAATATGGATTCCTTGAATTATGTTCAGTAATGACAGATGAAAATGAAGATGGAGATGAATATTCAATCTCTGTGCTTGATTATGTAGCTGAAGAACTCGAAGCTGACAGTCAATCTTTTTCGGTCGATATTTTTGCAAAAATATTCGAGTTGCTGAAAGCCATGAGAGACGATTATGCCGTGGCTCTGGAGAATTTTTCAGCAAAACTTAATGAAGATATTGAAAAGCGTAGAAAAAGCGGCATCGATAATATCGCATCTTCCGATATGTCTGTTATGGAAATTGAGAGAGCTGAGAAGAAGCTTGAAGAAGAACTTGATAGCTATCGCAATGAAACATTAATAGAGTTTTCTAAAGATTATCCCGGGAGACAACTTGCCAGTCATGAAGATGGCGAAGTCAGGAGCATGGTTACAGAGCTTATACGAGAGCGTCATCAGCTAAGTCACATTTATATGCGTGATAATAATGTTGTTGAACGTGATGAAGACAGGTTGGGAGTGCTTGTCCCAAGGGCAATGACTGAATGGAAAGGTGAGTTGCTGAATCTCAGGCTTAAAGAGCTGTTTACACGTTTTCACGATATTTCGGGGAAAGGAGACTCGGAAGCTGAGAGCAAATTAATGATGGAGATGAATGCGCTTATGCGTTTGCGTTCTCAGGTAGCAAAGGATATAGGAGAAAGAATACTCTCGCCCAGAAGCAAGAAGTAGGCGATAACTAATTTTTTATCAGGGCTCGCACTTCTGTCTCAAAATCTGATTCAGAGAGATTCCAAGGCAACCAGTTGATTTTAGTGCCTCTCTTTTCCATGCCACGGAACCATGTCATTTGGCGTTTTGCAAACTGATGAATTGCTGTTTCGAGGTTCACGAACATCTCTTCGTAGGTATATTTACCTATAATATACATTGTCACGAATTTATATTCAAGACCATAATATATGAGATCTTCTGGAGGTATTCCGGAATCAAGAAGTTTTCTCACCTCATCTACCATACCTTCTTCAAGACGTGACTTTAGTCTTGAAGTGATTCTCTTCCTACGTTCCTCACGAGGGATATCTATTCCAATAACAATTGCGTTCAGAGGTGATGCGAATTGTTTTCTTGAGGCTGCCGCCTCTTCAGGATGCTGTAAATAATACTCTTCAATTTCTATAGCTCGGATTGCCCTCTTACAATTATCAATATCCGTTTTATTATGCAAGGTTTTATAGCTCCTCAATATTGCCTCAAGTTCATTGATCGACTTGCCTTCAAGCGATGTTCTTAGTGTCGGATTCTCTTCTACTTCCGGCATGATAATTCCATTCAGGGCATTTTCGACATACATTCCGGTTCCCCCGCATATCACCGGCATCTTCTTTCTATTTTTTATATCTGACAGTGCCTTATGAAAATCCTGAAGATAGCGGTGAAGGTTATATTTTGTTCCTGCCGGCACAATATCTATCAGATGATATGGAATCTCACCATATTCACAAAGATCTTTACCTGTGCCTATTGTCATGCCCCTATATATTTGGCGTGAATCTGCAGATATGATCTCTCCATTAAGAATACGTGCTATATCTACAGCACGTTTTGTCTTTCCACTTGCGGTAGGTCCGACAATTGCAATAGCATCTAATTCCATTGATTGGCTTTCTTGTTACCTTTGCCCGAAATTAGATTTCTGAAAAATCTCTTTATACGGTACAGCGGAGTGTCAGAATTGAAAAGTGAAATCCTAATCCATTTGTCATCCTGAAAATCAAGACGTGATTCCCTTACTTCTTTCAAAGTAAAAGTAGGATGATATGATTTGAGTTTGTTTCTTCTAAAGCCACGTTCATCAAATATCTTATGTGTTAGCATTATTGTAGCCAGACGGGTAATGTCAGAAACACATATATTGGCGAGATTCCCGGGATTATAAGAATAAATCTTTTTTAAGTCGTCAAACAACATCCACTCTCCATCCACATTTAATTCCTTATAATCTTCTGGATTGCCATCAAGAAAATAGAAATAGCGTAATAAAGAATGCCTGTCTATATCAACCATTTTCCTACCAAAGAAGAAGCGTAATTCTCCGTCATTAACTCCAGTCATCCTTCTTATGATGTTTGTTACTTCCGGAATTGTAATACCATTTACGGAACGCTTTGTAAAAAATGGAGTATCTATCACCGGTCGGAAAGGCATTCTCGGATCCGCAGTCTTGAAATTCATAAAGACAGAATCTTTACAAATCACATAATACCGGATATATGTTTTTGCAGTCATGTCGCGAAGTTCCTCCTGCGTGATAATCTCATTATTCTCGCGCATGTCAAGGTATAGATTATAATACCGGAAGATAAAATAAACTTCGTCAAGCAGGAACACAATAATAGTCAACCACATGAATACATACCAGTCTCTGTTGTTGACATCAATATCTATATAAAAGAAGATATAGTATGCCCAGATGATAACAGACAAGATTCCGAATATTATCATCAAATTTTTTAGCTGAAGATGGGATTCATAAGATAGAATCCCGCCTATCTTCCCGCGTTCTCGTGAATCACCATATTGCAGACGGCAGTCTACACATATCCTAAGTTTACTGCTTCTCAAGTAAATAATTATTATGGTGAAAAAACATATCGGGCATAGCATTAAGGATGGAATATACGGATAATAAAAAAAAGTAAATTCAGGAGGAAGCCATATGAATCCCCATATATACAGTATATTCAATAAAATACTAACAAAGGAATAAACTATCAGACAAAAGAAAATCGAATATGATACTACCATACACGATGAATTTTTGCTGAGTTTGTTGTTGTAGAGTAAAGTATAAAGAAAGGCAGCGGCAATTAATGCCACAATCGGGGAGAAATAAAATGGCAGAATAATGGAAAATGCAAGAACGCCGACAACAGTAAGCAGACCTACTGAAAGATTTTTCCAGAAGGTGTAAAGTTGAAGGCTACTGACTTTTCCTAAATCCTGCATATCATCTGTATGTTAATTCCAACGTATGTTTTAGCTGTTTATTTCATTACATTTGTATTAAGGAAATCAGCAATCTTTTTAAACAGCATAACTCTTGCGTTGCACATTCCAAGACTGTGTTCAAATCCGGTCAGAGCCATCATGTCAAACACTTTTCCCTCATAGTTTAGTTTGGATGTATACTTCAGAGTGTTGTAAAAATGCACATTATCATCGCTGGTGCCTGACATAATGAGAAGCCGGGACTTCATGCCGGGGGTATACGTCAATGCTGATGATTTATTGTAGCCATCATTATTCTGTTGAGGTGTGCTCATATATCTTTCTGTATATATGGAATCGTAGTATCTCCAGTCGGTGACAGGAGCCATGGCAATTCCGGCTTTAAATGGGGAGTCGGAGGCAGATAGTTCCATCAATGTCATATACCCCCCGTAGCTCCAGCCGAAGCATGCAACCTTAGAAGAATCCACATACGGAAGCGAAGCAAAATATTTAGTTCCGGCAATCTGATCCGCAGTTTCATATTCTCCAAGATGGCGATAAACAGAATTTGCCCATTCTCTATTTTTGTATCCGGTGCCTCTTCCATCGACTGCGGCAACAACATATCCAAGAGATGCAAGGTAATATACTCCCTCCATTTTCCATTTGTTGGCGACTTCCTGAGAATCCGGACCATTGTACTGAGTCATTACCAATGGATATTTGCGATTGGAATCAAAATTTACTGGCTTTATGATATAAGCATCCATTTCCTCTCCTACCGCATTTTTGACTTTCAGAAATTCTTTCTTAGGTGCGGATGCATATTTTTCTGCGTATGCAGAATTATTTTCAAGCTCTTTTATGATTTCTCCTTTAGAATTGCAAATAGAATAGATCGTTGGAGTGAGTGCATTACTGTATGTTCTCACATAGTAATCCATGTTTGCGCTGAAAGAAGCCGATTCAAATCCATCAATATTGTTTAAAGCCATCGTAGCCCCTTTTGCATCGATTCTGACTATATTGCGATTGATTGCACCTCTTATGGTTGATTGCACATAATAAGATCCTGTTTTATCAGATTTTCCATAGAACTGCGTTACATTCCAGTTTCCCTTGGAAATCTGTCGCAACTGATTGCCATTGTAATCGTACTCGTACAAGTGACAATATCCTGAACGCTCGCTCCCAATGACAAATGAGGTTTTCCCATACGAAACCATTTGATATGAAGACGGATTTAACCATGCCTGGCTACGCTCTTCTAAAAGAAGCTTGGCTACTGTTGAACCGGGATTTACTTTATAAAGACACAGATGATTCTGATCCCTGTTGAGTGTCATAACCATCAGCTGTGTCCCTGTTCCGTCATATTCCATTGAGGGAACGTAGGATTCTATGGGGATATCCATGGTTTTTGTTGTTCTGTTGTCAATATTGTATACATTGACGCTGACTTTAACGTTTGGATATCCTGCAAGGGGATATTTATAAGTATATTGCGCCGGATAAGGATCTGACAGTGGGTCCGGGTCACAAAAACTTTTATAGTTATCGAAAGAATATGTAGGCACATCTGATTCACCAAAACGGATATACGCCAAAGATGTGTCGTCGCCATTCCATCTGATAGTATTGACAATGCCGAATTCCTCTTCGTAGCTCCAATCCGGAACGCCGTTGATCACTTTGTTTATTTCTCCGTCTTTGGTGATTGGCTTGTCTGTGTCGTAATCAAGATTGGATATGTATATATTGTTGTTGCGAGTGTAGGCAACCATCCTGCCATCGTGCGACATTACGGCTCCCCTTTGTGCGCCGTCGGTCGATACTCTTTTGAGAGTAGATCTCAATGTGTCGTACACATAATATTGAGCCGTGAATGACCGACGATAAATCTTGTTTACATCATTCCAGAGGAGTATCTTTTTACCGTTGTCGCTGATGCTGTATCCGTCGAATGAATCAATCTTCAAGTCTCCTTTGATTTGATCCAGACTAAAAAGAGTGCCTGTCTTTTTACCTGTTCGGTATTCAAAGATATTTATTGACCGCCCGTCTTCGCTTATGGCTGCATATGTGAGTCCATCTGCAAGGGGACGCATCTCTTTAATTCCCGCAGGTGCGTTTTTCCCCGGGGCGACATAATCTTCTATGGTCAGTGCAAACGCAGATAATCCTCCGGCAGCAATACTAATTGTTGCCAGAGAACATCCTATAAAATTTTTCAAGTTCATTTTTAGTCTGTTTTGAGACATTTGAACGATTTGTCAGGTTAGTTCGCTATTAATATTAATTGTATTAATATTAATAGAATTATTCGAATGCCTTATTAATATGATCTTGCAAAAATCACACGCTGGGCAGAGGGCTTACCGGTTACCATACATTTACCGGGGGTTTTGTCTCCGTCAAGAGGTATGCAACGGATTGTCGCTTTCGTTTCTTCTTTTACTTTCTCCTCTGTCTCGGTTGTGCCGTCCCAGTGAGCGAGAATGAAACCTCCCTTTTCTATTTCTTCTTTGAACTCATCATAGGTGTCTACAGTGCGTATCATTGAATCACGATACTCAAGAGCTTTCTGGAATATGTTTGCCTGAATGTCTTCAAGAAGATCTTTCACGTATGATGCAACACCGTCAAGAGGAGCGACATGTTTCTCCAGTGTGTCACGACGCATCACCTCTACTGTGCCGTTCTCTATGTCTCGTGCTCCAATCGCCAAACGAACCGGGACTCCCTTTACTTCATAGTCGGCAAATTTGAAACCGGGACGTTTGTTCTCCGAGTCGTCATATTTAACGCTGATTCCGAGAGCTCGGAGCTCGTCGACTATCGGTGCTACTTTTGCTGAGATTTCGGCAAGCTGCTCATCACTTTTGTAGATAGGAATGATTACAACCTGAATAGGAGCAAGATGCGGAGGCAAGACAAGTCCGTTATCATCGGAATGAGTCATGATGAGTGCTCCCATGAGGCGTGTTGATACGCCCCAGGAGTTTGCCCATACGTATTCAGGTTTATTATCTTTATTGATAAATGTCACGTCAAACGCTTTAGCAAAGTTTTGTCCCAGGTTATGGCTGGTGCCTGCTTGCAGAGCCTTTCCATCCTGCATCATCGCTTCTATAGTGTAGGTGTTGAGAGCACCTGCGAATCTTTCGTTAGCTGTTTTAACACCTATGATAACAGGCATTGCCATGTATTCTCTTGCAAATTGTGCATAAAGATTTATCATTTGCACCGTGCGTGCTTCAGATTCCTCAGCCGTGGCGTGTGCACAGTGACCTTCCTGCCATAGAAACTCTGCCGTGCGTAGGAACATGCGTGTGCGCATTTCCCAACGCATCACATTTGCCCACTGATTGCAGAGGAGAGGAAGATCTCGGTAGCTGTGTATCCAGTTTTTGTAGGTTCCCCATATAATTGTTTCTGAAGTGGGTCGTACAATAAGTTCCTCTTCAAGCTTGGCTGCAGGATCTACGATAACGCCGTTTCCATTTGGGTCGTTCTTGAGACGGTAGTGAGTGACAACCGCACATTCTTTGGCAAATCCCTCAACATGTTCAGCCTCGCGACAGAGAAATGATTTCGGTATAAGAAGCGGGAAGTATGCATTTTGAACTCCCGTCTCTTTGAACATCCTGTCAAGATTCTGCTGCATTTTTTCCCAGATTGCATAGCCATAAGGTTTAATTACCATACAGCCTCTTACCGCAGATTGTTCTGCCAAATCAGCTTTGACAACCAATTCGTTATACCACTGTGAATAATTATCTGATCGTTTGGTGAAATTCTTTAGTTCTTTTGCCATGATTTATGGAAAATTAGTTTAATGTCTTCATGTTTGTGCCTTGGCTGGCGCATTTATATGCAAAGTTACAAAAATATTGTGAAATATTTACGCTGAAACGGCATAAATATTCCCTTTTCATCGGAAAATTTATGCCGTTTTTTTGTAGTTATATTGAGAATGCCCTAAAATTGCTTACCTTCTCACCGTTGCCATGCGTTTTTTCAGTTCCTCTTCATAAAGTTCCCAATCGGTTATCTTATGACGCGAAACTCCCGTTTCCATCGCAGCTTTTGCCACGGCTGGCGCAACCCGGAAGAGCAACCTTTCGTCGAATGGCTTAGGCAAGATGTAATCCTTTCCAAATTTGAAATCTTCCCCGCCATAGGCTTCTTTTACTGATTCCGGGACTTCTTCTTTTGCAAGTGCCGCTATTGCCCGGCATGCTTCAAGCTTCATTTGCTCGTTTATTTCGGTTGCCCTGCTGTCTAACGCACCTCTGAATATATATGGGAAGCCAAGCACGTTATTTACCTGGTTGGGATAGTCGCTACGCCCTGTGGCTATGATGATGTCGCTGCGAGTTGCTTTTGCAACTTCATATGCAATCTCAGGTTCGGGATTGGCAAGTGCGAATACAATAGGATTGGGAGCCATTGTGAGTAGCATCTCCGGCGTCAACGCATCAGCAACGCTGAGTCCGAGAAAAACATCGGCACCCATTATTGCCTCGGCAAGAGTGTGGATATCACGGCCGGTAGCAAATTCTCTTTTTTGAGCATTTATGTCGGTTCTGTCTTTACGTATCACCCCTTTGGAATCGCACATGACAACATTTTCGCGGCGCACTCCAAGTTGAAGATATAATTTGGCGCAACTTATGGCGGCGGCGCCGGCTCCGTTGATTACAAGCTGGATTTTGTCAATCTGTTTCCCCTGCACTTCGAGCGCGTTTATAAGAGCAGCTCCGGATATAATTGCTGTGCCGTGCTGGTCGTCATGCATAACGGGAATGTCGCACTCCTGCTTGAGACGGCTTTCGATTTTGAAACATTCTGGCGCTTTTATGTCTTCAAGGTTTATTCCTCCAAATGTGGGGCTGATTGCCTTGGCGATTTCTACAACCTTGTCAGGATCCTTTTCATTCACTTCAATATCGAATGAATCAATTCCGGCAAAAATTTTAAACAAAAGGGCTTTCCCTTCCATGACAGGCTTGCCGGCAAGCGCTCCGATGTCTCCGAGTCCAAGCACTGCGGTGCCATTGGATATGACTGCTACGATGTTTCCCTTGTCCGTATATTTATAGGCAAGCGAATCGTCAGCCTCGATTTCCTTGCATGGGTAGGCAACGCCTGGTGAATATGCCAGCGACAAGTCGTGTTGGTTGGCGTATGGCTTTGTTGGAATAACTTCGATTTTACCCGGTGTCCACTCTTCGTGATACCTAAGTGCCTCTTCTTTCAGACTGGATTTATCGATTGTCGACATATTAAAATATCATTAGTTTTAATCTATAACAATTTATTATAAGAATTGATGATTTCATTCATTTTATAAACCGATATACAAAGTTACAAAATATTCGGCATAAAGAGTATATGTTGTGCAACATATAAACCATTATGGTGAATTTTTTTATAATATTACTTATGCATCTTTTACTAAAGTTTTCCAAAATTATTTTTAGTATATTGATTATCAATCTATTATAATTTGTAAATGTTATAAAAGTTTTCCAAAATAAAAATTTAATAACAAAATTTTATCAAATAATTTGCTCGTTACATATAATAATCATACCTTTGTATCACCTAAAATGAAGATAACATATGATACAGATAGTTGAAAAAAGAGATGGTCGCGTTGTAGGCTACAATGAAGAGAAAATCAAGGCTGCTATCCGTAAGGCGATGCTCACAACTGAAATGGGCGAGGATGAGGCTTTAGTGCAGAAAATCACCGACCGAATCGGGATGGGTGGCAAGGAAAGGATGACCGTTGAGGAAATTCAGGATAAAGTGGAAATCGAGCTGATGAAATCAGCGAGAAAGGATGTCGCCAAAAGATATATCGCCTATCGCGATCAGCGTTCGATTGCCAGACGCGCCAAGACTCGCGACATGTTCCTTGAAATTATAGAAGCGAAAAATAATGACATCACCCGCGAGAATGCCAATATGAATACTGATTCTCCAGCCGGCATGATGATGAAGTTTGCAAGTGAGACCACAAAACCGTTTGTGGATGACTATCTATTAAGCCCTGATGTAAAGACCGCTGTTAAAAACAACTATCTTCATATTCACGATAAAGATTACTATCCTACTAAAAGTTTGACCTGTGTGCAGCATCCTCTTGACAGGATATTAAAGAAGGGGTTTGTTGCAGGTCATGGTGAATCTCGCCCTGCAAAACGCATTGAGACAGCAAGTATAATCGCATGCATATCACTTGAAACTGCTCAAAATGAGATGCACGGAGGGCAGGCCATTCCAGCCTTTGATTTTTATTTAGCACCATTTGTAAGGAGCTCTTTCATTGAAGAAATCAAAAATCTTGAGCAATTCACAAACAAAGACCTGAGACACCTATACAATGCTGAAATTAAAGACTTTCTAAAAAAGGATTTAGATGGTCTTGATGGCGACGATCGCCTGCGGCAGCATGCAATCAATAAAACGGTAGAACGCGTACATCAAGCGATGGAGGCATTTATTCATAATATGAATACAATTCATTCGCGCGGTGGAAATCAGGTCGTATTTTCATCAATTAATTATGGAACCGACACTTCAGCAGAAGGTCGCTGCGTGATACGAGAGTTGCTTAATTCTACTTACGAGGGTGTAGGAAATGGGGCTACAGCTATTTTCCCTATTCAGATTTGGAAGAAGAAAAGAGGTGTGAGCTATTTGCCGGAAGATCCCAACTATGACCTCTATAAACTCGCTTGCAAAGTTACGGCACGACGCTTCTTCCCTAATTTCTTAAATCTTGACGCAACATTCAACCACCACGAAAAATGGAATCCCAACGATCCTGAAAGATACAAATACGAGGTGGCTACAATGGGATGTCGCACACGCGTATTTGAAAACCGATATGGAGAGAAGACTTCAATAGGAAGAGGCAATATATCGTTTTCAACTGTTAATATTGTCCGCATAGCTATAGAACTTATGAATGTGCAGGATAAGGAAGAACGCATTGAAAGATTCTTTGAGAAACTTGATGAAGTTCTTGATATAACGGCATTGCAGTTGAATGAACGTTTCAATTTCCAAAAAACAGCTTTGGCTAAACAGTTCCCGCTCGTGATGGGTGCTTTATGGAACGGAGCAAATGCTCTTGGCCCTAATGATACGATCGAATCGGTGATAAACCAAGGCACATTGGGAATTGGATTTATCGGTTTGGCTGAATGTCTTATCGCGCTTATCGGAAAGCACCATGGCGAGAGTGAAGAAGCTCAGGCATTGGGATTGCGTATTGTCAAGCATATGAGAAGTCGTGTTAATGAATATTGTGAAACTTATGGCCATAACTATTCTGTGCTTGCAACGCCGGCTGAAGGCTTGTCAGGGAAGTTCACAAAGAAAGACAGAAAGACATTCGGAATCATACCCGGTGTGACTGACAAAGAATATTATACAAATTCCAATCATGTGCCTGTATACTATCATTGTTCCCCTCGTCATAAAGCTAAAATAGAGGCTCCCTATCATGAGTTGACAGGTGGAGGACATATATTTTATGTTGAAATTGACGGAGATGCAACGCATAATGAAGAATCGATTATGCAGATTGTTGATCTTCTTGATAAATATAATATGGGATATGGTTCGGTAAACCATAATCGTAATCACTGTCCCCGTTGTGGCTATGAAAATGCATTACAGGATGAAACGCATTGTCCGAAATGCGGTACAAAGTTTGAGACAATCCAACGCATCACCGGTTATCTGGTGGGCACAACTGACCGATGGAATTCCGGCAAACTTGCCGAATTGCATGACCGTGTAGTACATGAATAAGGTAAACGTGATCGATATAGTCCGGGGCACTACAGTGGATGGCCCCGGATTTCGCACTTCAATATATTTCGCGGGTTGCTGTCATGAATGTGATGGTTGCCACAATCCGCAGTCTTGGGATTTCAGCGCAGGCAGACCCATGTCTGTCGATGAGCTGATGGAGATTGTGGAGGAAGAGGATTTTGACGTAACATTTACAGGCGGTGATCCCCTCTACCATGTAGATTTCATGGTAGAGCTGGCAGATCGCGTACATGCATTAGGCAAGAATGTATGGCTATACACAGGTTTTACATGGGAACAAATTGTCAAGGATTCCAATCTCTCCAAAATATTGGAGCATATAGATGTAATAGTTGACTCTTCTTTTGTAAAATCTCTGAGAGATACAGACTTGTTGTTCCGCGGTTCTTCGAATCAACGTATCATTGATGTTTCTAAATCTCTGATGTCAGGCGAACTGGTGAACTGGAGACGCGATTGAACTTTTAATGTGCTTATATGTTAATTATGTAGATTTCATTTTTAACTCTAAATACTATGAGCACACAAAAAAGTATCAAGGGAACGAAGACAGAACAGAATGTAGTTAATTCCTATCTTGCCGAGACTCAGGCATTCGCCCGCTATACATTTTATGCTGGCATTGCTGATAAAGAATTATATTTCCCGGTTGGCGTGATTTTCCGTGAAACAGCCGACAATGAATTGCATCATGCCAAGGTGTTCTTGAAGATGCTTGAGAATACTGAAATAGTTGGCAATCCGGGTGTGGATGCCGGTTTCCTTGGAGATACGGCGGCTAATCTGAGAACTTCCATAAAGGAGGAAAGTGTTGATGGGTATGAATTCTATTATGCAGCTGCAAAGACCGCAAAAGAGGAAGGCTTTGATGATATAGCTTCTCATTTTGAGGCTATTGCAAGCGCCGAGAAAATTCATCATGACAGGTTCCAGCATATGCTTGCCCTTCTTGAAAGTGGCACGATGTGGAAACGAGAAAAGCCGGTAACCTGGAAATGTCTCGTGTGCGGCTATACTGTAGTTGGTACAGAACCGCCAGCAAAATGTCCGGGCTGTGACCATCCGTATCAGCATTATGTCGCCTTGGAGGATGGCTATGCTCCATCACCGATGGGATAAAATTAGTTATTATAAAAATTCATAAAAGAGGTTTGTTTGCATTGCAGATGAACCTCTTTTCTATTTTAGCTAATAATCAGTTATAACAAAATTTAACACTTTCAGAATTAAATATTGCTGATTTCAGCTTTTTTTTGTAAATTCGCACGATATTATAGTGAATTATGGGATTTTTCAACAAACTATTTTCTAAGAAAGAGAAAGAAACCCTTGATCAAGGTCTTCAGAAAACCAAAGAGGGTGTGTGGAACAAGATAACGCGTGCAGTAGCAGGTAAGAGCAAAGTTGACGATGATGTCCTTGATGCCCTCGAGGAGGCTTTTATAACAAGCGATGTGGGTGTTGATACCACTTTGAAAATCATAGAAAGAATTCAGGATAGAGTTGCAAGAGATAAATATGTTGGAAGCAGTGAGCTTCGGGCTCTTCTCTGTGATGAAATTTCAGACATGCTGGAAAAACCGGAGAATGGCAAAGAAATTGAGGATTTCCATGTGCCGGCATCGGATATGCCTTATGTAATTATGGTTGTGGGTGTGAATGGAGTCGGGAAGACTACTACTATAGGAAAACTTGCTTACCAATATAAGGCAGCAGGGAATAAAGTTGTTTTGGGAGCTGCTGATACATTCCGCGCCGCCGCTATCGAGCAATTGGATATATGGGGTGAAAGAATAGGTGTCCCGGTTATTAAACAGAAGATGGGTAGCGATCCCGCTGCTGTTGCTTTTGACACCCTTTCGTCAGCTAAGGCTCAGGGTGCAGATGTCGTGATCATTGACACCGCCGGAAGGCTTCATAATAAAGTCGGTCTGATGAATGAGTTGACAAAAATCAAGAATGTTATGAAGCGTGTGGTCCCGGATGCTCCACAAGAGATTCTTCTCGTGCTTGATGGCTCAACAGGGCAAAATGCTTTTGAGCAGGCGCGTCAGTTTGTGGCTGCTACGGAAGTCAACAATCTTGCCATAACAAAACTCGATGGCACATCAAAGGGAGGCGTGGTAATCGGTATCAGTGATCAGTTCAAAATCCCTGTGAAATACATCGGACTCGGTGAAGGTAAAGAGGATATTCAGATTTTCCATGCCAAGGAATTTGTAAAGACTCTTTTCGGCGAAGCAATATAAAAATAAATTCCTTAAGTGATTTGATCGATGATTAAAAATCGTGTCGATATAATAACGATGGGGTGTTCGAAGAATCTGATTGATTCAGAACGCATCATCCGTCGTTTGAAGACTAAGGGATATGAAGCTTTTCATAATGCAGAATCACCATGTGGTGAATATGTAGTGGTGAATACATGTGGATTTATTGCTGATGCAAAGGAAGAATCCATTGAAATGCTTCTGGACCTTGCCAGATTAAAGGAGGATGGAGAAATCGGGAAGATTGTTGCAATGGGATGTCTGACACAGAGGTATCGCGATGATCTGATTAAGGAATTGCCTGAAATTGATATAATTCTTGGTAAGTTTGATTGGGATGGCTTTATTGAAACTTTGCCGGATTTAACAAAATTACCTAAACCTAAGTCGTGGGAACGTGAAATAACCACTCCCCCACATTCCGCTTATCTGAAAATTTCGGAGGGGTGTAACAGGTTTTGTGCGTTTTGCGCTATCCCTATAATTACAGGTCGCCATATATCTCGACCAATTGAAGAGATTCTTGAGGAAACGAAATCATTGGTGTCGCGAGGTGTAAAGGAATTTAATGTAATAGCCCAGGATCTTTCTTCTTATGGGATTGATCTCTATGGTTCTCATAAACTTGCGGAACTTATTGATAGAATGGCAGAGATCGATGGAGTTGAATGGATAAGGCTGCATTATGCATATCCTTCTGATTTCCCGTTTGATATCCTTGAGGTGATGGCTAAACATGACAATGTATGCAAGTATATTGATATCGCATTGCAACATGCTTCGGACAAGGTTCTGACAAATATGCGTCGTCACATCACCCGGCAACAAACTGAAGATCTTATTGCCGAGATGCGCAGAAAAGTGCCTGAGATAAAAATCAGAACCACCTTGATGGTTGGTTTTCCGGGAGAAGGGGAAACGGAATTTGAGGAATTGTTGGATTTTGTGCGTACACAAAAATTTGACCGAATGGGTGCTTTTGCCTACTCCGAAGAAGACGATACGTGGGCTGCCAAGAATCTTGATGACAACATTCCTGATGAAGAGAAACAGAGGCGGCTTGATTTATTAATGGAGATTCAGACGGATATATACGAAGAAAAGAACGCAGCAATGCTGGGAAAGGAAGTATTGCTTCTTGTTGATGAGATTGAAGGAGAGACAAGAATATGTCGTTCTCAATGGGACAGCCCGGAAGTTGACATGAATTATTATGTCAAGGGGAGCAATGCACAACCCGGAGAATTCCTGAAAGCTCGTATCACTGGATATCAGATATATGATTTTGAAGCGGAAGCAATAGATTAGCAATGTTTGATAGTTTTTGTGCATATCGATTTCCTCAAGATCCAAGGATGTTCATGTTTCAAGGGGAAATGAAGGATGGTTTATTACCGGGATTTGTAATAGCACCCTTCGATCTTTATTCGCATGATCCTGTCACGATTCAAGGTTTAACCAAGGCAGAGTGGTCTGTTTTTAATAATTTATTGAAAGGTGATAATTTTTCAGATCATCTCTTTGATTTTCCATCTGCATCTACAACCAAAGAAGAACATTCTCATGAAGTAGAAACTATCGTTTCGGAATTGCAAGGTGATCATTCGTCAAAAACGATAGCGGCAAAGGTGATATGTTCCAATTCCCCGATTGATGCCGAGACTTCTTTTGAGAACCTTTGTTCCACTTTCCCAAATTCTTTTGTCTTTCTTTTCTATACACCTCGGTCCGGAGCATGGCTTGGAGCTTCACCGGAAATTTTGCTAAAAAATGAAGAGAACATTCTCTATACATATGCTCTTGCCGGCACGCGACCCGCGGGAAGTGACGGAGACTGGGACGCAAAGAATGTAAAAGAGCATGAAATAGTAGAGAAATATATCTGTGATTGCTTTATAAGGCGAGGGATCAACGCAGTCTGTTCTCCCAGATCTTCCCGTGCTGCCGGAATTGTTGAGCATATTCTGACAGAGATAAAAGGAGAAACCAACACTTCTGTTGATTTAAATGAGTTTCTAAGAGACTTCTCTCCTACTCCTGCATTATGTGGGTTTCCCAAGATTGAGTCAATGAACCGTATTTTACGACTTGAAAATTTTGAGCGTGGATATTACGGAGGCTTTTGTGGACCTATGGCATCTGAAGATGAATTTACGTTTTATGTAAACCTGCGTTCCATATTCTTTGGGCAGGAACGATGGTGCATGTTTGCAGGGGGTGGCATAACCGTCTCCTCTGATCCGGATGCTGAATGGCTTGAAACAGAGAGGAAGGCAGAAGGTATAATAAAAAATCTGAAATTTTTGTCACAAAAATAAATATTGGAAGTATTATTAATACAGAGATAAGTATGAAACTGAAAACAATTTTAACATGCGCACTTCTGGGAGTCGCTCTAACCGGAGCGACCGCCCAGGAGCATCTTAAAAGTCTTGACGCAAAAGGTATAGATAAATCTATATCTCCAAAGAAAGACTTTTACAACCACGTGAACAAAACATGGACAGAGAATCATCCTCTTTCTGCTGAATATTCACGTTATGGACAGTTCAATATCCTTAACGATTCGAGCAACAATCGTGTTCGTAGAATTGTGACGGGTCTTGCTGCTACCAAACCTGCGCCCGGCACTGATGCCTTTAAGATCGCTACTCTTTATGAGGCTGGCATGGATTCTGTGCGTAGGAACAAACTTGGCGCAGAGCCAATCAAGGCTGATCTTGCAAAGATAGAGAATACACCAGCATCCGGAATGGAAGACCTCTTCCTTTGGATGCATAAGAACTATGGTTCTCCTCTTGTTGGAGCAGGACCGATGGAAGATCTTACAAACAGCCGTGTTTATGCAATGTATGTGACCGGTCCGAATCTCGGCATGGGAGACCGTGACTACTATCTTCTTAATGACAAAAGAAACAAAGAGGTTCGTGCCGCATATGAAAAGCTCATAGAGAAAGATATGCAGCTTGCAGGCTATTCCAAGAAGGATTCCAAGCGAATTGCAAAGAATGTGCTTAAGATTGAGAAGCTCATTGCTGACTCGACATGGACACGAGAACAAAGCCGCAACATCCCGGCAATGTATAATCCGCGCACATTGGCGCAACTCAAAGAGCAGTATCCAGCATTCCCCTGGGATAGATTCTTTGTAGAGACAATGGGTATTCAGACTCCTGAAACGCTGATTGTTACTAATCCCAATACCGTACTTCAGGGAAATAAACTCATGCAGTCGCTCAGTGATCGAGAGAAAAAAGATCTTTATCTTTGGGAATATGTAAGTTCAGCATCACCTTATCTTAGCGATGACTTCGCAGATGCCTCTTTTGAATTTCAGAAAGTGTTCAGTGGGGTTCAGAAACAGCATCCTCGCTGGAAAAAAGCCCTCGGCACAACCGAAGGAATCATGGGCGAAGGAATCGGCAAACTCTATGTAGAGCAGTATTTTCCGGAAAGTTCCAAAGTATATATGGAGGGTCTCGTTGAGAACTTGCGTAACGCTTTAGGGAAACATATTCTTCATCTTCCCTGGATGAGTGATGACACGAAGGTGCAGGCTCTAAAGAAACTTAACGCCATCACTGTGAAGATCGGTTATCCCGATAAATGGAAGGATTATTCAAAACTTAATGTTGATCCGGCTCTCTCCTACTGGGAGAATATACACAACGCCAACATGTGGGCACAGGAACGTTATCTTGAGAAATGGGGCAAGCCTGTTGACCGCACTGAATGGGGCATGACTCCTCAGACAATCAATGCGTATTACAATCCGCTCAATAATGAAATCGTATTCCCTGCCGGTATCCTTCAGGCTCCTTTCTTTGATGCCGCATCAAGCGATGCAGAGAATTATGGAGGTATAGGTGTGGTTATCGGTCATGAGCTTACTCATGGTTTTGATGACCAGGGATGTAATTTCGACGCAAACGGCAATATGGTGAACTGGTGGACTCCCGAAGATGCTAAGGCATTTGCTGGTCTTACCCAAGGTCTTGTAAAGCAGTTTGATGCTGTAGAGGTTCTGCCTGGACTTAATGCAAATGGTGCTTATACTCTTGGTGAGAATATCGCTGACCAGGGCGGTCTTCGTATCGCACGCACTGCATTCCTTGACTCTCAGAAGAAGAAAGGTGTTGATGTGACATCCGCAGATGCAAAGATAGATGGTTTTGATCCCATGCAGGTTTTTTATATGAATTATGCAAACCTCTGGGCAAACAATATCCGTCCGGAAGAAATTCGTTCGCTGACAACAGGTGATCCCCACTCTCTGGGTATCAACCGTGTGAACGTTTCTCTGCGCAACATCGCTCCATTCTTTGAGGCGTTTGGAATCACAGAAGGAGATCCGATGTTCCGTCCGGAAGCTGAGCGCGTGATTATCTGGTAATAAAACTTAAATATATGAAACTTTTTAAACGCTCATTCATTGTTGCTCTCGCAACGCTGTCGCTGATTTGTGCCACTGGTTGCATTTCGGTTGATGCCAATGGTAAAACAAAGATTTTCAACTCTGGGAATAGAATTATTCCCTCAGGGAAGATTGTGTCCAAGTCTTATGATATGGGAACTTTTTCTTCTATAAATCTTAACAGTGTTCAAGATGTTGTTATTACTCAGGGTAAACACAACAAAGTAACAGTGAAAGGTTCCGACAATCTCATACCTTATTGCAAACTGAAAAATCAGGGTGGCACACTCGTAATTAATCTCAGTGACGGAGATAAGGGAGTGAACGTCAGCAATTGTGATTTGGTTGTGTATGTTACGATGAAAGACATTAAAAGTGTGAAATCATCAGGAACGGGCGATATTAAGTTTCAAGGATCAATTAGATCTAAATCATTGTCACTTTCTGTTTCAGGAACAAGCGATTTCTCGCTTCCCATTTTTTCAGGTGATTATTTGAAAGTGAGCATTTCCGGCACCGGAGATATGGCAATAGGCGGAAAAGTCACTAATGCTCTTTTCAGCATTTCAGGCACGGGTGATATAAATGCTAAGCTTGACGGAATTGCCAATCTGTCTGCATCCATTTCCGGAACAGGTGATATGAATCTGACCGGAACTGCTGAGACCGCAAGCTATTCCGTATCAGGCACAGGTGATATTTATGCCAAGAACTTGATAGCAAAAAATGTAGATGCCAATGCTAACGGCACAGGTGACATTACATGCTATGCTTCGGAATCGTTCACTGGCTCCCGCTCGCAGATAACAAACATTACTTGCTACGGGAAACCAAAGAATCGCAATTTCCGCACAGAAGGCTACTCCTTCCCCTAAAGATCAGATGAATTTATAAATAAAAAGTCTGCGATGATTCTTTGTCATCGCAGACTTTTTTATTTGATGGATACCTTGGATACCTCTTGTCGTAGCTGCTGTTGCTTGCAACTACAGCAGAAACAAAGGTCTTGTTAACAATTTTTATTATTTTAGTTTGGATATAGTCGAATTATGGAAAAAATTCGTTAATTTTGCAGTCTCATTCCAACAGCTGTAAATCAGTGGAAGAATGAGGTTTCTCAGGTATTTCATATTTACTTAAGTTATGGATTGGCTTATAGATCTTGTAAGACCCTTTAACGATTCTCTCGCGAGCACTATCCTGCTCTATTCTTTTGTGATTTTTGCCGGAATATATCTTGGCAAAATTAAAATCTTTGGTATTTCCCTTGGTGTTACTTTCGTTCTGTTTGTGGGAATTATCATGGGACATTTCGGTTATCAGGCAGATAACAATGTATTGCATTTCCTTCGTGAATTTGGTTTGATCCTGTTCATTTTCTCGATTGGTATGCAGGTTGGTCCCGGTTTCTTCTCATCTTTCAAAGACGGAGGTGTGAAAATGAATGCGCTTGCAGTCACCGGCATTTGCCTCAACGTGGTCATAATGATTGCAATTTATTTCATACAGGGCGGTTCCGAAGGAAGCACCTCAATTTCCCAACTTGTCGGAATCATGAGTGGTGCGGTAACAAATACGCCTGGTCTTGGTGCGGCACAGCAGACATATCTTCAGGTAAATGCTGATGGATATGATGTCAGCCAGCAGATGTCGATGGGTTATGCGGCTGCTTATCCTCTCGGAGTTGTGGGTATAATCATCACAATGATCTTAATTCGCAAAGTTTTCAAAATTGATACAAACAAGGAGATACAGGAAATAGACAACGATGAGAAAAACTCAATGATCGCGGCTCATTTCATATCGCTGAAAGTGACCAATGAGATGATAAATGGTCTGTCGATGAAGAAGCTCCATACGCTTATTTCCTGTGATTATGTGATTTCACGTATCGAAAAACCTGATGGCACTGTAATTATCCCCAAATCTGAAGATGAGATAAATTGCGGTGACATATGTCTGGTGGTATGTTCTCAGAAAGATGAGGAACTTTTCACCCGTTTTATAGGACCTGTAGTGGAAAAGAAGTGGGAACGTGAAAAAGGTCCGGTTGTTTCCCGTCGTATTCTTGTCA
This sequence comes from uncultured Porphyromonadaceae bacterium, assembly GCA_902495075.1. Lineage (GTDB taxonomy): Bacteria > Bacteroidota > Bacteroidia > Bacteroidales > Muribaculaceae > Lepagella. The sequence continues at coordinate 264,371 of CABUVO010000001.1, forward strand.
CCAAGACTGAGTATAACGGTACCAAGCTCGGATCCATGCGTCTTCACTCTGCATATAATCTTAATGTCACACGTGTTAACCGTGCCGGAGTTGATCTGGTTGCCGGTCCTAACCTCCGTTTGCAGATGGGCGACCGTCTTACAGTAGTCGGGAAACTTGACGACATCAACAACCTTGCCAACAGACTTGGCAACTCTATGAAGAGATTGAACGAGCCGAACCTGATTACGATGTTTATCGGTATATTCCTTGGAATTCTTGTCGGAAGCATACCTTTGCAGTTCCCCGGAATGTCAGTGCCAATGAAACTGGGTCTTGCGGGTGGTCCCTTGGTAGTGGCAATTCTTATTGGTGCATATGGTCATAAATTCCATCTCGTAACTTACACGAACTCCTCAGCCAACCTGTTGCTGCGCGAAATGGGAATCTGTCTCTTCCTTGCCTCTGTCGGTATAGCGGCAGGAAAAGACTTTTTCGAAACTGTCTTCAACGCGCAGGGAGCCATGTGGGTGCTCTATGGTTTCATAATAACTGTGATTCCATTGATTGTTATCGGTATTATTGCTCGGGCAAAATATAAACTGAATTATTTCTACATTATCGGTATGATGAGCGGTGGTTATACTGATCCTCCGGCTCTTGCCTATGCCAATAAATGTGCCGGTAATGATGCTCCGGCAGTAGCTTATTCAACTGTCTACCCACTCACCATGTTTATGCGCGTGATCGCAGCCCAGCTTGTAATCCTATTCTTCGTATAGATATGGTGATTCAATAAGAAAAAGCAGGCGGATTGAAATTTCAATCCGCCTGCTTTTTCTTATTGAATCTGTTTAATGCCCTTACATATTCACATCTTGCGTTTGTTGAGGGCATTTAGCATACTTTCCAGTTTGTTGCGGGTATCGAGAAGGGTATCTATTATCTTGACGCGGTTGGATACATTGGTGCGGTTTGCACGCAATTGTTCTTTTGCAGCATCGATCTTCAGCCCTTTGATTTTTAGAAGATAGTGGATAATTTTTAGCGTTTCAATCTCTTGGACTTTATAATACCTGATATTTGTGGCGCTTCTTCGCGGTTTGCATTCCGGAAACTCTTGTTCCCAATAGCGCAATGTTGATGCGGAGACACCTAACAATTCCGAAACATCCTTGATCTTATAATACTTTTTATCCAGCTCTTCCATAAGTAATGCTCTTAAACGGCTTTTCCCAATTTTAATCCATCACATGACCGGCATTTTCTGCCAGCTGAACCATTTCCGCGTATTCTTCAGGTGTCAGATCCATGAAGTAATAGTTAACCGGATTCTGAGGCTCATCTTTAAATCTAACCTCATAGTGAAGATGGGGTCCGGTAGATTTACCTGTTGAGCCGACCTTCCCTATCATCTCTCCCCTTTTCACTTCCTGTCCGGGTTTTACGAGAATTTCGCTCAAATGCGCATAGCGCGTTAGGTAATTATATCCATGAGAGATATCTATACAATTGCCATATCCGCTTTGGCGCCCGGCTTCCGTAACTTTTCCGTCGGCAGTTGCGAACACTGGTGTTCCGGTTTTCGCCGCAAAATCAAGACCTGCATGAAATTTAGAACTTCCATATATAGGATCTCTTCTGACTCCATATCCCGAAGACATTGTAAAATCTTTAATGTTTATAGGAATGACAGAAGGAATGTGAGCTAATTTATCTTTCTGCTTCGATGCCGTGGCGCGAAGTTGATCAAAAGATAGAGATTGGGCGTATAGTTGTCGTTCAAACAGATCAAGTCGCTGGGTAAGCAACTTCACGAGACCGGCATCCGGAATATTCTGGAGTTCGTGATAGCGTTTTTCATTATCGAGTCCAGCCATTCTTTGTCCGTATCCAACAGGATCCATCTGCATCATGACGCGATAGAAATTATCATCTCGGTTTTGTATGTTTGCCATGATTTTAAGCGAATTGTCAAGTCGTCGGTTAAGAATATTGTATTGACTTTTAAGAGTGGCATTCTCTTTACGAAGATTCTTTTCTGTTGGTGCGTCGAGAGCGTAAAATATTATAGTGTAAATACCAATTCCGATAAGCAATGATAATCCTGCGAGTCGCAGAAAACCTAATAGTTTGCTCTTGAACGATGGGAATACACGCTCAAAATTATCGGTTTCGGGGTTGTATATGTAATAAATTGGTCGCTTCATGATTATTTTGAATTGCAAAAATAGTAAATTATAGTTAATTTTGCAATTGCAAAAAAATATAATACGATGCTGACATCTAAGGAAATCAGAGAATCTTTTAAGAAATTTTTCGAGGAGAAGGGACATAAGATAGTTCCTTCAGCCCCTATGGTAATCAAGGATGACCCTACGTTGATGTTTACCAACGCCGGTATGAATCAGTTTAAAGATATTATTCTTGGTAATCGTCCGGCAGAGGCGAAACGTGTGACAGACTCGCAGAAATGTCTTCGTGTATCTGGCAAACATAATGACCTTGAAGAGGTTGGTCACGATACATATCATCATACAATGTTTGAAATGCTCGGAAACTGGAGTTTCGGAGATTATTTCAAAAAGGAGGCGATCAACTGGGCTTGGGAATATCTTACGGAAGTTGTAAAACTCGACCCCAACCGTCTTTATGCCACTGTCTTCGAGGGCTATGCTCCCGAAGGTCTCGAAAGAGACAATGAGGCTGCGGGTTATTGGGAGCAACATCTACCCTCTTCTCATATTATAAATGGTAATCGCCATGACAACTTCTGGGAAATGGGTGAAACCGGTCCATGTGGTCCGTGTTCAGAGATTCACATTGACCTGAGAAGTGACGAAGAACGTGCTGCTGTTGACGGAGCAACTCTTGTAAATAAGGATAATCCTCTTGTAATAGAGATCTGGAACCTCGTGTTCATGCAATATAACCGTAAGGCTGACGGGCATCTTGAACCTCTGCCTGCGAAGGTTATCGATACAGGTATGGGCTTCGAACGTTTGTGCATGGCTCTCCAAGGCAAGAAGTCTAACTATGACACAGACGTGTTCACTCCTCTTATCAACAAGATTTCCGAGCTTTCTGGTAAGAAATATGGAGTTGAAGCTAAAGTGGATGTAGCGATGCGCGTAGCGGCTGACCATGTCCGCACAATCGCTTTCTCTATTGCCGATTCTCAGCTTCCCTCAAATGCCAAGGCAGGATATGTGATACGCCGTATCCTTCGTAGGGCCGTCCGTTATGTATATACATTCCTTGATCAAAAAGAGGCTTTCTTATATAAATTGGTAGATACATTGGTTGATCAGATGGGCGAAGCCTATCCCGAACTTCCGGCTCAGAAAGAACTTATAAAGAAAGTTATCAAAGAAGAGGAAGATTCATTCCTTCGCACTCTTGACAACGGGATTCGTCTGCTTGATTCGTTTGTAAAGAAAGCTAAAGATGCCGGAAGCAACCGTCTCTCAGGAGAAGATGCATTTGTGCTCTATGATACATATGGATTCCCTCTTGATTTGACAGAGTTGATACTTCGCGAGCAAAACATGGATCTCGATCGTGAAGGTTTCAACAACGAAATGAAGAAACAGAAAGATCGTGCACGCAATGCGGCTGCTGTTGAAGCTACAGACTGGGTTGAGGTATCTCCCGGTGAAGAGGAGTTTGTTGGATATGATCTCACTGAGACTCCAACCCGTATTCTTCGCTATCGTAAGGTTAAACAGAAAGGCAAGGAGTATTATCAGATAATGCTATCCAAGACTCCTTTCTATGCGGAAATGGGTGGTCAGGTCGGTGACAAGGGTGTTCTTGTTTCTCCGAATGGCAAGACTGTGAAAATCTTCGACACTAAGAAGGAGAACAACGTCGGTGTGCATCTCTCATATGAATTGCCGGAAGATCCTTCTGCGGAACTTGTCGCAAAGATTGATACTGAAGCTCGGGCTGCAACTTCTGCCAACCATTCTGCAACTCACCTTCTCCATGAGGCATTGCGTGAGGTGCTCGGTACGCATGTCGAACAGAAGGGCTCTTTCGTTTCACCTGAGATTCTCCGTTTCGACTTTTCACACTTCCAGAAAGTGACACCTGAGGAGCTGCGCAAAGTTGAGCATCTTGTGAATGCACGTATACGCAAGGCTATGCCTCTTGAAGAATGCCGAGAACTTCCTATTGCTGAAGCTCGCGAAATGGGTGCGATGGCATTGTTTGGGGAGAAATATGGTGACAAAGTCCGAGTGGTTAAATATGGTAGCTCGGTTGAACTTTGCGGAGGAACGCACGTTGCTAATACAGGTAATATAGGTATGGTGCGCATTTTGACTGAAAGCTCGATTGCAGCTGGAATCAGGCGTATTGAGGCTGTGAGCGGAGCTGGTGTTGAGAATGTGATTGACAATTTGCAGGATGTAATCAAAGAAGTTGGGACTCTTCTTGGTGGCTCGTCAGATATAAAGACAGCTGTCAAGAAAGCAATATCGGAGAATGCAGATTTGAAACATCAAGTTGAAGATTACATTGCTGAACGAATTGCTAACCTCAGCAAAGAAGTGATAGCTTCGGCTAAAGATATAAATGGCATTAAACTCGTTTCACTCGCTGGAATTCGTATGCCTGATGTCGTTAAGAATGTAGCGTTCACAGTTAGAAGAGAGTGTCCTGAGCATACCGCATTTGTTGCGGCAACTGTCAGTGATAACAAACCATTGCTTACAGTTGCACTTTCTGATGATCTTGTCAAGGATGGCTTGAATGCCGGACAGATAGTTCGTGAGGCTGCAAAACTGATTAAAGGTGGCGGCGGCGGACAACCCTTCTTTGCTCAGGCTGGTGGTAAAGATATGGAAGGTCTTAGCCAGGCTGTAGATAAGATTCTCGAATTGCTGCATCTAAAATAAGAATTATGAAGAAGATTTTAGTATCAATATTATTTTCGGTGTTTACCTCTGTTTGTGTGTATGCTGAAACCAATATTGTCATTGGTAAAGACACAAAAGTGTTTGAGTCGGCAGTTGCAAAAGATGAGTATGCCGCGGTTAACCAGAATGACCAACCAGTGATCTTGGTTACGGGGATGGCTTTTCCCGTAAAGGATCAGAAAGCCGGCTGGTATGTCGTGGAGTATTCTGCCGGACTCAGAGGCATGGTGATGCAGAATGTTGTTGCAGATAATTCTGTTGTGAAAGCACCGGCAGCCGGTACGTACAAGGTTGCAAACAACCCTACTGAGACCGTTACTATCTCTAACACAGGCAATGACTGGACGTTAAAATCCGGTACGAAGTCATTCTCCGGAAAAGGAGATGGAAAGGCTGTGATATTCACCTCAGCCGATGGCAATATGAAATATTCTCTGACAAATATTTCGGGTAAGCCCGCTGTTTTCAACTACGACAATTCCGTTACTAAATTCTTCTGAAATCAGTCTCACATAATTCATAAATATAAAGCGGATGGCTCTGAATCAAGTCATCCGCTTTTTATTTGTAGCCGCCTATTCGATAGGATAACGCATCTATATGTCCTTAAAATGTGTAAATAATCACATTTTATGTCCTTAAAATGTGAGAGAGCACACACTTTATGTCTTTAAAATGTGAGAGACCACACATTTTATGTCCTTAAAATGTGATTAGGGTTTGGATTGCACTTGACGTAGGGCTGTTGGCAGCGATGAGCGGGTTAGATTCATCTATAATAGTAGAAGGAAACCGAATCTTTACGGAGTTCAAGGGGGCGCTGACTGAGCAATATGTACTTCAGGAACTCCTTTTGAGTCATGATCCATATTATTTTGCTAAGAAGAACTCTCAGCTTGAGATTGATTTCCTTATTCAGAAATCCGGACAAGCCATTCCTATTGAAGTAAAGGCAGAGGAAAATCTTAAGGCAAGGAGTCTCCGCCAATTTGTAGCCGACAACGAATCAGAGACAGCATATCGGGTATCTATGTCAAACTACCGGCAGGAATCTTGGTTGACAAATCTCCCCCTCTATGCGGTAGAAACTTTATGATACAATGGTTTAAAATCCTTTGATACAACAATTTGAATCAAGCTTCACCCTTCGCGCCTTGGCGTATAAATATTTAGTTGACTCGGTTTGTTGAGGCGTGCCAATTCACCTTTAACCTATTCCCTATAACCTTTAAGCTTATCGGGCTGCGCCCGATAAATCGGAATCAAAATTATTGATATGTAGCATCGCGGATCTCCTTCATGCCTACGGCATATCGGGAGAAGACGCTGATATGGCGGATGGAACGCGGATTTATTTTTTCAAGTTGAGCCAGATCCGGAATTTGAGTCACAGCGGATTCGGCAGCCATTAGCTGCCGACGGAGAGTCACGGATTGAAGCATATGGCTACGGATCCATCCCCAATTGTATTAATCCGGGATATGTCTCCTACTGCGGCGATATTATCCGCAACCATCTGCTACAATCCGCGACTCCAGTCATATGCCGCAAGGCATATGACTCCGCGATAGGCTTTTGAGTATGATTTCAAGGATATCAAAGAATCCGTGCGCCATCCGCCCTGTCCGCGTCCAACCTGAAACACCGCAAGGTGAGAGGGATCCGCGATGCTGTAAATCTTTAATATGATTGTTGAGACGCGCCAATTCACCTTTAACCTATTCCCTATAACCTTTAACCTTATCTGGCGCAGCCCGATAAATCGGAATTTAGTATTCTGATTTGAACATGAAACATGAGACTGAGCATCCTACTTATTAAATATCATCTCTTTCGGAGGTGTCGGCGGCACTTTCGGCCTCACGGATGCGGTGCAACTGACGGCGGGAAATGCCTAAATAGGAGGCAATCTCCTGAATAGGCAGATTGTGTATGACGCCGGGATAGCAGGAGACAAGTTCATGGAACCTTTCTGCCGGTGTCTTTACAAGCATATTCAGATAACGGCAATAAGCTTCCTGCAACAGATTGGAAGAAACCTCGGCAACAAAGCCGGGGTTACGATCTACGATAACTCGGCGTACTTCCTCTACAGATACCCTCAGAATCTCGGCATCGCATCCCGCGACAATAGAGGTTAGCGAAGGTTGGTCAAACAGAAATCCGCGCACATAGTCGGTTACGACCTCTCCTTCGAACGAGAAGCCGGTTACGACTTCTTGTCCCTTTGAATTGAGAGCCAGATACTTGAAATAGCCCGTTTTTACTACACCCACATAACGGCACAACTGCCCCTGCTGAACAATTCTCTCGCCCTTGGCATAGACAACACTTTTGCCATTAGCCTCTATATAATCATTCAGCATCGACAAATCAATCCTCATCATAAAGTCGTTAAGTTGCGCCATAGCTTCGAAAGTTATTTAAACTAATTTCTTGAGATCAGGTTTATATCAAGAACAAAATTAGCTAAAATTTTTGACAAGACTTGTGGATCTGCAAAAGATTATTCAATGCTGGTGTCAAGTACAATTCTATTAAAGATTCCATTATTTAACACCATATTTGGATTTGAAGGCTTTTTCCTCAATAAAGTTTTCAAGTAAAGCATGGCACGCATCGTTTTCAGTAAGATGATTGCTCAATGTTTTTACCGCACCTCTGTCATCGATATAAACAAGTTTATAAGTGTCGCCATCTCTCATTACCACCACACAGTCGGGTTTGCAGGTTGTATCAAATCCAAATCGCCATGATTCGATTCCCATTACTTTAAGATATTGTGCCACCGATGCTTGGTCTAATTTCTGTGACAACATGGGCTGTTCCCAATACCGTTCAAGTTTATCATTCAGTATGTCGCACACTTTACCGACTGATACAAGAGTATTCACAATTCCGGTGTTTTTACTACCTCCGGTCAAGTAATCCGCCCTAATGATGTTTGCACCTCCTGTTTTTGTTATGACAAACCTCTCAACGTGCAGAAAAGGAATAATCTCATATTTCATCCTTGCCGGGATCAGATATTCGAGACGGTCATCAAATATCCTTGCAAGCGGTTTGCGCATCGCGATCAATATCAGCCAACCTATCCCGACAATCACCCCGAAAGAGAAGAATATCATTCCCATATAACCGATAAATTTATCTATACCATAACGAGGATTGTTTGTCATAAAGAACCCACCAACAACAAACAACAAGCTGATCAGCGTAAAACCAATCACTCGCCATATACTTGGGTATATGTCAATTCGTTTATCAGTCATTTTCATCGACTAAATCATTTTCAATATCATATTTTTTATACATCTCTACTCGTTCAGAATCACAACCCCATATCCAAGACTTATTTTTAGAATTGTAACAATAATTCTCATCCGGACCGAATGTGACGGTCAGCCAATAAAAGCCGTCTTTTCTCGGTTCGTAATAGAAAATATAGCCCTTGTATTCATAGGTCTC
>CABUVO010000002.1 GCA_902495075.1 uncultured Porphyromonadaceae bacterium
CGGAGATGTCGAATAGTACCGCGCAAAGTTTATTAATCGACCTCTCCGAGGCCGCAGCGATGCGACTTATGTGACCCCCACACCGGTCAAGCACTATTTTATAAGTGCTTAACCGATATGGGGTTATAACCAATTACCCTCTCTTCGAGGGTTGTCGCGAAATCGGCTCTGACTTCTGAGCTTTACCGAGGGTTGTCGCGGATGGAGTCTCTAACTCTGTGGCTCTGTCAGCATCGCCAGATGCCTCCGCGCCATCCAATTAAACATAACTCATTTCACATTGAACATTAATTAAACGCTCTGTTTCTCTGTGTCTCTGTGTTTAAACAGCTGTGTCAAAAGATTTTAGATTGTTGTGTCGAAAGCTTTTATTTTTCGCTTCTTCGCGTTTTGATTTTATGACAGTAATCGGTGAAGCACGTTTGTTTGATAAATCTGCATCGAACGGTGCCTCCAGTCGTAGCTGCTGTTGCTAGCAACTGCAGCCTCGCGGCAAGGAAGAGGAATTATATCCTTTGTTTGTGCTGCAGTTGTGAGCAAGCCGTAGCCCGGCATCCACAAGCAGCTACGACTTGACGCTCACATTAGAGTCATGCCAATTTATCCCTTTTACCTGTTCCCTTTTACTTTTTACCTTATCAAACACAGTTCGATAAATGGGGATTTCACGGTGGAGGGAAGCGGGGTGTCTTGCAAAACTATGTTGTATAACAATATGAAAAATTTTGCAAAAAAAAACAAGTTATGTAAATTTGCATCCGAAAAGAGATAGCCATTCTTTCAAAATGAAATTTGAATGGGAACTCTTATTTATATGTTTGCCTTCAGGGCTTACATTAAGACACTGATAATGACAGAATCATTATAAGCATGCAAGCAACAGGGTAATTGATTATTATTTTGACCTTAATCGAAGAAGAAAGGCTCCTACGTGAGTCGGAGCCTTTTCTCGCAAACCGCGGTCTGCAAGAGCCGCGGTTTGTCGTTTATAATAATCAGTTTAATGTTTTTTGTTTAAATGATTACAGTCATATGGAATGCTATATGTTGGTGAATGTTAACAACGCGTGATAAGATAAAAGCAAATTGTGATATTATAGTAATTTTACGTCACTAAACAATAATTCTGTCGCACTATTGCGTGGGCAAATGTACAACAGAATTACCAGTACAATATCTAACAGGATTGCTGCACTTACTTGACTATAATAACATTGTTCTCAGGAATCTTCTTCTTAAGACTTGAGTTCTTATAGTTGGCAGGTCTTCCGGCAACTGTTACGCGGAGCACATTCTTCCCTTTAGTAAGAAAATCGAATTTGGGATCAAAGATACAATCAACTTTGTATTTAATCGCAGCCTGACGTTCTGCTACATTAGCTGCTTCATCTTTGCTTAATCCTTGCAATCTCATGCGACCTTCTTCTGTGGAGATATCAATGGTATATGTAATGTAATCATCCAAGACATCAAGATCATATTCATTATGGCTGTTTACGATTGTGTTGACATTTCTGCTACTAACGCCATACGCGCTACTACGAGCGGTGCTTGAACATGAACTTGCGAGAAGACAGATAGCAATTAATGCTATGCTATAAAAATATTTCATATGTTTCATTGGTTTGTATCATTGATGTATGTGAAGCAAATTTTTTTTCGGCATATTCATGATGGATTACTTCTGCACAGGGCGGATATAATGAAGCTCATTTCTGTAATTATTATAATACGTCAGCCCCAGACTTCCATCCGAATAGAAAAGAATTTGCCAAGCTCGAGTATCAGGTGCTGATGTCGCTGTCCAAATAGCTGTCGAACTATATTTAGGATTAGGCATAAACAAAGTGTTACCATTTGGTCCAGTAATCTCAGTTCCCGCTACTCCATTATTCCAGCACATCTTGCATGTACATTTGTCTATCAATTCTTTAAACTCGTCTTTTGTCGGCATTCTCCAATTGTTACCCCATATTTGTGTTGCGGCATCGTAAGGAGCACATAGATTATCATTACTATCTACGCGACCTAAAGACTTTAAATAATCACTATCTCCAGATAACCAATTTTTATCAGACTTGCTTTTGGATGGTTTTATGCTTCCCCATTGAAAAGTATAGCCAGATTCCTGTGGGTTCGTAGCTCCGATGTTTCTGTCAGCCCATTTAACAGACAAACCAAGGTCTACGGGAGTGCCGGCAGTTCGGTAAATATCTGTAGTGAAAGATTTGACCTCACCACAATTCCCAAAATAAGATTGATAATCTTCACAATCGCAGGCACGGTAATAGTATGTTGTATTATCCTGTAAATTATTTAGAGTTATCGAGCACTCGAAACTGTTGAAATTTTCAAGTTCGTATAAAGTGGCATCTTTCGTTCGATCTTCAACATGCGATTTATTAGTACTGATAAGAATACCAGGCCGGAGCTGGAGTTTCTCCTTGAAATTGTAGTTGGCAGAAAAGAGAATTGTCGCAGAATTGGTTGTAATGTCCTTTACTTCGCCTGTCGCAACGACATTGTCACTTTTGAGATTACCATAACTTTCATCTGTTAATACTATAGCCCCGTCAATACTCAAGTCCTCATATTCATTGCTGCAGGCACAGAATGACATGCCTAAAGATACAAGAAGCAATGAAGCAAATATAATGTTATTTTCTTTCATAACCTTTCGTTTTTAGAAGTTATATCTTATGCCGATGCCCGGTGTTATGATGTATGAAGAATTGGTAGACATAGCATCAATACCAAGATTGAGTGTTGAGCCATTGCCGAAATTTATGTCCTTGCTGATGACTGATTGGGCTTGGACGTGTTCTCGGCTTTTTCTTATCAGAGAATTACCTTTCAGGACAAGTGGTATTCCAACAGCGACTCCTCCTGCCATTAAGCCATAACCCACGTAAAAGTAAATGGCTCTTTCATCTTTGTATTTGGAGTAACCATCGAGATAAATAATGTTATGCTCTGCATAAAGATTTTCATAAACATATTTATCTTGCGTTGCTCCAATGATTACTGATACTAAACCTCCAACGAGAAGCGTGCCACCAACAACGAATCCAGCAACTTTCATGCGTTTCCCTTTCTTGTACATCATATCTGGTGCCATTACATTCTTTTTCAGATTATCGTAGAGGGTCAATAGATCCTTATCTTTGGAATATTGAGTAGCATTTTCATTTGTTACGATACTTGGATCATAGTTAGGCGAAACAAAAGTATCCTTTGTCCCATTTTGGTAGTTGATAACCTGCAGGTCTTTTGTTTCAATAGTGTATGTAGGACCATTCTGGTTATCAAATCTTTTGTATTCTACTTTGGTTTTATCTACCTTTAAAATTTTTGCCTGGATGGTGCTCCCATCCTTTTGTACAATAATATCTTGTGCAAAACATACACCTGTAAAGAGTATGCCTACAAGGGTAAAAAGAAATTTTTTCATTTCCTAAAAAATAAGAGAAGGGGCGTAACCTGGTCTGATCACTTATTCTAAATCCAGGTACCGCCAAGCACCTTAACCACAAACAAGTAGGACGAAAGGTCACGTCCCTATACGGGACGAAAGCCTATCACTAACTCGTTCTCGTGGTTCTTCAATTTGGCGGTTTCGGATTTAGAGAACAAGAGCGAAAGCTCAAGTATATGTATGTATCGAAATCGGTTGTCGCTTCCTTGGTTAAAGAATCAGCCTTGCGCCATAATGACAGAGTTGGCTGTTAACTCTTTTTGAGGAAGTGGCTGAGACGAATCTCACCAATAGATGCTATTATGTCTGTTTCGTAATGCCACAGATATCCGAGATATGTTGTGGGCTTATTGTTCCTTTCCTTTTGATAGTTAGTTTAACACTGTGTTATTTGACAAATAACTTAAAATTAATTCCAAAGCAAATTGCAATACATGAGGCGAGTTTTCAACTCTTCTAAAACATCAAATATATTTTGCTCCATGTTTTAACAACAGGCTTTTTACATGCATACGGGATATCCGAGGTTGCGGAGGAATGCGGCGAAGCGTTCTTTGCATTCACCCTGCATAAGGATTTCTCCGCCACGGGCACTCCCCCCCACGCCGAGATGCCGCTTGGCTTTTGAGGCGATTTCCTCCAACTCTTCATCGGAGCATTTAAACCCTTCTGCGATAGTGGCTGTCTTCCCTTTCCGCCCTTTTTTCTCGATTACGATGTGAATCTTCTCTTTTTTGAGAGATTTCGGATCGGGAGTTTCCGCGTTGTCATCATTGCTCTGCGGATTGTCCTCGCCCTCCGGAAGGTCATCCCGGAGTTGAGACAACATATCTTTCCAGTCCATCGGCTGCGGTTTTAGAGTTTCTTACGGAGGTCGGCAACCGACTGCGCACGGTCGGAAAGCTGACCGTCTGCGCTGTAGATGAAGAATGTGGGAAGAGAACCGACGTTGTAATTGCGTATTGCATCAGAAGTCATGCCTGACGGATCAATCACGGTAGTCCATCGTAGGTTGCGTGCAGCGTCGCGCCATGCATACTGGTCACCGTCGAAAGATACCTGATAGAAAGCCACATTGCCCCCTAAGCTGTTGTATAGTTCCGAAAGGGCAATATTTAGAGCGGGAGATTCGGGTTGATTCATCATGCTGAAAATAACCACTGTTTTCTTACCCTTGCCGGCTATGTCGGAGAGTTTCACATTCTTGCCGTTCTCATCGGGGAGGTCGATGTCGATAAGGGTTATTTCTTCGGCTTCGACCACGCGTGTTTTTCCTTGCTCTGCATTTCTGCGGCGCAGCGCCTGCAGACTTACATCGCGAAGCATTCCGGCGTGTGGGTCATTGGGGCGAAACTGCTCGAAAGCAGTTGCCACTGCTGCATAATATTTGGCATCAGAATTGGAAGAAGGATCGTAGAGCGGTTTGCCGTCAACAATCTTGGTCAGCACATAATATCCAATGATTCCCCCCTGAGAGTCTTTTATGTATTTGTTGTAAACATTCTTTTTGAAGGCTTCACATTTTGTCTTGTCAGAGAAATCAAGAGCCATGAGCTCTTTTTCAAAAGAGGCGAGGTTTGCAGCCTGCTCGCTTCCTGTCACAGTAAAATCAGAGCCGAACGAAGCCGCTGGAGAGTTGATCGTGATGTTTTCGATTGAATCAATGGGGAAATAAATGAATTTGCCATCGAGCGAGAGTCGGTAAATTTCCGGCGATGCTGGAGCATCGGATTTGATTTCGTATTTTCCTGAAGATTTGACACGTGTGGAGTCTACCGGAATCCATCTGCCGTGGAAATCTGATTTTTCAAGAACCAACGATTTGTCAGCACCGCCCTCCACTTCTCCGGAAACTTTGAACTTCGGTTCGCCGCAGGATGCAAGCACTGCCAACGGGAGAGAAAAGAGGAAAATTTTATTTAAAACCTTTGAAATTTTCATATCGAATTCAATATTTTCTGAATCTTTTTTGATTTGAGACTGCAAATATACGAAGAATCCCTTAATAATGTGGAATTAAATTGCTAACTTTGTAAAAAATTACGCAAACGCGAAGAAAAACAAGAAAGAATTTTATGTTACAGACATTCAAAAAGACCATCGCTCTGCCCGACGGCCGTGAGATCACGATCGAGACAGGCAAACTTGCCAAGCAGGCAGACGGAGCGGTGGAGGTGCGCATGGGCAACACGATGCTCCTCGCTACCGTATGCTCCGCCAAAGAGGCGGGCGAGGGTGTTGACTTCATGCCCCTCACAGTGGAATATAAAGAGAAATATGCCTCAATCGGTCGTTATCCCGGAGGCTTCCTGAAACGCGAAGGACGTTCCAGCGATTATGAAATCCTGACATCACGTCTTGTAGACCGCGTACTTCGTCCTCTTTTCCCCGATAATTATCATGCAGAGACTTTCGTAAATGTCACTCTTTATTCAGCTGATGAGAATGAGGCTCCCGATGCGCTTGCCGGTATCGCAGCTTCTGCAGCGCTTGCAGTCAGTGACATCCCGTTCAATGGTCCAATCTCCGAGGTTCGTGTAGCTCGCGTAGACGGAGAATGGGTCATCAATCCCACTTTCGAGCAAATGGAGCGTGCCGACATAGAGCTTATGGTCGGTGCTACCTACGACAACATTATGATGGTGGAAGGAGAGATGAATGAGGTTTCGGAAGCTGAGCTTCTTGAAGCACTCAAAGTCGCTCACGAAGAGATCAAGAAACATTGCGTTGCACAGATGGAGCTTGTGAAAGAGGCTGGCAAGGAAGTGAAACGCGAATATAATCACGAGGTAAACGATGATGCGCTTCGCGCCGATGTTCGCGAAAAATGCTATGACAAGGCTTACGCTATCGCCCGCACCGGTTCTGCCGACAAGCATTGGCGTAATGATTCATTCGCAGCCATTTGCGATGAATATATAGAGAATCTCCCTCCGATGACAGAGGAGCAGCTTGAGAACTATACCGAGGATCAGCGCGTGGCTATGGTTAAACGTTACTATCATGACGTTGAAAAAGAGGCAATGCGTCGCTGCGTGCTCGATGAAGGTATCCGTCTCGATGGTCGTAAGACTGATGAGATCCGTCCTATCTGGGCGGAAGTTGATTATCTTCCCGGTCCTCACGGAGCAGCCATCTTCACCCGCGGTGAAACACAGGCTCTTGTTACAGCTACTCTCGGCACAACTCTTGATGAGAAAATCGTAGACGATGTGCTCAACCAGAGCAAAGAGCGTTTCCTCCTTCATTATAATTTCCCTCCCTTCTCAACAGGCGAGGCACGCGCACAGCGCGGTGTTGGACGTCGTGAGGTAGGTCACGGAAACCTCGCTCATCGTGCCCTCAAACGTATGTTCCCTGATAACTTCCCCTATACCTGCCGTATCGTTTCCGATATTTTGGAATCAAACGGTTCTTCGTCGATGGCTACCGTCTGCGGCGGCACTCTCGCCCTGCTTGATGCCGGCGTTCAGATGAAGCGCCCTGTGGCAGGTGTGGCTATGGGTCTTATCTCCGATGAAGGGGCAGTGAAATACGCTGTTCTTTCAGATATCCTTGGTGATGAGGATCATCTTGGTGATATGGACTTCAAAGTTACCGGCACAACAAAGGGTATCACTGCAACCCAGATGGATATCAAGTGTGACGGTCTCAGCTATGAGATTCTTGCCAAGGCACTTGAGCAGGCAAAACAGGGACGTTTGCACATACTCAACATTATCAACGAAACTATCCCAGCTCCGCGTGAGGATTACAAGCCTCATGTTCCGCGTCTGGTAACTCTCGAGATTCCGAAAGAGATGATCGGTGCTGTTATCGGTCCGCAGGGTAAGGTAATCCAGGGCATTCAGGAAGAGACCGGCACTGTCATCTCAATTGATGAAGACGACAAGCTCGGCATCGGCAAGGTTGAGATCGCATCCAAAGACAAGGCAAGCATCGATGCAGCCCTTTCCAAGATCAAGGCTATCGTGGCTCAGCCCGAAGAGGGAGAGGTTTATGAAGGAACCGTCCGTTCAATCCTCGACTTCGGTGCATTCATCGAGTTTATGCCCGGTCGCGACGGACTTCTTCACATCTCTGAAATCTCTTGGGACCGTCTTGACAACATGGAGGCAAGCGGTTTGAAAGAGGGAGACAAGGTGAAGGTTAAACTTATCGAGATCGATAAGAAGACAGGTAAGTATCGCCTTTCAATGCGTGTCCTCACTCCCAAACCCGAAGGCTACGTAGAGCGCGAGGCTCGTCCCCGTCGTGAAGATCGTCCCCGCCGTGAAGGTGGAGAAAGAGGCGAGAGAGGTGACAGAGGCGATCGCAGACCCCGTCGCGACGGCGATCGCGGTCCCCGCACATTCACTCCCCGCAACCGTGAATAATAACATATCGCTTGCGAAGACTCGTCTTCGAAAGTGATTACAATAAAAATAAACTCCGCCACCGATCGGTGGCGGAGTTTATTTTTATCAGTATTTCGTGGAATTATTCGAAACCACGGAGGCGGAGGAGTGCCTTGGAATCGGGAGCGTGTCCACGGAACTTCTTGAAGAGAACCATTGGGTCTTCAGTGTCGCCCGCTTCAAGAATATTCTTCTTGAAAGAGGCTGCTGTCTTCTTGTCGAAGATGCCTTTCTGCTTGAAGAGCTCCCATGCGTCTGCTTCGAGCACCTGTGCCCAAAGATAGGTATAGTAGCCGGATGCATAACCGTCGCTTCCGAATACGTGCTTGAAATAAGGAGAACGGTAACGGTAGGTTATTTCAGCCGGCATTCCGATTTCATTGCCGACTTTCTTTTCGAAGGCAACAACATCGTTAACTTCCGGAGTCTGACCGTATTTAAGGTCAAGAAGTGCGGCACCGGCAAGTTCAGTGGTCACGAAACCTTGATTGAATTTTGACGCTTTGCTTATTTTCTCTATCAGTTCATCAGGAATAGGTTCTCCTGTCTTATAATGGCGTGCATAGCTTTTGAGGACTTCCGGCTCGAATGCCCAGTGCTCATTGATCTGGGAGCACATCTCAACATAGTCACGGTCTACATTGGTTCCTGCAAGTGATTTATAAGGAGCACGTGAGAGGATCGCCTGGAGTGCATGACCGAATTCATGGAAGGTTGTCTCAACTTCATCGATGGTTAGAAGTGCGGGCACATCGCCTGCAGGAGGTGTGAAGTTGCCTACATTATATACGATAGGACGACGCTCTTTGCCATCTTCGAAGAGTCCGCAGCTTTGGAGCTGCTCCATCCATGCGCCCTGACGTTTTGAAGCGCGAGGGAAATAGTCGCACATCCATACGGCAACATGTTCACCTGTTTTTGCATCCACAACGTCATAGACAGCCATGTCATCGATATATTTAGGAGCGTCGGGCATCGGCACCATCTTTATGCCCCAGAGTTTCTCTGCGCAATCGAACATTCCTTTCAGCACGTTGTCGAGAGAGAAATAGGGACGCAGCTCATTTTCATTAAGGTCAAACTTCTGGGCTTTGACTTTTCCTGCATAGTAGTAATAATCCCAAGGTGCGATTTTGAAATTGCCGCCATGTGCATCAACATAAGCCTGCATGTCTTTTACTTCCTCGGCAGAACGTTTCACGGCAGGCTCGAACACGCTGAGAAGGAGGTCTGTGGCTGCTTCCGGTGTCTTAGCCATCACACGGCTTGTCATCATCTGGGCGAAATTGTCGAAGCCCATGATTTTAGCTTTCTGGTCGCGGAGTTTTACGATTTTTTCGATTACCGGCAGGTTGCTGTTCGCGCCAGTGAACGCCAGTGAGGTATAACCTTTGTACATCGCCTCGCGAAGACCGCGTGAGTCTGCGTTCTGGAGCACCGGCAGACGGCTTGGTCCGTGGAGAGTGAATACCCACAATCCGTCAAGCCCACGACTTTTTGCTTCAGCAGCTGCATTGGCAACAGATGATTCCGGCAGTCCTGCAAGATCCTCCTTGTCATAAACGGTGATGAAAAAAGAATTGGTGGCTGCCAGCAGATTGCGGTTATACTGTATGAATAGTTTTGACAGTTCATCATTGACTTTCACCAATTCAGCTTTTTTGTCGGCGGGGAGGGCTGCACCCTGCTCGGCGAAGTTGCGGTAATACTTCTCGACAACTCGTTTCTGCACCGGTGTCAGATCCATTTTGTCGCGACGGTCATAAATCTGCTGGATACGCTGGAAAAGAGCCTCGTCAAGATTCACTTTGTTTGAGGCATCGTTGAGCAAAGGAATTGCCTCGTCTGCTATTTCTGCAAATTCAGGTGATGAAAGGGCTTCTTCATAATGATAGAATACGCCCGACACACGTTCCAAAATCGGAGAAAGATTCTCCAATGGAAGGATAGTGTTGTCGAAATCAGGAACCGCACGATTGCGGGTGATGTTTCGAAGATTTTGCTCCTGTTCGGCAATGCCTGCCTTGATGGCGGCCAAGAAATCAGAAACCTGGATCTTGTCGAATGGAGGGATTCCATACTTGGTGTCGTATGGCTTCATGAAGGGATTTTCTCTTTCCTGTGCCATAATCTGGGGTGAGGCGGCAAGCAATAGAGCACTTGCCATAATTGTCAGAATTTTTTTCATATTATATTATTGTTGTTTGGTTTTCCATTCAAATTCGGAAAGGAGAGGATAGTGGTCACTGCTTTTTAAGGTGCCTTTCTCCACGCTTAGGGGCTTGAGGGCATTCTTACTGTATAAGATCTGGTCAAGGTGAAACCAGAATCCGTGACGATTGTAGGTTACAACCGGACCAAACGAAGTCTCGGCGTAAGCATCGCCCAGGTCATTGCCCTTGACGATTCTGTAGGCGTAAGATTCCGGAACGTCATTGAAATCGCCGCTTATTATTACGGGACCTTTCAATCCGTCAACAACTTCCCTCATGGCGCGTGCGCGCTCTGCGCGCCGTTTAAAACCGCTTTTTAATTTCTCCCTTATTGATCCCTTCATCTCTTTCAGCCCTTCCTCGGTGTCTTTCACCGAGATGACATCGCGCATAACCTTGCGCTCTTCATCGGAGAGGTGAAAAGAACTCAGATGCATGTTTATCCAGTTGAGTTTGCCCCAGGGCATCTTTACCTCATACAGGGAGAAGGTGGGATACTCATGGATTAGTTTTACCGGGAATTTTGACCATACCTTGAGATCGCAATTCGATGTGCCGGCGCGATAAGGATATTTCTTAAGTAGAGAGTCTCGCAGCGCTCCTTCGAATTTGGGCACTTCATATTTGTCATCTATATTTATTACTTCCTGTAATCCTACCAAATCCGCATCCGAATCCAGAACATATTGAAACGAACGGTTTCCGGATCTCATCTGTGGATCCTGCTGATCTTGACCATGAAGAATGTTGTATGTCAGCAAAGAGAAAGTATAGTTGGGGTCGGTCGGTTTGGAAGAGAAACGCAATGGTATGGCAGTGCTAATCGGATTCCAGGCTGCTACAAGCGCGAGCACCCCGATGGCTGCGGTGAACCAACGTCCCGCACAGAGCCACGCCACTGTCACAACAAGCGTAGATATTGCAAAATAGGGAAGCGCAAGAGTCAATGCGGATGGGAACATAATGTATTCAGGATTGATCCTTCCACCGTATGCTGCAAGAATTGTCAGAAGAAAGAGGATGAACGACGCTATCCTCAGGATCATTCTGAATAATGGTTTTATAATTGGGAGAAACACGGAGATAATGTTTAATGTTTAATGTTTAATGTTAAGGCTTTAGGTTTTAGGTTTTAGGCTTTAGGCTTTGGAAGCGGACTCTATTAATTCCTAATTTCTAATTCCTAATTCCTAATTTCTAAAAGTCTATTTGGGGGAGGTGCGGAGGCGAGCGGAGAGGGCATCCAGTTCTCTGCGCTCATGGTCGGTCAGAGAATTGTAGCCGGAAAGTCTGATCTTATCGAGAAGTTCGTCGAGACGCTCGTGGTCACAGAGTTTTCCTTTGGCTGCTTTCACCATTGCTTCTGCGTTCTTAGGTCGTTGTGGTTTGTGGCGTTTCATGAATGAAGCCACACTTTTCTTCCCTTTATTCCATATGTGAGGGAGAAAGTCTTTCCCTGATTGTCGCTTCCGGAGGAAAAATCCATAGGCAGAGCCGAAGAATATCCCTCCGAGATGGGCGAGTGATACTCCTGTTGTGCCGCTACTTGTGCCAACAAGGGTGAATAAAATGCAGACAATGGCGAACCATTTCACTTTGACACGACCGAATAAGAACAGTTTTATTTCATAATTCGGCATGGTGAGAGCCACAACAGTCATGATGGCAAGCACCGACGCTGATGCGCCGCAGAGATATGCTCCGGCGGATGCACCTGAAATAGATGCCACTATGTATGCTATTCCTCCTGTAATGCCTCCTCCGACATAGCTTGCCAACAGATCTTTCTCTCCTGAAGACAAAATAATAAGCCTGCCGAACCAGTATAACCACAACACATTGAATATAAGGTGTAAAGGAGAAAAGTGCGTCACCATATACGTGAGGAGTGTCCACGGATAAGATGCGAAGATACTGGGGTCAGATGGGAGTGCGAAGATATATATCAGGAAATCCGGACTTTTATGTGCTAAGAGTATTATCATCGTCACAACCCAAAGGGTCACGCCGAGGAGCAGGTTCACGCTGATTAGAGCTGCCAGAATGCGTGAACCTCCACAAAACCGTCTGTATTTTTCAATAAAAGCCTCCGCCACGTAAAGTCCCTTTCTTTTTCCAGTATAATAATATAATGAGACCAAATATCATGCCTCCGAGATGGGCGAAATGAGCTACAGAATCCATCCTGCCGGATACACCGAAGAAAAATTCAAGCACTGCATATCCTGCAACCATATATTTTGCTTTGATAGGGATGGGAATGAAGAAGAGATACATCGGAATATTGGGAAATACAAAAGCAAATCCAAGCAGGATGCCGAAGACTGCCCCCGAGGCACCGATGGTTACCATCTGGCTTTTCATCTCTGCCATTGCACGCAAAAAACGCCCGTCACCGGATGCCGCTGCTTGGTCCACAATCTGCTGCATATGGTCGAAGGTCATGCCATTCATGCGCGCGATGCCGGCGATGTAATCGTGATGCCAGGTCAACGCCCATACAGCCTCCTGGATTACTGCCGCTCCTATGCCGCATGCCATATAGAATATGAGGAACCGTTTGGAGCCCCATATGTTTTCAAGCATGCGCCCGAACATCCAAAGGGAGAACATGTTGAAAAATACATGCATCGGAGACGACGGGTCGTGAAGAAACATATATGTGATTGGCTGCACCGGATTGAACATATCGGATCCGATGAAGTGCAGTCCTAATCGTGCCACAAGTCCGGTTTCTGCAAAACTGCGGAAAAGATACTCCACAAGCCAAATCAGCGTGTTTATGATTATGAGGTTTTTGGTAACCGGTGGCCAGTTGCCTGAGCTATATGAATTCATTTCTATTCTCTTGAAAATTTCTTACAAAAATAATAAAAAACAACATAAAAACGTAATTATAGCATGATGGTTTCATATTCGTTAACAAATTTGCAATACTATATATTCTTCATAAGTTGTTGAAATGCGTCAAAAATGCCTTTTGATAATAAATCCGATTTCGGGAACCACTGCCAAGAAGGGTGTGGCGGCAAAATGTATACGTCGTCTTGGCAAGGAGGGGATAGATGTCGAGGTGCTTTATACCGAAGGTCCCGGTGATGCATCCAGGTTTGCGGCAGAGGCGGCACGCAAAGGCTATCTCGGAGTGATTGCTGCCGGTGGTGACGGCACTGTCAATGAAATCGCCTCCTCGCTTCGTGGCACAGCGACTGCACTTGGCATAATTCCACTCGGTTCAGGAAATGGACTGGCTCGACATTTGGGACTCTCCATAGATGTTCATGAGGCTCTTGACGTCATTGCGCGCCGCCACATTCTGGCGTGTGATTCATGCGAGGCTGACGGACACCCTTTCTTTTGCACGTTCGGTCTCGGTTTTGATGCCGCAGTTAGTGAGAAGTTTGCTCGTTCGCGTCAACGCGGATTGATAAATTATTTGCGGAGTGCTTTTGAGGAATATCTCAAGTTCCAGCCAGAGGAGTATGAAATTGTTGCTGACGGACATTCTTTTAAGCTGAAAGCCTTCATCGTTGCCGCTTGCAATGCCTCGCAATACGGAAATAATGTTTTTATTGCTCCGGGTGCTTCTATAAGAGATGGTCTTCTCGATATCACCATAATTCACGCCGGAACGCCGTTGACACGTGCGCGAGCTGGCGTTGAACTGGTAACCGGGCTGATAAAAAATAATATGATCATTCAAACATTACAGGCAAAGAAAGCAACTATAAGAAGAAGTTCGTCAGGAAGCGCACATATTGATGGAGAGCCGATACGGTTGGGCAAAGAGATCGAGGTTTCCTGCCACCATGGTGATCTCTTGATATTTACTACAGGCTATAAGAAGCCGTTCCGACCGCTGATTACCCCCTTTAAATACCTTAATCGGGAAATTCGCTTGCGGCTAAAAGCTTTATTTAATGTTTAATGTGAAATGTGTAATGTGAAATGTTTAATGCGAAATGGTTAATGCGAAATGGTTAATGTGAAGTGTTTAAGTGAAATGGGCTGATTCGGTTCGGGTAGCTGAAAATATTACACATTTAACATTACACATTTCACATTTAATAAGAAAAGGGTTCCGGCTCGAAAGCCGAAACCCCTTTTCATAAAATAAGCAAATGTTTTATTATTTTATGGAAATGTATTTGCTATAGAATTGATTTTATTTGCCGAGACGTGCTTTTTCACGTTCTGCATAAGCCTCGATGGTCACGCCGTTGCCGGGCTCGAATGTGGGATAATCTTTTGTGATCTGCTCGTAGCATTCGAGGGCTTTGTCATATTTCTTTTGTTCATCGAAGATGTTGGCTTTCTTGAGAAGCACGCGGGGCACAATCTGTCCGTTTACGCCTGCTTCCTTCACGGCTTTGTCGTAGCAGCCAAGGGCTTCGTCGTATTTCTTAATATTAACATAGCAGTCTCCCTTGAGAACAAGAGCATTTGCTTCCAATACGCTCTCAGAAGAAGAGAATTTGTCAAGACATTCAATGGCTTCTTTATATTTGCCGCTGTTGTAAAGCGATTCAGCTGCGCTGAGGGCGGCAAGTTTGCCAGCATCAGTGCTTGAATATTTGTCTGCCACTTTCTTGTATTCAACGGCTGCTATTGAGTCATTGCCAGCTGCTGAAATTTCTACTTGATTGTAAGCCTCGAAAGCGCGATTGATTTTCGGATTGCGAAGGAAGAATACGTAGCTGAGGATTAAAGCCGCGATCACAGCCACGGCTGCGACTGTAATATAGATAACCTTCGAATTGTTTGCGATTTTCTCGCTTGCTGATGTAAGGTTGTCGTTCAATTTTTCAATTGCCGTCTCCTCCTGCTTTTCGTTTTTGTTGTTTGCCATTTCTTATAAGATGTGTTCCCTATGCGGGATTTTTAATATTAAATTTTTTGAACACGCAAATTTAGTAATAATTCCCAAATAATCAAAATATCAGACTCCTTAATTCTCCGTAGAACCGATTTTGAGCACATTTTCTTCAAAATGTTCCCTGTCTATGGCGCGATTGCGCATCCTGTTGCGATAGGCATAAACGGTGTTGACCGAGTAATTGAGGATTTTCGCAATCCTTGTGCTTTCTGAAACTCCCAGCCTCACGAAAGCATAGATCCGTAATTCTGGAGTAAGGAGATTCCCGCTGATGCGTACGCGCTCTGTGGGCTGTAGAAGTTCATTGATTTTCTCCACGAAATCAGGATATAGGGTGAGCACTACGGAATCAATTTCTTTGTAGAAATCTTCATTTTCTTCCTCTCCGAACTTCCCTGATTTTACAACCTTAAGGAGTTCTGATGCTTGTCCCGAAGATATTTTCCGGTCCACAAGTTTTATAAGTGAATAATATTTTTCGGAATAAGTAGAGCATAGTCCTATGAAATTGCCTATGTATGAGTCTTTCATTCTTGATGTTGCTGCCAGGGCGTCCCGACTTGCGCGCCCTTTGCGTATCTGACGGAAGAGAAAGAAAGAGGTGACCGCGAGCGCGAGAAACAAGATGGAAGCAAGGGTTGCAATGATAAGCCATTCGTTGCGCGATGTGCTTATCTGAAGGCGGTACGCCTCATCGATTGCCGGCATCCACCTTGCCATGCTCACCATCCTGACGCGGGCATTCCCCCGGTATGCGTCTTCAAGAGCAAAGTTTATATACCTGAAGGCTGTTGCAAAATCACCTTGTTCATAGAGCCATGCGGCAAGGGCAGGTAATGCAAATCCCTCTCTGGCGTTACAAATAATGTCGCTTTCGGCGGCTTTTGCGAGGTATGCGGCGTAATCTGTCTGGTCTCCATCGCTTTTGTATACTTTCGCCAGCTGGAACGCTGTCATGCCGTAGATGTTGTTGTCCTTGTCGAGTTGTGAAAGGAGAGGCTCAAGTGCATTTCGGGCAGCCGTGAAATTTCCGCTTGCAACCAATCTTTCACCGATTATAAATTTGCGGAAATGGTCGTTCGCGGGGAGGAGGTTTACAAGACTGTCGTCACATTCAACATATTTTTGTTGATAATATGTTGCCATGGGACTGTCATCTTCTACATAGCTGCTTAAATTGGAGTATAGTCGTCTTCCCACTTTGAAGAATTCTGTGCGGCATTCTTTGTCAACATCGATGTTTGCAAGTGAATCGTAATAATTTGTTGCCTGACTGAAAAAACCGGATGCCACAAGTGCATCGCTGAGAGCCAGTTCTGCGAGATATCGTTCACGAGGTGATCCGGATAGGAAAGATTCCTCCATGGCTATCGTGGCGTATCGCAATGAAGAATCAGCCATATTCTGGCGGTAAAGTTTGGAGAGCTTTATCATGACGTTTGTTCTGGATCCTTTAGGGATGCCGGGTTTGTGGAGCACCTTTTTCAAAGAATCGAGCTTCTCCTCATTGAGCTCGGAATATTTTGAGGCATTGTCCATCACTTTGCTTAATGATTTAAGCTCTGTTTCGGGAAGCTGCCACTTCCCTTTTTTTTCAGCGAAAAGGGGTAATAAACCCAGGATAGTTAACAATATGGTTGTAACGGAATTTTTCATGGCTTAAAGTTAATAAATTATTTTGTATAATACAATAATTATATTTATATTATGATGGATATATTAATTATATAATATATTGATTATAATATATTTAAAATAAATATAACTAATATTTCATTTATATAAGCTATTATATTTATTGTTTCTGCCTTGACATTGTCTTAATTTTGCAACCGAAGAAGTTAAAAATGTATTGAGGTCGAAATAAAGTATAAGACGATGAAGAGTCGTCAAGGTGAAAATAAGGTTGGTTTAGGCCCTGTGAGAACCAAAAGAGTTTGTGATTGCATTGCTTAAATGTAGATAGTATAGCTAATAAATTCATTTGTGTTAGGTTTTGTAGAATTAAATATAGAGTATTGACAAAATTGATTCGCAATTAGGCAGGCAGCTTGTGAAAGCCGCCTGTTTTTCTTTTATGATAACAGAATTTTAGGTAATTTTGCAATAAGTATGACTCGGAAATTAGTTAATGCATATTTTGAGTGGATTTTCGAGGGAATTCCGAAAGTTGAGAAAGAAGCAATGCGGGCATTGAGACTGACGAAACTTCCGAAATTCACCGGAAAGACGCCAAAAGATGCTTTGACTAATCAATATATTAAATAATTTCGATGTCATACTTATGTTTTGATTGAATCTAAAAGAGGATGATTGACGATAAGAAATATTGCATACATACGCTGCCGAATGGTCTGAGGGTTGTGGCGACGCGTTCGACGGGAGAGGTGTCCTATATCGGCGCGATGGTAAATGCCGGTAGTCGCGATGAATCTGCCGATAAGCAGGGACTCGCGCATTTCGTGGAACATACTATATTCAAAGGGACACGCCATCGACGCAGTTACCATATTGCGAGTCGCATGGAGAGCATTGGCGGGGAACTGAACGCTTACACTACCAAAGAGGAAACTATGGTATATACCAACGCTCCCGCCGGATATGCCGCACGTTCTTTTGAATTGATTTCTGACCTTGTTAAAAATTCCACATTTCCTCAGCGCGAGATAGAAAAGGAAAAAGAGGTTATAATTGAGGAAATAAATTCTTATCGGGATAGTCCTTCGGATTCTGTTTTTGATGAATTTGAAGAGCTTATTTATGCCGGCTCCGGTCTTGCCCACAACATACTCGGCACGCCTGAAAGTGTGAGAGGTCTCTCCTCGGAAGATGGCAGAGCATTTGTCGATGCAAAATATACGCCTGACAATATGGTGATATATTGTTGCGATCCGGCAGATCCGGAGAAGAATATTCGTTTGGTGGAGAAATATTTTGGTGATATGGAATTCAAGTGCGTTCCTAATCAAAGGATTCAACCGCCGGTCTGTGGAATATTCAATGAGACACGGTCATGTTCTAATCATCAGGCTAATTGTATTACCGGATGTCGCATATTCGGCAGGGAGGATCCCCGAAGACATGCTTTGTTTCTTCTGAACAACTATCTGGGCGGACCATGCATGAACTCGCGCCTCAATATGGAGATGCGCGATCGCCGCGGTCTCGTTTATACCGTCGACAGTAATGTGGCTCTGATGAGCGATGCCGGAGTGTTGCTCATATATTATGGATGTGATCCTCATGAGACAGAGCGATGCCGTGATATCATAACTAAGGAAATTGACAGGCTTGCGCAATCACCGCTTTCCCGGCGGGTTTTCGCTAAAGTCAGAGACCAATATTGCGGACAGTTGATCTTGAGCGGAGAGCACAGGGAGAGTCGCGCGATGTCGCTGGCAAAAAGTTTGCTGTACTATGGAGAGATTCATGACATCGACTATACTTCGCAGTGTATTCGCAATCTCACACCTGAAGCGATGCAGGAAGCGGCACAACTTGTTGCATCAGCAGGACTCTCAACTCTTACACTTTCATAATTATTGATAAATATGAAAATAGAAAACGTAGATCTCGGATCCCGTCCCGTTTCGTTAGCACCGATGGAAGATGTTACCGATCCCTCGTTTCGCCTTATATGCAGAGAGATGGGTGCAGCCTCCGTCTATACGGAGTTTGTGTCTGCCGAAGCTTTAATACGCGACATCAAGTCAACAACGCGCAAGCTTGCCATCAATGATGCCGAACGTCCGGTGGCTATACAGATCTATGGGCGCGATCCGGAGGCTATGGTTGAAGCCGCAAAGATTGTGGAGCAGGCAGGTCCAGACATATTGGATATAAATTTTGGGTGTCCTGTGAAGAAGGTTGCGGGGAAAGGAGCCGGAGCAGGTATGTTGCGAGATATCCCGAAAATGCTTGACATAACGCGCAGTGTGGTGAAGGCGGTGTCAGTTCCGGTCACTGTGAAAACCCGTTTGGGATGGGATTGCGAAAACAAGATTATCACCGATCTTGGTCCCATGCTTCAAGATTGCGGCATAAAGGCTCTGACAGTGCACGGTCGCACACGTTCGCAGATGTATACAGGTCAGGCAGATTGGACTCTTATAGGAGACTTGAAAGCCGACCCTCGCATGGAGATACCCGTGATAGGGAATGGCGACATCACCACTCCGGAAGCAACGGCTGCAGCTTTTGATAATTATGGAGTTGATGGGATAATGATCGGTCGTGGTGCCATTGGTGCTCCCTGGATTTTTAAGGAAGTAAGGGAATATATAGAAACTGGTGAGTATCATCCATTGCCTGAGGCTGCAAAATTTGATATATTACGCCGACAGATACGTGAAAGTATCGACAGGATAGATGAATACCGAGGCATCCTGCATATTCGGAGACATCTTGCCGCCACACCTCTTTTCAAAGGAATACCGAACTTTCGCGAGACCAGAATCAAATTGCTTCGTGCGGATACGGAGAAAGATCTTTTTGAACTTCTCGATTATATTGCTGAAACTTTTTTTACATCCCATAATAATGAATATCAATGATGTGGGCGGTGTTAACATTTTTTCAGAAAACTAAATTAAATAAATCAGTTTTCTAAGCGTTATACCCTTGGATTTGTTCCTATCTAAACAAGTTGATTGATTATTCCACTAATTAAAAAGTTATGAAGAAAGTTATGAAGAAATTTATAATCTTATTACTCCTAATCGTTTCCATGATGCCTGTAATGGCACAGGAAAAGACTTATCGCCTTGATGTGGGACGTTTTGACAAGGTGAAGATTACTGACAATGTGAATGTAGTGTATCGTTCTGTGCCGGATTCGACCGGTATGGCTGTCTTCACAGGTAAGGAGGAGTTCGCAAATGCATTCATCTTCACCAATAACAAAGGAAAGCTTCGGGTTCAGGTGAATACAGAGGATGTAAACAATCCCGAACTGCCGACACTCTATATTTACTCCGATTATATCACGGAGATAGAGAATTCTTCGGAATTCACCGCAACTGTAGAGAATACAATATCCGTGCCCACGTTTAGTGCAAAACAGATAGGCAACGGCAAGATCGTGTCTTCGAATATTCAGGCAGGCAGTGTTAATGCGCATCTTGCCACCGGCAAAGGTGACATAGTTTTGACAGGGAAAGCCAATAAGGCAACATTCAAGATGGTGGGAACCGGAATGATTCAGGCTGAAGCTCTTGAGGTCTTCGATGTGAAATGTTCCATTCTCGGCACCGGCGAGATATATTGCTGGTCTGTGAAAAAACTCGATGTCAGAGGTGTTGGCACAACCAAAATCCTTTATAAGGGAGAACCCGAGATAAAGAAAGTTGGCGGAGGTAAAGTTTTCCCGATCGCAGATAACGCTGACTGATACATTAAACATTACACATTGCACATTTAACATTTAACATTTAACATTTAATATTACACATTGCCCATTGGAAGACCTGAAGCTCAAGACCGCGCGAACGCTGAAATGGAATGCGATTGACCGCATTTCATCTCAGCTGCTCTATGCGGTAGTAGGTGTAGTGCTTGCCAATATTCTTTCTCCTGAAGATTTTGGTCTTGTCGGCGCGTTGTTAGTGTTTCAGGCTTTTGCAATCCTGTTCGTAGACAGTGGGTTTGGAGCGGCGTTGCTACAGCGAAAAGATCCTACGGAGCGAGACTATTCCACCGTATTCTGGTTCAATCTCGCCGTCAGCATCGGTGTATACATAATCCTTTATTTTTGTGCTCCTCTTATTGCTGACATCTTTCAGGGCGACAAACGCTTGATTCCCCTCTCAAAGGTGATGTTTCTAACCTTCATCCTTAATGGATTGGCAATTGTGCAAACCAACCGATTGATGAAGCGGATGGACGTAAAGCAGATAGCTGTCTCAAATGTTGTCGCACTCGTCATTTCGGGAGGAGTAGGAGTATGGCTTGCCCTGACGGGGTACGGTCCGTGGGCGCTTGTATGGCAGTCAGTGGCTTTGGCGGCAGTGAAATCCGGATGGCTATGGATTACGGGCGGTTGGCTTCCGCGTGCCGGCTTTCACTTCGATTCATTGAAAAAGATCTGGCGTATCGGTATGAGTGTCTTCTCTTCCTCTACTCTTAATACCTTGTGTCAGAACATATATTCTTTTATTATAGGAGCGTTCTATAATCTTGCGTCATTAGGTCTTTATACGCAGGCAGACAAATGGAGCAAGATGGGGAGTGCTTCGATTTCACAAATTCTCACATCTTCCTTTGTGCCGCTGCTTTCGCGTGTACAGGATGATGGTGAGACTTTCCGCAGATATGTCACCAAAATAAACAGGTTTACTGCGTTCATGCTTTTCCCCGTAATGCTTGGCATCTCTATTCTCGGTGCTCCGCTTTTCCATGCATTGTTTGCCGCTAAATGGGACGGAGCCATTATTCTTTTCCAGATACTTACGGTGAGGGGTATTTTTGTCGTCCTTACTTCGTTATATAGTAATTATCTCCTTGCCTTGGGCTATGCCAAGAGACTTTTTGCTATCGAAGTTGCGAAGGATGTTCTCATACTCGTGGCTATATTGTCAACAGTATGGTTTGAAAGTGTTACAATACTTGTATGGGGACAGCTGATAGCATCACTGATAACATATTTTATATCTCTTGCAATACTTTGCAGGGCAACGGGATATCGTGCCTCAGAAATGATTCGAGACCTCATGCCCTCCTTGACAATATCGCTGACGGCATGCGTGGCAGTGGCGGTTGGATTATGGGTCTCCACTCTTTCCTCATCATTTGCAGCGATGTCGCTCCATGTATCCGGCTTAATACAGCTATTCGCCGGTTTGGCATTGGGACTCGGTATCTATACCCTCCTTTGCCGTATTACGCGCCTTCCCGAGCTTCCCGAAGCTCTCGCATATCTTTTAAAAGTAAGAAATAAGAAGTAAAAAGGTAAAGTGGCGCGCCTCAACAATCATATTAAGGATAAAAAATAAATCCGCGTTCCATCCGCCATATCTGCGTCTTCTCCGGATATGCCACAGGCATGAGGGAGATCCGCGATGCCATATATAATTTCGATTCCGATTAGCGTTTTTTTCGTTAAGTTTTGATTAAGAATTTCGATAAATAAGTTAAAATATTTTGTTTTGTAACTAAATTGTTTTAAATTTGCATCGATATGTGAAGAATGACGGATAAAACAGCATATGCTGTTTTATTAAACATCCTTCCAAGGATGTTTAATAAGGTCTTTATTTGCAATACCCATGAAAACTCGCGTATTCCCTATAGAAACCGTTATCGTCATAAATTTTATATCTATCTGGAAAATATAATTAACAATAATATTAACTTTAAAATCAACGTTTATGAAGAAAATTTTACTTTCTCTCGCGGCAGCATCTCTCGCGCTGTCCGCAGCCGCTCAGACAGTTTATTTCGAAGATGATTTCGAATGGTTGGCTCCTTGGTGTGAGGCTGGCAATAAAGATGGTAAAGCTGGAGATTGCGTAGGAACAAATGATCCCAGTGTAAATTCACCTCAAATAGTTGCAACCGAAATTGAGGGTAAGACAGTGGCAGCTACTCTGGAGGAAAAAGGTTATAATTTGTTAAGATGGTGGGCATCCAGCAAGAAAGAGGGTGAATGCATATACATTAATGCAAATTATCTTAAGTTCGGAAAAACTGGTTATCAAGGTGGAATCATTTTGCCGGCGATGTCAACTATGGCAAATGGCGCGACGGGTGTTCATATCTCATTTGATTGGTGTCCTCAACGCCAAGGTTCAGGGGTAATAGACCCAACTTCATTAGTCGTTTTGGTGAAGAATGGCGAAGATGAGAAGTCGTTTACTGTTCCCGCTCATGGTATAGAACAAAATGGTGATTTAAAATGGGTACACGCTGATATTGATTTATCCGGTGCAACTTTTAATAAGGATACAAGAATCACTCTCCGTAACGCTGACGATCAGTTGAAGAGTGGGAAAGCCTTGCGTTGGCATCTTGATAACCTCAAGGTTTATGCTGAAGGTGGTAGCGGTGTAGCCGGTATCGAGGCTGAGGAGAATGCGCCTGTTGAGTATTACAATCTTCAGGGTATCCGCGTTGCAAATCCCGAGAACGGTCTCTATATCGTTAAGCAGGGTAACAAAGTTACAAAACGCGTAATCAAGTAAATCAATTCCCCCAATATACATCTATCCGCAGGTGGAAGCCCGAGGCTTCCACCTGTTTTTTTGTATCATTATCAGAAAGTATATTTCATCGTTAAACTCCAAGTACTATGGCTGGATCGATATTTAGTCGTTGACTTATTACACGAGCCTGCACGAGGGTTGGCTCTTTCTTGCCTGACAAGTATTCGCATATGCGAGAAGTATTGATGCCTAATAATTTAGCAAGTGCAACCTGAGTGAGTCCTCTTTCATACATACGGAGTTTGATCACTTCAATAAGTGATGGCTTTTCAATCGGGTAATGTTCTTCATCATAATCTGCTACAAGATTGCCGAGAAGTGTAAGTTCTACCATGCGGGGATCCTCTGCCGGCGTATCCTCCGGCAGTGTAAGCATCAGCTCTTCCACTCTTTTCAGAGTCACCCGATATTGCATCTCATTCTCTATTTTGGTCATACCAATAGTTTTTATATTCTTGAACAATCTATTTTATCATATTCCTTATGTGTTCCAATGAATCTGATCAGAACGAATTGAGGAATAAATTTAATCACGACTACTATTCTATAATCATTTCCTTTGATATTGAAGACGTAATGTTGATTTCCAATGTAATCAACTGAATTGTAAGTAGCCTTTATGTCTGCAAAACAACGCCATTGCGTTTTTTTCACTACCGCTACCCAATCCTGTAATGCTGTTTTGGATTGAGGGTTCTTTTCGTAATATTCACGAATAGTTCTTTCTGCAATAATCCTCATATCAAAGTGACTTTGAATTGCAATATTACAAAAAAAATTCCAAATTTGCAAATATGAACTGTTGCAGAAATTTCAAACCATTAAAATTATTAGAAAACATTTTTCCGTCTACAATGGGAAATCAGTGAAGCTGATAAAATGGTTTTAATTGGTTTTCATGGTTTGATTATTATTAAGGGTATGGATTGGCAGTTGGATAAACCGGAATTTGACAGTGGAAATTGGGATATGAAACGTAAAAGCTGATTGATTTTGTATGGATAGTTAATTTTGATAATTTGAGTGTGAGTATTATTTGTTATATTTGTAGATAAGATTGGTTATATAGGATTAGATCAGACCTAAGAGTGTGTTTACTTTTAACACGAATTAAAATTAAATGCATTCTTGGAAATTCTTTAGGTCATCATAAAGTATATTTTTGGTGCTTTCAGCCAAGTTTCGCCAGTCGCAATGTAGCAATTGCTCCTTTCTCAACTCGCTGAAATCCCTCAAAAATCCATCTTTATGCTAACCTAAGTTAAAAGTAAACACACTCTAAAATCAATTATTTATGGCAAAGAAAAAAGATGACAGTAATATAACTGATGCATTCAAGGATGCCCGGAAAATTTCGGGAAAACAATTGAGTGGAAATAAAGATTCGGAGGAAAAGATATCGGAGAATGAGTTGATTGTAGATGATGTTCTGGATTTCATGTCTGAAATTTTACCTCCGATGCCGGATATCCCCGGAGTAAACCGAGAAGACAAGGCGAAGATGCTGCTGACGACTCTGCTTGTAAAATTAGGTGTTACACCGGAAGAATATTCCGAATCGTATGGAATGGTTAATCAGTTGTTCGGAGTGTTGGGTAAGACGGGTTCTCGTGCTAATCACCGTGACATGGATTTTGATGATGATTTCTCTACATTTGATAGGTTAGGACCGAGAATGAGAAGAAATTACGTGCCATTCACTACATATGAGCCTATGCCTGATGCGGCAGAAAAGACGTTGGTTCTCAAAATACAGATGAAGGGTGTTACCAAGCCTCCAATGTGGCGCGAAGTTGAAGTCCCGGCTGATTATAACTTTGCCGAATTACATGACATCATACAAATTGTTACGGGTCTCGAGAATTCCCATTTATGGCAGTTCAACAAATCCGCTTATGATGATTCGCTGCAGATCGGTATTCCAATGGATCTTGATGATCCTTACGGGTTTGGTATTGAATCTGTAACTGATGTTGCAGACGAGACTCCGCTGACAAAATACCTTGCCCAAAAGGGGGATGAGCTGGAATATGTATATGATTTTGGAGATGACTGGGTATTTTCGGTCAAAGTGCAGAAAGTTAATGACTCTGCGTGTGAATCTCCCAAATGTCTGAAATGGAAGAGTGATCTCAACGCTCTTGAAGATTTCGGCGGACCATATGCTTATGAGGAGATTAGGGAAATTGTGTCAGAAGATTCTGTTTTGACCAAGAAAGAAAAGGATGCCATAGCCAAAAATTATTTAGGCTGGTTTGAGAATAAAAAGGAGTTGATAAAATTCCTTAATGAAAAAAGATTCGATATAGATGCCGTTAATGAGGAACTCTCCGGTATCTGATTTATAGCTTATTTTCAGGAGGAAGCCATTGGTTCCCTCCTGTTTTTTATAGCCGAAAAATTTCGATTTACCGAACTGAGCTTAATTAAGTAAGAAGTTATAAGTAATAAGTAAAAAGGAGTAATTGGCGCGCCTCAACAATCATATTAAGGACTTACAGCATCGCGGATCCCTCACACCTTGCGGTGCTTCAGGTTGGACGCGGACAGGGCGGATGGCGCGCGGATTCTTTGATATCCATGAAATCATACTCAAAAAACTTATCGCGGATTCATATGCCTTGCGGCATATGACGGGAGTCGCTGATTGGAGCCGATGGTTGCGGATCATGTCACCGCAGTATGAGACCGATTCCGGTTGACTACATCTGGGGATGGATCCGCAGCCATCTGCTTCCATCCGCGACTCTCTGTCGGCAGCCATCGGGTGCCGAATCCGCTGTGTCTCACATTACGGATCTAATTCAGGTTGAAAAAATAAATCCGCATTCTATCCGCTATATCTGCGTCTTCTCCTGCTATGCCACAGGCATGAAGGGGATCCGCGATGCAGTAAATCTTTAATATGTTTGTTGAGGCATCCCAATTATTCTTTTAACCTATTATCTTTCCCCTTTGACCTGTTTATCGGGCGCAGCCCGATAAATGGGGAGTCAGAGGGATTATATATTAAGGAAGGAAAGTTTACTTTGGGAATAATAATAGATGTTGGTAATCAGGGATATATGGTTTTGGAAGCTTACTTTGAGGTTTTACCGGCAAATGTATATATAAAGAAAGGGTTGTAATTTTGTCATTGAAGTTTGCGGGATGAAAACATTATGATTTCAGTTATAATAAGACATCGGAATTTACAAGTGTTTGATTCACCAATACAATGAGAAACTCACTTCTTGGAAAATGGCTCGCCATCCGCAACTCCAACCAAACAACAAAACACATTAACCTAAACCAATAATTCATTATGAAAAAAAATCTACTGTTTTTAGCCGCCGCAATGGCAGCCGTCTCCCTCACCGCACAAGCCGAAGTGACGTATGAATTACTCCCGAATTGTAATCCTGGGAAAGGTGTCAAAATGGTATTCAATGCTACATCGGGAGCGTATGAATGTGAATTGGGAGAAAAAGATCTTAAATCAGGCACAATTAAGATTGTAAGTGATGATCAGGAACTTATAAAAAAATATGGACAAGATTATGGTGTCTCTAATCCCGGTGTGTGGCATACACAGTTTGGCACACCATATACTGGAGGAGTTTTGAGCGTAAGCGAAAGTGCTGAGCCAATGCAGTTGACAGATATGTATCATCAGCTTGGAGAATCTGGTTTTACTCCTGAATATATTGCTTTCGCGGGAGGTGTAAATAATGTGAGAAATGCGAAGGTGCAATTCTGGCCTGAGACAATGAAATTAAAGATTACTGGAGAAGTTTCTGATTATAAAGAATTTGCCTTGGTGAAGCTTCCCGAAGACATAGCAACACTTCCATCCAGTGGGAAATTAGGCACTGTTTTAACTAAACTGATGCATACTGAAAATGGGATATACACAGGGGTATATGATTTCGGTGAAACTCCTGAAATGAAAGAGTTCGTAGTCGCTGCCACAGGCAATTATCATAGACCAACATATGCTATGGATCTATCCGGTATATCAACTCAAGAAGAAGGAAGTGATGAATCTATAAAATTCAGTTTAGCTGCATTTTCTTCAATCGCTGCCCAGAAACGTCCTGCCGGAAATGGTTCTGCAAAAGCTGTGGATAATTTAATTGTATCACCAATAAAAACAGATCTTACAGGTAAATACAATGTGCGGTTTGACTCTAATACCGGTGAGCTGACACTGACACAAGATCCCGGTGGCGAAACTGGCGTAGTGGAGATGGTTGTAGAGACAGATGCTCCTGTGGAGTATTTCAATATGCAGGGTATGCGGGTGGAAAATCCTGAGAATGGAGTATTTATCCGCCGTCAGGGCAATAAGACTACGA
This sequence comes from uncultured Porphyromonadaceae bacterium, assembly GCA_902495075.1. GTDB lineage: Bacteria > Bacteroidota > Bacteroidia > Bacteroidales > Muribaculaceae > Lepagella. The sequence continues at coordinate 27,497 of CABUVO010000002.1, forward strand.
AGGTGAGAGTTAAATGAATATAAATAGTTTGAACCCATTCCAATTGATAATTTAAGATAGATTCACTGATGAGCCCGCATTTTTTTATACGGGCTCATCGTGGTTACACCTTCTCAAAGCCGCGAGCAGTGCTCGCTAAACAGAACCTAAATCAGCGAATATCCGATTCAATTTGGATTCAAGGGAATTAATTCGATTTGAATCAAAGGGAAATAGATTCAATTTGGATTCAAGGGGATTAATTCGATTTTAATCAAAGGAAAATAGATTCGATTTGGATTCGATGAAGATGGATTCAGGGAATTTGATTTTGAAAAATGAGTTTGATATGAAAATAGCGAAGAAATATATATTTATGATGGCTCCTGTGTTGGTGGCTATGATGCTGGCAGGGTGCGGCGGAAGCAATGGCGATGAGCCGGAGGCGCCCAAACCTACGCCTCCAGTAGAGGAGAAGGATGTAAATCCTCCTTTCAATGCCGATGATGATGAGATCAATATTCTTTTTATCGGAAACAGTTTCACTCAAGATGCTACCGAGCATCTTCCGGGAATGCTTGAGGCTTCAGGAGTGAAGAACGTGCATATGACACGTCTCTTTCATGGCGGTTACACTCTGCCTGAGTATCTTTCCAATTTCGATAATGAGAATATATGCGCTGCAAGGAATTACCATCCCGGTTATACGCAATGGAACAGCAATGAGTCTCAAGATGATTGTCCTGCCAAGGTGCTGAAATCAAGAGAGTGGGATATTGTGGTGCTTCAGGAGCATACCGGACGTAAGGAGGGTTGGGAATGGCCAGGCACTCTGAAAGACGCTCTCGAAGGATTGCGTAAGAAGATCAATGATGCTCAGCCGGATCATAAGCCTACAATAGTATATCTAATGTCGCAGACTTATAGCAATGGTTCCAATGTGTTGAAGAACAGCTTCTCGGACAATCGCACAATGATGTTTGCAACCACATGTTTTGTGGCGGGAAAGGTGCTTGAACGCACTCCCATTGATAAGATCATTTCTACCGGAGCTGTTCTTGAGAATCTGCGCACTACGAGTCTGAACATTGATAACGGAATGCAGCTGACACGAGACAGTTACCATATGGATTACGGTATCAGCCGATATGCGGCAGCGTGCGCCGTGTTTGAGACTGTCATCACTCCAACAACAGGTAAGAAGGTTGCTGACTGCAATTATCGATATGCCAAATCGAGCACTAAGAATGGTGAATATTCCACTCCTGTGACCGATGCAAACGCCCCCGTAGCGCAAGCTGCCGCCCATGCAGCAGTTGAGAAGCCATTTGAGGTTACTGCGCTCGGATTGTAGGAAATTGCAGGAATTGTTATATATTTGCAGAATAGACACCATTTTATCCGTTATCCATGAAACTCTCATTCCCTATTGTATTTGTCATTGCATTTGTATCATTTTTGCCGGCAATGGCTGTCCCCTCCAACAATGAATTGCTGGTATGTCTTGATTCATTGCTAATAAACCGCAATGATCTTGAGAAAAAACGGCAGTATATCGTTGACGATTACCGGCAAAAATTATCTAATGCACGCAATGTGGATGAGCGTTACAGACTCAATAATATGCTCTATGAGATATATTCTCTTTATAGCATAGACTCTGCGATGAATTATCTCGAAAGAAATTTCAGGATTGCGGACACATTAGGCGACTCTCTGCGCGTTGCTGATCTTAAGATCAAGAAATCATTCCTTTATGCGGCAACGGGATTGCTGATGGAGTCGGCAAACGAGATTGCGGGGCTTAGAAGCAACAATCTGCCTCTGAACGCGAGGAAAACTTATTTTGCACAAATGGCATATCTTTATGACCACATGGCAAATTATCTTAGAATCAATCCGATCAATTCCAATGCTTATTTCGATAAGTCGAATGCATACAAGGATTCGTTATTGTCGGTAATGGCTAAGGATGATCCGGAGTATTTATGGTATAAAGGATGGAGTCTTCTGGGAGCTTCAAAGGATAAGCGGAATGAGTTTATTCGTGAATTGCATAAGACTCTTGATAAATCCACTCTCACAACTCCCGATGATGCGAAGAATGCATATATCTTAGGATGCCTATATAACAAGAACGGTGATGCTGACAATGCTTTGCGTTATGTCGCTATGTCTGCGATTGCAGACGTTCAGCTGTGTAATCGCGACATAGCGTCGTTGCAGCGTCTGGCAATGATGTGTCTTGAAAGAGGAGATGTGGAACGTGCGCATAACTATATCGGTTACTGCATGGAAACGGCATTGAAATATCCCAACCGTGTGAGGGCAAGCACGATCGCTCCCTTGCAGCATCAGATAAACGCCGCATACCAGGAAAAACTGCGCACGCAGGAACGTATGCGCAGGGTGTTTTTGATCCTCGTGAGTATTCTGAGTGTTTGCTTTGCAGTCGCGGTTCTTGTTATCATTCGCGAAATGCGTGAGTTAAAGGAGCAGCGTAAAGGGATGGACGAGGTGAATGCACTTCTTAACGCAAGGGTTAAAGAGCTGTCGGAAACAAAATCGCAGCTCTCGGAAGCGAATGATAAACTCTCTTCGCTCAATGCCCAACTTAAGGAGGCAAACACCGAACTCAATGAATCCAACTACGTAAAGGAAGAATATGTGGGATATGTGTTCTCACTGTGCTCACATTACATCAAGCAGATGGATGATTTCAGACGCACAATCAACCGCCACGCCAAGGTGAAACAGTGGGATGATATTCTCACTCTTACCGAAGGGAAGAGTATGGAGAGAGATGCCCTGAAAGAATTCTATAATAACTTTGATACGATATTCCTGCATCTTTACCCTCATTTTGTGAGTGATTTCAATTCCCTTCTTCAACCGGATCAGCAGATATTGCCCAAAGAGGGCGAGTTGCTCTCAACAGAATTGCGCATATATGCGCTCGTCAGACTTGGTATTACCGACAGCGTGAAGATTGCCGACTTTCTGCATTGCTCACCTCAGACGGTGTATAACTATCGTTTTCGCACACGCAACAAGGCGATTCTTCCCAAAGCTGAGTTTATTGAAGCTGTGAAGACGCTTGGACATGTCGTTATCGAATAATGAGTAATGTGCAATGTTTAATGTTTAATTGAGGAGGGGAATATTTACATTCAGGGAGAGATTAACAGCGTGCAATCGTTTGAAGATCAGGAAGAATTGGCAATACATTGATTTACTCTTATATATTACCTGCAAGAACAACACACATTATTATAGTATAATTTTGTCATCGTAAACAATAACAACTAACCTATACCAAATGAAAACTAAACGTATTTTAATGCTGCTTTCTGTTCTGGCATTGTTTATGTCAGTTCCTTTTGCAGTATCCGCCGCCCCGATTACGGTGAACGGTACCGTGGTTGACGAAACCGGAGAGCCGGTGATCGGCGCAACCGTAATGGTAAAAGGCACCTCTGTAGGTGCCTCGACTGATCTCGACGGCAAGTTCTCCTTCCATGCAGGGAAGGGAGCCAAGATAATTGTAACCTCGGTTGGTTACACAAGTGTGGAAGTAAAGGCGCAGCCGGAACTTAAAATCATTCTGAAGGAAGATCAGGCGCTTCTTGACGAAGTGGTGGTGATCGGTTATGGTCAGGTGAAACGTCGCGATGTCACCACTGCAATTTCCACTGTCGACAAGAAAGAGATTCAGAACCGCCCGCTTGTCACGGCAGGTCAGGCACTTCAGGGAAAGGCAGCTGGCGTGCAGGTGATTCAAGGTACGGGTCAACCCGGTGCGGAACCGGCAATACGTATTCGCGGGGCTTCCTCTTTTAATGGCGACAATGATCCGCTATATGTTGTTGACGGAGTTGTAACCAGTTCTATCAAATATCTTGCACCGACCGAAATAGAAAGTATGCAGGTGCTCAAAGATGCCTCGGCTGCCGCGATTTATGGTAGCCGCGCAGCTAATGGTGTGATCCTTATCACTACCAAAGGTGCCGACAGCGAGAAAGCGAAGGTATCGCTTTCGTTGAGTTATGGTGTGACCGATGTGGTGAATAAGTTCGATGTCCTCAACGTGGCTCAATATAAAGAACTGCAGGATGAAATTGTAGGAGGTATCGCTCTCCCTGATGGTCTTACGGATCAGACCGACTGGTTTAAGGAAACATATAAGACGGGAAGCACTCAGAACTATCAGGTGTCGATAGCCCAGAAAGGTAAGTCGATGAGTTATTACATCTCCGGAGGATATGCCCGTGACAATGGTATTATCCAGAGTTCTTTCTATCAGCGTTATAATTTCCGCGTGAAAGTGGATGGTGAAATTCGCAAATGGTTGAAGATCGGTGCAAATGTTGCCTATTCCGATGCCATGTCGAATGCCGGAGGTGCTTTTGGAACTGGTGCCAATCGTGGCGGTGTCGTGCTTGCCGTGATAAATACACCTACCTATGCTCCGGTATGGGATCCAGATAACCCCGGACAGTATTATTCCAACTTCTATGGAATGGCGAATTATGGCAGCCCGGCAGAGAATCAGGCGCGCACAGCCAATACGCGCTATCGTCTTCATTATTTTCTTGCCACCGGCGATCTTCTTTTCACTATTTTGCCGAACCTTACGCTCCAAAGCAAATATACCTTGCGACGCAATAACGGACATGACACAACATTCCTTGACCCGATTTCCACTCAGGCAGGTCGTGATGCCCATGGAAAAGGTACTGATGCACGCAACACCAACACTCAGCAGATGTGGGATAATATCCTCAATTATAATCTTGAACTCAAGGCACATCGGTTAGATGTGATGCTCGGTTCATCGTGGACTGACTCGGATTATCGCAACAGCTATATCGAAGGTTCCTGTTTCCGGGATGGAGATATTCAAACCTTGAATGCCGCCAACAAGATATCGTGGGATTCAACAGCCACCAACATCACTGAATGGGGCATCCTCTCGTTTTTCGGGCGTGTGGCTTACAATTTCGACTCCCGTTATCTTGTTACCGCCAATCTGCGTTATGATGGTTCTTCAAGATTGCATCCCGATCGCCGCTGGAAAGCTTTCCCTTCATTTTCGGCAGCATGGCGTGCTTCGGAGGAGTCTTTCCTTAAGAATGTTGGATGGATCTCCGATCTCAAACTGCGAGGCGGTTGGGGAAAGACCGGCAATCAGGGAGGTATCGGTGAATATGCTTATCTTCAGCGCTATGGCTACAATCGCGTGGAATGGTGGGTGGCAGGCAATGAATTCTCAGCGCCCTCCATTAAACAATCGAATCTTCGCACACCAGACCTTACCTGGGAGACAACGACATCTACCGACATTGGTGTTGATTTCTCAATCTTCAACGGTCGCTGGCAATTCAATGCCGACTGGTATTACAAGAAAACTACAAATATGCTTATGACCGTGGCTCTTCCCGCCGGTTCGGCAGTGGCAAGCTCTATCCAGCGAAACGAGGGCGCGATGACAAACAAAGGTTTTGAATTTTCAATCTATTCGCATAATATCCAAGGTGAGTTTTCATGGGCAACATCGCTCAACATGAGTTTCAACCGCAACCGTCTTGATGATCTTCAGCTCAAGAAGATTTACACATCGGTTAATGCTCCTTCGTCAAATGAAGACATCGTGCGCAATGAGCCGGGGCGTCCGCTTTCAGGATTCTATGGTTACATAGCAGATGGTGTGGATCCTGAAACCGGCGACATGATATACCGGGATTTAAATGGAGATGGTCGTATTTCTGCTTCTGACCGCACCTATATCGGCGATCCGAACCCTGATTTCACATATGGTATGACAAACACTTTCTCTTGGAAAGGTTTTGACCTGAGCATCTTTATTCAGGGTTCTTACGGCAATGACATCTATAACCTTTCGCGTCATAACACGGAGGGCATGTTCGACGGCAAGAACCAGACTACAGTTGTGCTCGATCGCTGGCGTATTCCGGGTCAGATTACGGATGTGCCCCGCGCAAGCTTCACGCTCCGCAATTCAACATATTTTGTGGAAGACGGCAGCTATCTTCGACTGAAAAATATTTCTCTATCGTATAATTTCAGCGGGAAATGGATGAAGAAGATAGGTCTGTCACGTCTGCAGCCTTATTTTACCGCAACGAACCTTCTTACCTGGACAAAATACAAGGGTATGGACCCGGAGGTGAACCAGTATGGCAACTCCGGTGCGGTGCAAGGTGTGGATTATGGCACATATCCCCATTGCCGCAGTTATGTGTTCGGCTTGAACGTGGAATTTTAACTAACTTAAAATCAATTGAAAGTTATGAAACTCAAATATATATTAATCGGTTTCGCATCAGTCACTTTGCTTCCCTCCTGCGATTTGCAGTATGATCCGAAGGGAATCTACAGCGATGTCACGGAAGGTGTGAATGAAGAGGGGGAGGAACTTGTATTCAAGACTCGCGAGGATGTTGAGATTTATCTTCAGGATCTCTATGTGAGACCCACTGAGAATAATACGCAGTACAACTGGTTTCGCGACCAGATGATGATCTCAGATGCGCATTCAGATAACGCCTATGCCGGCACATCCGGAGCGGAGGTTGTCAGCATAGAAAACAATGCCGTGGATGCCCCTCATATGATGATAGAACGTCTGTGGACCCGCTGGATGGATGATGTCGCATTTGTCAATAAGCTTATCTGCAATGTGGATAACGTGCTTGATGGCTCACTGTCTCAGGAGGAGATAGACAGATACAAGGCGCAGGGAATGATCTTCCGCGCCATAGTATGGTTCGATATGGCAAGGATGTGGGGAAACATCCCTTTGGTGGAGTCGGTTGCCGGGAATATCACTGCAGATAACATTGAAGAGGTATATCCCGCATATTTCCCGGAGCAGAAAACTGAGGAGGAGGCATACCGCAAAATAGAGGAGGATCTCCTTTTTGCACTTGAACATGCTCCTGATGCCCGCGGGAACAAGACCCTTTTCTCAAAGGAGGTGGCTTTGTGTCTGCTGGCGAAGATATATGCCGAAAAGCCGATACGCGACTATTCGAAGGTGGTTTACTATGCTGATCAGCTTGCTGCCCGAGGTTATGATCTTGTGGATGATTACGAAAAACTTTTCGCCCTTGACGGCAATCCTAATGAAGATCCCTCCAAGAGTGCGATTCCGGCATATTCCAATACGGTGGAATCTATTCTTGAGTTCCATTTTATTGTCGGATCAAACAATAAGAACACCGTAACTATTTTCGGGCGAGACTGGGCAAAGTGGGATTCTCAGTTTACCTGGGCGAAATGGGTGACACCTTCTCGCGATCTCATCGCAGCGTTTGAATCGGAAGGTGATACCAAACGTCTCAACTCAAGTGTGGTGTATTATTCCTGCAACTGGAGCAAATATTATCCTTCCGACAATTATCCGTTTATGTTCAAGTCGCGTTCACGCTATAGCACATGGATAAAATTCCGCTATGCTGACATTCTTCTACTCAAGGCTGAGGCATACATAATGGGACCGAACATGAATCTCAATGCGGCAGCCGACATTATCGACAGGATTCGCGAGCGTGTAGGTCTCGATAAACTCTCTTCGACAGTGCGCGGCAACAAGGAGCTGATGTTAAACGCCTATATGAAGGAGCGTCGTCTGGAACTTGCATTCGAGTGGCAACGCTGGTTTGATCTTGTGCGTCTTGATAAAGTTGAGGAGGTGATGAACGGTCTCCAGAGTCGTGACAGCGGTCATCTCGCCTTTGTGAACCTTTTCAATCAGGATTCGTATCGTTTCCCTATTCCTCAGAGCGTGATAGACACCAACGACAATTTCGTTCAGAATCCCGGGTACTAATATCATTAATTCAACTTTAGCAAGCTAAAGTTGAAGTTTATGAGTTTAATCACGCTTCGCGCAGTTTATAAGTTCTTAAACTTTAAGTTGAAGCTTGCGAAACTTAAATCATTAAACAATAGATTATGAAATTGCTCAATAAATATATATATGCAGCATTATCCCTTACAGCCGTCTTGACCGGCTGTAAGGAGGATGATGTGAAAGATCCGGGAAATCCGGTGATGGAATATCAGGGACTTCCCGCAACAGTGTATTTCGGTGATAACCTTCCATTCTATGTAAAGGCTTCAGATTCTCAGGTGCCACTTTCTACGGTGAAGGCAGAGCTTTATATCGACGGCGAACTTGTGGATACTGAATCCGTGCGTACAAAGGTGAGCGGAGAAACGTATTCCGGCACTGTGGCAGTGCCATACATTCCATATGCTTCCGGCACGAAGGGAAAACTACGTCTCGTGCTTCAGAACATCAATTTCACCACAACGGAAACCGAAGTGGAATTCGATGTGGAGTATCCCGATTTCCCATATCTAATCCTGAGGGCGGAAGATAAAACAGAATATAGATTAAACCGCATTTCAAAGAACCAGTATGAAGCAACAGCCGAGTATCCTTCTGACCTTCGGGGTATAATTGTTGCGCCGGCTTATGGCGACAACGGAAGAGAACTTACTTTCGGTTTCAAAGGGGAGAACATAGAACAGGGAGGCACATCCAATATCGGTTTCAGAAGTCTTGTAGGAGGTGCTTTCACCATTTCCTTCAATACCTTGACTTATGAATTTGCACCAAAAGGGGAACTGAAATTTGATGATCAGGATTTCTCGATGATTTCCGGTGCGATATATGGGGCTGACTTATATTTCACAAAAGGTCAGGTGATTGATCCTGTCGGATTTCCCGATTTCGCCGACTGGTGGGTAGATGCGGATTATTTTCTGGTCAGACCCGATGGAAAGTTGCAATTCAATGCAGCTGAAGGAAACTATCGTGTCACTGTAGATCTCGATAATAAGTATTTCACGGTCGTTAAAATTGACAGTTACGGTGAGTTGGAGAGCCTTCAGGGTGACGGATCCGGCACAATCTGGCTTATGGGCACCGGGGTAGGAAAACCGGATTATGCCAATTATCAGATAGGCTGGTCACCGGCGAAAATGGTGCCTTTCGCGCCAATTGGTGATAAAAAGTTCCGACTTACCTTCATAGCTGGAAAATCACTTAATGCCTCCAAGTTTACCCTTAGAATTTTTGATCAGCCGGGATGGGGAGCTACTTTCAAACCGGAAAGACTGACATTGAACACCGACCAACTTGTTATCGGCGTTCCCGGTAAGGAGGCACACAATATCTATCTCGCCGATGGCGTAACGCTTGAAGATGGCGCAACTTATGAAATGATAGTCGATCTCTCAGCCGGAAATGATTCCGGAGTATTGAATTTTACTAAAAAATGAGTATTATGAAAAAGAATAACATTAGATACTTCCTTCTCTTGATATTTGCCACCTGCGTCCTTATGGGCGTGCAGGCGTGCGGTGGTGATGAACCGGATTCTCCTAATCCTGAACCTACACCTACGCCTCCTCCTACTTCCGCTACGATGTCGACAGTGATGACTCAGTTGCTGGATCAGACCTCATGCCTGAATCCTGACCAGACACGCATGAATCTTATAAACGAGGTGCAGAAATTCAGCGATGCCTGTTCTAAGGCTGATTATGACAAATATTATAAGTTAACGTCTGCTTCAGAAGCATCCAAGATGGAATCCAATACCATTCTTGAATACTATAAGAAGGCTTTACAGAGAATAGTACGTGAGGTGCAGGCGGAGATTGTGCCGCAGGGTAAGGTTGCAATATGGCATCTATACAACATGGGTTATGTGGTGAAGACTCCAAGTCATTGTTTCGGAATAGACCTTAAACACCGCGAGGCGGCGCAGTTGGTGCCATACATTGAATTCCTCTGCATCACTCATGAGCATGTGGACCATTACAGCCAGGAGATGAACGATGCCATGAAGGTTGCGGGAAAACCCGTGTATTCTAATTTTGTTGACAATGAATATAAAATATCAGGTAAGAAAACCATTAAACCGGTAGATGGAATAGAGATGGTGGTGGCACTGGGTGATCATAGTGCCTCGCTTAAGAATTTCTGCGTTACCTATCAGATTGATTGCGGAGCTGATACCGGTAACAAAGTAATCTATCACATAGGTGACACGTACAACGCGGCGCAGCTTTCCAAAACAAAACCGGTGGATATATTCATTCCTCATGGCGGCATCAATATGAATTTCACTCAGGCAATGAATAAGATCGAGCCTAAAGTGACATTAGTATCGCATATCAACGAATTGAGTCACGCTATCGACAATTACCGCTGGCCATATGGCAAGGCATTTGAGAGAGTGGAGCAGTTCGCGCCCCGCACGGCATACGTGCCTGTATGGGGAGAAAAGATGATATTCTAAAAATGTTTGAGTAATATATACTCTAACTAACATTATAGCATTAATGAGACATTTGATATATGCAGCTGTCGCGGCAATGGCGGTGCTTCCCGTATTCGCGGAAACGCCGGTTTATCTCGACGACAGCAAACCGATTGAGAAAAGGATTGATGACCTGATGTCGCGTATGACTCTTGAAGAGAAGGTTGCGATCCTACACGCGCAATCGAAATTCTCTTCGCATGGAATTCCACGGCTTGGTATTCCGGAGTTATGGACATCCGATGGTCCTCACGGCGTGCGCGCTGAAGTGTTCTGGGATAAATGGCAAGGTGCGGGATGGACAAATGATTCCTGCACCGCCTTCCCTGCTCTGACGTGCCTTGCTGCAACCTGGAATCCGGAGGTTAGTGCGATTTATGGAAAGAATATTGGGGAGGAAGCTCGTTATCGTAAGAAGGACGTGCTTCTCGGTCCGGGTGTAAATATTTACCGCACTCCTCTAAATGGCAGGAATTTCGAGTATATGGGTGAAGATCCTTATCTTGCTTCCGTAATGTGCGCTCCATACATCAAGGGAGTGCAAAGCAACGGAGTGGCGGCATGTGTGAAACATTTTGCACTTAATAATCATGAGAAAAACCGTCATACAACCAATGTCATTGTCTCGGATCGCGCTTTGCAGGAAATATATCTGCCTGCTTTCAAGGCTGCGGTAGATGCGGGCGTCTGGTCGGTGATGGGAAGCTATAACCTCTACCGGAACCAACATGGATGCCACAACAGCTATTTACTGAATGATATCCTTAAAGGCGACTGGGGGTTTGACGGCGCGGTAATTTCCGACTGGGGAGGCACTCATGACACGGCAGAGGCAATAACCAATGGACTTGACCTTGAATTCGGGACGTGGACCGATGGTCTCAGCAGCAGCTCAAGCAATGCCTACAATAATTATTATCTTGCGGATCCGTATCTTAAACTTCTTAAGGAAGGAAAGGCAGACATGATGATTCTTGATGATAAGGTGCGACGTGTTTTGCGCCTTATGTATCGCACTGTGCTTGATAAAAACCGGAACTTCGGATATTTCCGCACGGAGGAGCATATTGCCGCTGCCCGGAGGATCGGAGAAGAGGGGATCGTGCTGCTGCAAAACAAGGGGAATGTGCTTCCTTTAAACCTTGACAACACACCGGTGATTGCCGTTGTCGGAGAGAATGCCGTGAAGATGATGTCGTTTGGTGGAGGAAGCAGCAGCCTGAAGGTAAAATATGAGGTCTCTCCGTTGCAGGGGTTGCAATCCCGGCTCGGAGATAAAGCCAGGATACGTTATGCCCGAGGATATGTAGGAAACAAAGATGGTCTCAAGGGTGAATATGCCGATGAAAAGCGTTCTGCCGATGAATTGATTGCAGAGGCTGTGGATATTGCACGTGGTGCCGATTACGTGATTTTTGTAGGAGGTCTCAACAAGGCGAAGCATCAGGATTGTGAAGACCGCGATCGTGAAAGTCTTGAACTTCCGTATGACCAGAATCGTGTGATCACGGAGCTGGCAAAGGTCAACAAGAATATGGTGGTGGTGAATATCTCCGGCAATGCAGTGGCAATGCCCTGGGTAGATGATGTGCCGGCGATCGTGCAGGCATGGTATTTAGGTACGGAATGTGGGAACGCTCTCGCCTCGATACTTGTAGGGGATGTAAATCCCTCCGGTAAACTTCCTATGACTTTCCCTGTGGCTCTCAGTGATGTCCCTGCCCATGCTCTGGGCACTTATCCCGGAATTCCGAGAGAGGATGGCAGCAAGATAGTTGACTGCAACTATGAGGAGGGGATTTTTGTGGGTTACCGTCATTTTGACAGAAATAAGACAAAACCTCTGTTCCCGTTCGGTCATGGGTTGAGCTATACTGAATTCAGTTATGGCAAGCCATGGGTTGACAATAATAAAATCACACCTGAGGGTAAACTTACCGTTTCTGTATCAGTAAGAAATACGGGATCACGTGAAGGCGCAGAGGTCGTGCAGCTTTATGTTGCAGATCTTAAATCATCATTACCTCGCCCGGTGAAGGAGTTGAAAGGTTTCCGAAAGATTAATCTTGCTCCCGGCGAGTCTAAACTTGTTTCTTTCACTATCAATAAGAGTGCGCTCAGTTATTATGACGATGGCAAGGAATGCTGGGTGTGTGAACCTGGAAAATTTGAGGCTATCGTTGCGGCTTCTTCTGCTGATATCCGCGGAAAGGTAGCTTTCGAAGTCATTCCTTATGATGTGAAGAATTCACTTTATCCCAAAACTAAAAGCGAGGATATGAAGGGGATCATGAGCGACGCCTATTGGAAGAAATGGGATGACAGGGAGCAGAAGCGTATAGATGAGGATATTGAGAAATATCGGAAAGCAGATGCTGAGGTGATGCTTGCCGACTGTCGCCCCGGAACGGAGGTGAAGGTAGAACAGATGACACATGATTTTGTGTTTGGCGCTCATATCTTCAATTTTAACCAGCTTGGCAGCGCCGATGCCAACCGACGGTATCGAGAAGTGTTCGGTTCTCTTTTCAACGGGGCAACGGTGCCATTCTATTGGAAGACTTTTGAACCACAGCTGGGTCATCTGCGTTTTTCAACATCTGAAAATGACACGGAGGAATTCTGGAATACCTGCAGCGAACCTTATTATCAACCCAATTGGCGTCGCCCCTCAACAGATCAGATTGTTGAGTTCTGCAAAGAGAAAGGAATCAGGATGCATGGTCATGTGCTCGTATGGGGCAATCGGAAATGGCATCATCCGGAGTGGATGGAAAGTTTTCTGGAAGGTGATGAAAAACGTCTCTACAACGAGATGATTGTGGAGCGAGCGGATTTGAAAAATTATAAGGACGGCGATACTTTCAATGAAGACTACGAAGATTTGACACCACGCGAGATTTATAATCTTTTCCCGGGTTTCATCGACCGCATGAGCCGTGAATTTGACCGCCGCATAGAGGAGGTGGCGCAACGATATGGCGACACTATTCCGAGCTGGGATATCGTGAATGAGAGCACTATTGATTATGAGAATGGCAGGATCATTCCCGGAAATGCATTCTGCAAAAGCAAATACGGTTTTATGCCGGGTGATTATCCTTATCGCGCACTGTCGGTGGCTGCACGCAGTTTCCCGAAGAATGTGGCATTAAATATCAATGATTATAAGATGACACAGGGATATGCCGATGAAGTGAAGGAATTGCTTGGACGTGGCGCCAAGATAGATATTGTAGGAGCGCAAATGCATCTTTTCAAGCCGCAGAACTGTATCGACATTGCCGCCGGAAAGGAGCGTCAGACGCCTAATCAGGTGCGCCGCTGGATGGAGATGCTTGGTGAGGCAGGCGTACCGATTCATCTGAGTGAAATCACCATAACGTCACCTGGAGATGACGAGCGCGGCAGGGCTATCCAGGCGGTAATCGCAAGAAACCTGTATCGACTGTGGTTTAGCAATCCGAAAATGATGGGAATTACCTGGTGGAACGTTGTTGACGACTGTGGAGCGCCCGGCGAACCAAACAAGTCCGGGCTTTTCGACCGTCAAATGTGTCCCAAGACTGCCTATTATGCTCTCAATGATCTCATCAACAAAGAATGGCACACGAATCTGACTTTAACTACAGGTAGCGACAAAACATTACGTTTTCGTGGTTTCAAAGGCAAATACCGCATTTCCTATAAAACCATTGACGGCAAGCGCAAGGAAGTTTTAATTAATGTGTAATGTTAAATGTTAAATGTGTAATGGGTTGTCTCGATAAGCATTTGTCTCAAATTTATTTCACATTTCACATTTCACATTTAACATTACTTTAAGGATTGTATAGGTCTTTGTTGCGGTAGTCGAGGATTTCGGTGGCGGCGCGGAGAGCTTCGCGGGCTCGGGAATCAGGATTGATCTCGATGGCGGCAAGGTAGTCGTTGAGAGCGAGTGAGCGTTTGCCTGCGCCCCAATGTTTCATTCCGCGGCATGTTAATGCTTCGTCATCTTCGGGGTGCTCCGCAATATATTTTGTAAGGACTTCGACCGAAACCTCATATGGTGCGGTGCGGAGTCCTATTTTTATTTCTTCAAGTTTCATAATGTGATGCGCGTTGAGGTTACGTTGGATTGCATGAAGAGAGATGCGAGTGTGTCGAATTTTTCGGGACTTTCGGTGGTAAGGAATTCTATTGTTCCCCCTTTGGTGCATTTCCTTCCCATTTCCGGATGCCTTCGCAGATAATCGGCGAGACTTTCCGCCACTAATTCTCCTTGCGGAAGGATACGTATGTGCTCCGGAGTATATTGTCTGATTTTCGGCAATAGGAGCGGGTAGTGGGTGCATCCGAGTATGAGGGTGTCAATAGCTGGATCTTCTTCGAGGATCGCGTCGATATATTTCTTTACAAAATAATCCGCACCGGGTCCGTTGAATTCCCCTGTCTCTACAAGTGGTACCCACATAGGGCAGTCTTTTTCCGTAATTTCCATTTCCGGATTCAGTTTTTCTACCTCCATTGCGTATGAATGGCTGCGAACTGTTCCTGGAGTAGCAAGTAATCCTATATGACCGGTTTTTGTCATTTCACTGAGTATTTCTACCGTGGGGCGGATCACACCGAGCACACGGCGATCTGGATCCGTGACAGGAAGCACATGTTGCTGAATGGAGCGCAATGCTTTTGCTGAGGCTGTGTTGCAGGCGAGTATCACGAGGTGGCATCCTCGATTGAAGAGCTCTTCCACAGCTTGGCGTGTGAATTCATATACAATGTCGAAACTGCGGGTGCCGTAAGGGGCACGCGCGTTGTCCCCGAGATATAGATAATCGTATTCGGGAAGGCGTCGGCGAATCTCGCGGAGGATTGTGAGACCTCCGTAGCCGGAATCGAAGACACCGATGGGACCGGGTGCTTTATCGAACATGAGCGTGGGGGATTTATGGGGGTGTATAGGGTGTATAGGGCGTAATGGGGCGTAATGGGGCGGGATGGGGACTTTGATACCCAACGGGGGTGGAAACAAAAAGCGAAGTCGGAGGGACTTCGCTTTTTGTTTTGTCGGTTGATTTTCTTATCTAAGTCCGATTTGGATTCTTATTTAAGTCCCAGTTTCGCTTTCACGAGGGGAGTAACGTCTTCTACAGGAGAAGCATAGTAGAGAAGCAAATCGGGAGAGTAGTTCTGGATCATGCCGAAACCATTCTCTTTACCTACAGACTCAATGGCTTCTCTGATTTTTTGTGCTATGGGAGCCATCAGGGTTGCCTGCTGCTGCTGGATGTCTTGATCTGCACTCTGCATGAAGGTCTGGATCTTCTGCTGGTAGTCGCTGATCTCACGAGTTTTGCGTTCGCGGATTGCAGGGAGCTCATCCTGTTTCATTTTCTGGAGCTCATCGACCATGCGTTTGTATTCATCTTCAAGGCGAGTGAACTCATCCTGATATTTCTTCTGTATTTCCTGAAGTTTGGTTGTTGCTGTTGTGGTCTCCGGCATTGCGGACATGATTGTGTTTGTGTCAACGATACCGATCTTGACTGTCTGTGCAGAAGCAAACATAGGAAGAGCTACTGCTACGGCGAGTAAAATTTTCTTTAACATCTTTATTAATAGTATTTGTTATTTCAATTCATTTGGGTTATTGCAGCGCAAAGATAGTCAATTTATTTGGAGTATCCAAGCTTTGCAAGCACTTCGTTGCTTACGTCGATGCGAGGCGAGGCGAAGACGATGCTCTGAGAGGATGCGCGATCGAAAATGGTCATGTATCCTTTTTCTTCAGCAACTGCCTTGACGGCGTTGTAAACATCCTCCTGGATAGGCTGGATCAGTGATTGACGTTTCTTGAAGAGTTCACCCTCCGGACCGAAGTATTTGTAACGAAGATCTGTAGCCTCTTTCTCTTTTGCCACGATAGCTTCCTCCCGTTTTTTCTTCTGGTCGTCGGTTAGGAACACCATATCCGACTGATAGTTCTTATACATTGTCTCGGCTTCTTTAGAGAGCTCATTAACTTCTTTCTCCCAACGTTGCGAAACCTGATTGAGCTGCTCGTTTGCCATCTCGTAAGATGGGACATTGCGCAGGATATATTCCATATCGACGAGTGCGAACTTCTGAGCCGATGCGGCGGCGATGCCAACCACGGCAAGACACAATGTGATAAATAATTTCTTCATATCTTTATTGTTTTTTGTCAATTATGACATAGAGCCGTTACAAAAGTTTAACCCTTTAATAATTTTTAATGTTTAATGTGCAATGTTTAATTAGATTGGCGGATGCCTAATTTAACATTAAACATTTAACATTCCACATTAATTAAAACTCTTGGCCGAGGATGAAGTGGATCTGTGAGCCACCGCGCTGTCCCCAGACTTTGTCGAAACCGTATGCCCAGTCGATGCCGAGATAGCCAAGCACCGAGAGGTAAACACGGGCACCGACACCGGCACTGCGTTTAAGGTTAAACGGAGAGAAGTCTTTCACGTCATACCAGGCGTTACCTGCTTCGGCAAATGCTATGGCATAAATTGTTGTGGAAGGCTGGAGGAGGAATGGGAAGTGAAGCTCAAGAGTGAACTTGCCGTAAGCATAGCCCTCATATCCGTTGGGAGTGAACTGACCGTTTTCGTAACCACGCATGGAGATTGTTTC
Source organism: uncultured Porphyromonadaceae bacterium (assembly GCA_902495075.1). Classification (GTDB taxonomy): domain Bacteria; phylum Bacteroidota; class Bacteroidia; order Bacteroidales; family Muribaculaceae; genus Lepagella. The sequence goes on from CABUVO010000002.1 coordinate 44,485, forward strand.
GGTTGCGTAGGTATAGGATCCTGTCATACCGTCACCTCCGAAATAGAAAGTCTCGAAAGGTGTCTTGATGTGTTTGTTGAATGAGCCGAGCAAACCGAAGTCGGCACGAGTCATGAGCACTAACGTCCATTTGCCGTCGGGATCCGTGAGGGGAGTGAATGTCTTGCTCTTGAAACGTAATTTCCAGTATTCTATCCAGCGGTAGAGCTGACTTCTTGCCGCTTCACGAGATTCTGTGTTGGTGTTGTTGTAGCTTGCGTCTTCGGAGAGTTTTGCCCAGTTCTTTTTCCCGAAAAGCGAAGCCGGAGGAGTCAAGGTGAAATCGATAGAGAACTGTGAGCCTCGACGGGTGTAGATCGGGTTGTCGATAGATGTGCGGGAAAGAGTCAGACCCAGTGTGAGTGAGTTTGACGTACCGTTTCGCATGTAATATAGGTAATCCCAGTTCTTAAGGTAATACCAGCGGTAGGCGAGCTGAGCCTGGAACTGGAAATAGTCGTCGGGCCAGTTGAGGCGTGTACCGAAACCTACGCTCACGCCGGCAAGCTGAAGCACCTTGTTGGGGTCGTAGGCGTTCTGGATGGCGTAGCTTGAATAGGGGCTGTAATTGGTATTGTGAGTGTACTGGTTATACATCGCAAACTGGTAGGCGTTCGCCCAGCTGTCGTTGTAGAAGCTGGAGTTGATACCTGTTGAGCGGCTGTAATCAAGAGAGACGGAGAGGGAGTTGGGTCGGTTGCCGCCGAGCCAGGGATCAAAGAAAGAGATGTTGTAGCTCTGATAATACTTGGCATTGGTCTGCGCGGAGATGGAGAATGTCTGACCGTCACCACGCGGGATGATGCCTTTGTATGCCCCGGGGTTGAAGAGGTTCTTCATCGAGAAGTTGGAGAATGAAAGGGCAACCTGACCTGTGACACCGGTCTGTCCCCAACCGAAGGAGAGCTGCACCTTGTCGTTGGCTTTCGATTCCAGACCGAATACGATATCCACTGTTCCGTTAGCCTCGTCAGGCTGCGGATTGATGTCCATTGTCTCCGGGTCGAAATGTCCGCTGGCAGCAATCTCGCGTGCGGAACGCATCAGTTCGGCGCGGGAGAAAAGATCACCCGGACGCACACGAAGCTCACGGCGGATTACCTTCTCATACAGCTGGTCATTACCATTGATCACCACTTTGTTGATACGAGCCTGAGGTCCCTCGATCACGCGCATCTGCAGGGCGATGCTGTCGCCATGCACCTGTTCCTCGATCGGGATGATTGTAGAGAAGAGGTAACCATGGTCGGTATAAAGACTCGAAACGGCATCCTCATCCTCGCTGAGGCGCTTCTTGAGCATCTTCTGGTTGTATGTCTCACCGGGATACATGCCCAAGTAGGCGTTAAGTGTCTCGGTGGGATAGACAGTGTTGCCTACCCATTCGATGTCGCTGATATAATATTTCTTTCCTTCATCAACGGTGAGGAATACATCCACAGATTTGTCATCGTATTTCGCCACGCTGTCGTGGGTGATCTTCGCATCGCGGTAACCCATCTCATTGTATTTGTCGATGATGCGGGTGCGGTCGTCAGCGAAGTCGCGGTCAACGAACTTCTTCTGGCTGAAAAGCTTCAAGAGGTCGCTGTTTTCGTTGGTTTTCTTCATCGTGCGCTTGATCTTGCGATCCGACATCACTTCGTTGCCGTCGATATAGATCTTATGCACCTTGACCTTGCTGTTTTTGTTGACATCCACGTTCAGGATAACCTGATTCTCCTTGGAGAGGTCAGGTTGCTGGGTTATCTTGATAGCAGCGTTCTTGAAACCCTTTTTTGCGTAATAATCCTCGATGATTTTCTTAGCCTGGGCAATGATGTTGGGAGTGAGCTGCTGACCGGACACCATGCCAAGTCGCTGCTCGATATCTTTTTTCTCACCGCTCTTCACACCGGTAAATGTCATCTCCGACATTCTCGGCTGCTGTTCGAGAGCGATTTCAAGCCAGACTTTGTCGCCGGCGATCTTGTCGACGTTTATCTGCACCTTCGAATACAGACCTTGTCGCCAGAAACGCTTTACGGCTGCAGTGATGTCCTCACCCGGAATCTCCACGCGATCGCCAACGGATAAACCTGAATATCCGATTATTAGGTAATCATCGGAAGAGGGAACTCCGGTCACTCTTATGTCTGCGATCTCGTATGTCTTTGGAATGGGAGAATACACGATGTCGGGATTGTACACCGTATCCACAGCGGATGCGGGTTTGATATCAAGAGCGGACGCCGCGGTGGCAATGCCGAGGCAAAGGAGAGTCATTAATGTCTTTTTCAGATGTTTCATATATGTTCGAAGGAATCGAAAAATCATCGTAAATATAATTTATATTGTGGATTTCACCTGATCGGAAGTCTTCCCGAAACGTCTTTCGCGGCTTTGATAATCTATCAGCGCGTCGAGATATGCGCTGTTGTCGAAATCAGGCCAGAGCACGTCGGTGAAATAGAGTTCGCTGTAAGCAATCTGCCAGAGGAGGAAGTTGGAGATGCGTTGTTCGCCACCGGTGCGGATCAGCAGATCCGGATCGGGGATGGAATGGGTGGAGAGATGGTCGGAGACTGTCTTTTCATCGATAGCAGCGGGATCAAGTTCTCCTTTACGCGCCTTCTCCGCCATTTCGCGGGCAGCGCGTGTTATTTCCCAGCGCGATGAATAGCTGAGACAAAGGAGAAGGTTGAGACCTGTGCATTCGGCTGTTTCCCTCACTCCCTCAAAAAGACTTTCCCTCACTTCGGCAGGAAGTCGGTCGGTCTCGCCGAGAATATGGATTTTCACATTGTTTGCCTTCAGCTCCGGCGTCTCGCGGCGGATAGTCCAGCCGATAAGGTGCATGAGCGTATCCACTTCCCCCTGCGGACGGTTCCAGTTTTCTGTGGAGAAGGCATACAGCGTGAGGTATTTGATGCCGAGGTCGGAGGAGAAGCGGGTGATGCGGTTAACGCTGTTCACGCCTTCGGCATGACCGGCACTGCGTTCCTGCGCACGCTGGCGTGCCCATCTTCCGTTGCCGTCCATGATTATTGCCACGTGCTGCGGCAGGCGAGCAAGGTCGAGCTTCTGCATCTTTTTCTCTATTTCCTCCATATTGTCGGTCATATGTCAATTGTCTGTCTCAAATGTCAAGTGTAAACGGTCTTGACCGTTTATTAAATTAATCTTTATAATTGCAAACGGCGCATCGTTTGCTGAATTCATAACTAATGGTTATGCTCATGGTGGAATACCAGTCGGTATTTTTCATGAATGAGCTCTTTATGCCATATGGATCCCTGAGAGCCTCGCCGTCGAGCTTGTCGGAAAACGTTTTTTTCATCAGAAACTCAAACCCGATGTTCCAGCGCTCCGATAGCTTGTATTTCACTCCAACTCCCAATGGGATATTGAAGGCGGCTCCCGTTTTCCCGTCAACGCTCCAGAGGGTCATCCCTATTCCTGCAGCAATGTAGGGCGAGATTCGCTTCAGCTTACGGTAGGTTTCGCCCATGCCGTAGCTGAAGAAGTTGAATTCCACCATCTCCCCGAGCTCATAGAAGGTAGTGGAGAATTTATATGTTTCCCCTCCGGGAAACACGTTTGTCATCTGCGAGGAATCTCCTCGGAGACTGCCTGCATAGAAATTTGTCTTGAATGCCCATCGGGGATTGGCGATATAGCGGAAAAGTGCTTCAAAATCCCATCCGGGGTTGCCCCATAGATTTGCGGTGTTGGCATCTCCGAGATATCCGGTCATGCCCACTCCCGCTCCGATATCGAAGCGGTAATCCTCCTGCGCTTTCCCTTTCAAAGGTATGAACGAGAGAAAGAGGATAAGAATGAGGGATATTCCAAACCTGCGGCTCACTGCGTCAGATTACGGGGGTGAAGGAGAGACGTGCAAGCACGCCACGCCATATTGTATTGTAAAGGTTGCCCTGCGGGTCAAAGCCTCCGAGGAGGTAGATGTAAGGACAGTCCCAGTATATGTTGTCGCCGTCTACCTCAACATTGTGAGAGCGGTGTGCGGCTTTCTTCCATGCGTCGGAAAGAAGGGCTTTCTTTCGAGTGGTCATAACAACGTTGTCGCATTCCGTCATTGTCGGAATCTCTTTGGGGAGCTGAAGCAATTCGCTGCCGGGTCCCCAGTTCACGCCATTGTCGTAAGATATATACACTGTGCGGTTTAGTGTGCCGTCTGTTTTACTGCCTCCGATGATCATCCACACGGGATATTCAGTCTGGGTCCAGCTTGATGAAGTGAACCTGTATCCATAATATGGGATTATGGAGGCTCCCTTCACGGCGGGAATTCCACCTTCTGCGAGTTTTATCCAGTTGTAGCCATCGAATGCCCATGTTGCGTCGGAAAGAGTGCCGTCAGCGCAGGTCCCTCCGGCGAAGAAACCTACCGGAGATGATGTCCACTGGTTGGCAAGAATCACGAAGTTTGAATAGCCGGAGATCGGGAATTCACTATCTACGGTGGTGACATTTAGATCTTTAAGAGGATACTGAGCGTATTCGAGACCGTTAGTGCCGTTTTTCAGACCAATCGCGGTGTCGAGATATGCCCCGAGCATGGCAGCCCATGTTTCGCCGGTGGCAGTCCATGTTGTGCCATTGCTGCTTTGATACATTTTGCCATCGTTGGCAAGTATCATGAGGCTTGATGTTGTGGCGCAGAGAGAACGCACGTCGGGAGTGAAGGGGAATGTCACTTCGCCCTTTTGCCATTCTCCGTCGAAAAGATTCTCGGATGATGCAAATGTATAGGTTCCGTCGTTTTCCTCAATCAGAGAGACTGCTCTGCCGTTGAAGTCGAGACTTTTCTGATTACGTGGATTTGCCAACCGCGACGGAAGTTTGGACAATGCCTTGTCGCCCCATACTAAAGAGTCTGTTTTTTCTTTATGCACGTTTACCTTGATGCGGTAAGTGCGTGAGAGCTGATCGTTATCCGTGGATAGCGTAAGGGAAACTTTGCCGGTGAAGTCAATGGAATCGGATGGGGAAGTGAGATAATCAACTTCGCCGGTGCGTGTCTTGCCGTCTTCCATTTTTAGAGTGGCTTTGGTGACATAACTCGAATATTTAATGGATGTCACGAGCTTGTCGATCTTTGTGCCGACTGGAAGGGAATCGGCGTTGAAGATAACCCCATTTTCAAGATCAATTGAAAAGAACACGGAGTCAAGGTTTTCCATAACCTTGTCATCGTTGTTAAGAGAGAATGCGGTGACTGCTACGTTCGATGGAGTAAGATAAATCTCCACTTCTTCTGTCTTTTCGTTGCAGGATACTGCCGCAATCATGGTAACGCCTGCCATAAGGCAGCCGGCAAAACGGCGAAATGTATTGAGTATCTTCACTTTGTTATTGTTTGCTTGTATAATGTTTGTCAGCCCGAAGTGCGCAGACGCGCGTTGGGCATGATGTTTCAACTTGCAAATTTAGCATTTCTTGGGGAATTATTCGGCAAAAAGAGCTGTGATTTTCAAAATTAAATCATTTTTAATAAGTTTTAAGCATTTTGCAAGCCGCGAGCAGTGCTCGCTGAACGGAACCGGAGAGGCGAAAATTTTATATTGGGCGGAACCGCAGGAGGGTGTTTTCTCTGATCTTGCGGTTTTCTGTCATGGCGATGTCGGAGGGGAGGGTGGGGGCGGGGATGCCGCTGTGGATAAGTTTGGGCGAGATCTCCAGGCGGATTTCATCTAAGAGCCCCTTTTCAATGAATTCGCTCAGGGTTCTCGAGCCTCCCTCCACCATCAGAGATGTGATGGAATGGCGTGAGTATAATTCAGATATGTTCTCTTCCAAAGTTTTCGCCGGGTCAAGAATGATCGGATCGCGCTGGAGCACTGCGGCATTTTCCGGGATTTTCACGGAGCTGAATATTACAGGGCGCGGGGAGTTTCCTGGAAATAGACGCGTTGTGAGGGAGGGGTTGTCGGAAAGAATTGTGTTTGTTCCGACGAGAATTGCGTCATTAAGCGCGCGTTCGCGATGCATTTCAACGAGACTCAGAGGGTTGGATAGTGCAACGGAGATTCCCTTGCCGGTGTGGTCTGTGGCAGCAATGAAGCCATCGGCACTTTGTGCCCATTTCAGCTGTATGTAAGGACGATGGAGAGTGTGGGCTGTGACGAATCTTTTGTTAAGGTCTCGGCATTCGTTTTCGAGCACATTCTCCACAACTTCTATTCCGGCATCGCGGAGCATGCGGACGCCACGTCCGCTTACTTCTTTGAAGGGATCAAGCATGCCGATGACCACGCGTTTAAGTTTCTTTTCTATCAGCAGCTTGCTGCACGGGGGGGTCTTGCCATAATGCGAACATGGCTCAAGCGACACATATATCGTAGAGACCGGCAGAAGATATTCGTCTTCCTTCCGCACAGATGCGACAGCATTTACTTCAGCATGCGGACCGCCGTAACGGCGATGCCATCCTTCACCGATAATTCTACCGTCGGGAGCCACAATAACGGCTCCTACCATCGGATTCGGAGAGACGAATCCGGCGCCATGCCCTGCGAGCTCAATCGCCCTCCGCATATATTTCTCATCAATCTCTCCCATATTAAATCCTCTTATTAATTCCTAATTTCTCATTCCTAATTCCTCATTCCTAATTTCTCATTCCTCAAAATCTGACTCCCACACTGAGCTGGGCGTTCTCCACGGATGAAAAGAGCGAAAAATCACTTGATTTGTACCAGTTTCCATCGAGTTTGGCTACTGCGCAAACAAAGAAGTCTCCTAAATTATAGGTCAAGGAGCTTTGCCCTTTGAGTGTGACGGCAAACAGCCCCGCACCCCTCTCTGCCGAATCTTCGTAGGCATGTGTGTAACCAACGCCGGGGAAGGCGGAAATGTTGAACAGAAGATGCGGGTTGAGCACCCAGTTGAAGCTATAGCCGCTCATCAGACAGTAAGAATTGTAGTGGAAGCGGTATAGGTGCGGGTCTATGCTGAGATATGGCTTCAATACCTCCGGGATTTTGCTGAGATCCATTGTGATGTCAAGATTATTGTAATTGAAGCCGATGATTGCAGACCCTGCGCTTCTCTTTTGGAACTTGGAGAAGTTATATGCCGCTCCCATGGCGAATTTACGGTTATTGAAAAAGAAATAACCGTTTAAACCAATTGTTTTCTGACTCACGCCGGGAAATTCCTGCTTTATAAGATGCCCTTTGTTATAGTCTCCGAAAGTGCGGATGAAGGTTCCTCCGGAGTTTTCCCAGTAGTGACCTTCAATGTTGAAACGGGCGCAGTTGAAATTGAATTCCAACTTTTTATGATTGGAAGGTTTGTTGCCTATAACGTTGCTCATATCGAGAGAGTACCCCACGCTTACAGCCATATACTGCAGGTATGCTCCTGCATTGCAATAAAAATCGCTCATCATGCGCATCTTCATTTTCTTGCCGATGTCCAGGTAATAAGAATCCACCCAGTTGTCGGAAAGCACACGAGCTTTCCAGCGGCGCCCGGTGCCGACTACGTAATCGGTATCGTAGGAGTTGAATGTCTTGTCAGCCCAGTTGTAAACCTTGACACAGAATCCAAGGAATTTAGGATATTCCACGGTGGTGTCGGCAAGGTTCAGCTTACCCTTTTTCAGTAGATGCCACCAGTTGCGCGATTCCTGCGCATCGTTTTCGGAGATAATGAGGGTTGACTCCTCGGCTTGCGTCTCGGCACAAGTGGTTGGCACCTCGGCTGCCGCCTGGGCACAAGTGGCTGACACCTCGGCTGCCGCCTCGGCACAGTATAGAGAGGAGGGAAATGATAATATTAGTATAGATATAATTGATAGTGTGACAAGCGGTCTTTTCATCGGTGGAGATAGATCGTTTAATGTATTCCTCGCTCGTTGAGGGCTTTTTGGTAGAGCCGAGCGTTTTTTGAATGTTCCTCGAATGTGGATGCGAAATTATGTGTGCCTGAAAAATCCTCTTTGGCACACATATAAAGATAATTGCTTGGCTCGCTGTTGAGGATCGCGTCGAGTGTTGTCCGCGATGTGGTTCGTATCGGTCCGGGAGGTAATCCTGCGTGTGCATACGTGTTGTAAGGGGAATCAACTCCAAGATGTTTGCGCGTTACACGTCGGATAGAGTAGTCGCGCAGCGCGAAGCGTATAGTAGGATCCGATTGCAGCCTCATGCCTTTCTTCAGACGGTTGATATAAAGGCGTCCGATGGTTCCTTTCTCTGCGGCTTTATTGGTTTCCTCGTCGGCAATTGATGCTATGATTGTGGCATCGGCAGGCGAAATGCCCAGTGCTTCAGCCTTGTTGCGGTTGGCTGTATTCCAGTAGCGGGAATAGTTGCTTCCGATTTTGGCAATCAGTTCGCGAGGGGATGTGGTCCAGTAGACTTCATAGGTGTCATCAAGGAAAAGGGCGAGTGCCTGATTGAATGTGAGGTGGTAAGGTTGTAGGGTGGCAGGGTCGGCAAGAGCCTCCCGCATGTCTGCTTCCGAAAATTCCATTTTCGCTGCGATTCGGCTGCATAGAAGGTCAAGATCTCGGAATCCGTTGATGGTTATGCGGACGGGAGTCTGACCTCCACTGCTTATTCTCCTCATGGCTGTGATTGCGTTCGCACCTGCAGGTATTTCATAGGCTCCGTGACGCGTTGCAAAATCAACGTTTCGCAGCTTGCAAAGTCTCACCACTTTCTTTGCGAAGCCGTTGCCGTAATATTTGGATAGGGTGTCGGTGACATTCTGCACGGTAGCGTTTGCCGGAATGCGTATGGTGGCTGAGGAGCCGGTGTGCTCCATCACAAGCGGATAGAGCATTATTAACAATGCTATTATGATAAAAGCCAACCCCAAAAGAATGTATGACATTCTTTTGGGGAATTTACGGTGTATGTTCTCACGCTGTTTCATCTATTACAAACAGACATTTATGACATCAGCTTCTTTCTTTGAGCTTCTCGAGTTGCGGTTCGAGGGCACGCAGACAAAGATCCACAGCTTCTTCGAAAGTGTCGGCTGTTTTGGAAGCAAACAGATCGGGTGTCTGGGGAATCAGTAGTTTCACCTGAGCCTCTTTATTCATTGCCGTCTCCGGTTTTACAACCTTGAGAGTCACGTCAGCATCAGAGATAGACTCGTAACGGCGCACCAGCTTGTCGATTTTCTTATTGATGAAGGAGACGAGTTTTTCGGAGATGTCGAAATGAATTGCTTTAATTGTAGCTTCCATAACACTAAGTTTTTATGGGTTAATACTTGTCCCATTCCCGTGTTGGCGGGGTTGGGGTTTTCTCAATCGCGGTGGCAAACGGCAGAGACGTTTACCAACCGTTGTTTACAAAGATAAACAATAAAATTGAAAAATTGCTTATTTTAGATGGAAAAAACTGCCATAGACTATACTTTTTTCGTAAATACGACAAGATCACGGTTGTAATTATGTTTCCCTTTTTGCGCGTGGATGAGCCGCGGAATAGGATTTCTTGAGCTCGTTGAAGGAGAGATGCGTGTATATCTGCGTGGTGGAAAGAGATGAGTGTCCGAGAAATTCCTTTACCGAATCGAGGGCGGCTCCTCCGTTGAGCATGGAGGTGGCAAACGTGTGGCGCAACACGTGCGGACTCTTTTTCATCGCCGAGGATGAGGCAAGCGAGTCGTTGACAATGTTATAGAGCGCTTTCTTGCTGATGGCTCCGCTGCGTCCGCAAATCAGTGGTTTTGGCGATTTGAGATCCGGATACTTGGCGTCGCGCGCTTTCTGCCAGCACGCGATTTCTTCAAGCAGTTCAGGAGGCAACGGCACTACCCGCTGCTTGGCGCGTTTGCCGGTGACTTTTGCTTCGCGCAGTGAGAAATCAATATCTGCATCCGTAAGTGTGCGTAGCTCTTCCTGCCGCAAACCTGTGGAGTAAAGAATCAGCATCACGATATGTGCACGATGTGAGGTGAAATCGGAGTGATCGTAGGAGTTGACAATCTCTTCGATTTCCTGCTCTTTCACGAATTCCGGCAGCCGCTTCGGGGCTTTCGCGAGGATGAGGTCGGCTGCTGGATTATGGCTGATCTCTCCGCGTTTGAGAAGCCAGCGGTAATAGGCGCGGAGGCTTTGCGCCTTGCGGCGCAATGTCAATGGCGATTCGCCGGGAGCCAGCGAGCCGAGCCAGGCGCGGATATCGGCAGTGGTGGCATTCTCCACACCGCCGGAGAGCCATTGCGCAAACTGGGTGAGGTCGCGGCTGTATGCCTCGACTGTGTGGCGGCTGCGGTTAAGCTCCAGCAGCAGATAATTCTCAAATTCGCGAAACATAGGCATACAAAGATTCAGCATAAGCTTTCTGATGCTTACGCTGAATCGTGTTATTGAATGCAGATAAAAGCGGCTTTTTACTGCTCAGCCTGACGAAGCTGCTGAACGTAAACGGCCTTCATCATCTTCTTGCGATTGGTCACAGAAGGTTTTTCGAAAGCCTGACGTGAACGAAGCTCTTTTACGATGCCGGTTCTTTCGAATTTACGTTTGAACTTCTTGAGTGCTTTCTCGATGTTTTCGCCTTCTTTTACTGGTACGATAATCATGTTTTGTGCTGTTAATTTTTAGTTTCTGTTAATTTTTTGGCTCGCCTCCGGAGGGCAACATGCAGGCCCCGGCGGCATAAAGCGATGCAAAATTATACAATCTTCCAAATATGACAAAATTTTTTGCCAATTTTTCGTCGGAAAATGTCTAAATTTTTTTACATTACGTCTGCGGAGGGGTCAACTTCCTCTGCATCCTGCTCATACCATTTGGAATACATGAGATAGTTTTTGGCTATCTTCACGTTCATTTCTTTCGCCTTTTCGGGCTCTACCATTTTGATGAACTTGGCTGGGGAACCTGCCCACATTTCGTGAGGTCCGATCTGCGTGCGGCTGAGCACCACAGAGCCGGCTGCCACCAGAGCACCTTCGCCAACCACTGCGTCGTCCATCACCACAGCGCCCATTCCGATAAGGGCGTAGTCGTGGATCTTGGCGCCGTGGATCACCACATTATGACCTATCGAGACGTCGTTGCCTATCTCGATGGTGGATTTCTGATAAAGCGTGTGGAGCACGCTGCCGTCTTGAATATTGACGCGATCGCCTACGCGGATCGAATTGACATCGCCGCGAAGCACGGTGTTGAACCAGATGCTGCATTCATCGCCGATCACAACGTCTCCGACGATCGTGGCGTTTTCCGCCAGGAAGCATCCTTTCCCTATCTGAGGCGTGAAGCCTCTTACTGATCTTATTAAAGCCATCCGTTTTTTTAATGTGTAATGTTTAATGTGTAATGTGTAATTAGGTTTTAGGTCTTAGGCTTTAGGCTTTAGAAAGCTTCGCCGAATGGACCTAAAGCCTAAAGCCTAACGCCTAAAGCCTAAAGCCTAAAGTGCTTTGCACTTTGATGCGAGCCATGCCTGCTCTTCGGGGTCGAGGAGCGGGGAAAGCTCGGCGTATACCTTCTTATGGTAGGCGTTGACCCAGTCGATCTCTTCCGGAGTCATGATGTCGAGCTCGATGAGTCGGGCGTCGTAGGGGAAGAGGGTGAGGGTTTCGAGGTGGTAGAAATCACCGAATTCAGTTGTCTGCCAGGGCTCCGTAACTATAAGGTTTTCCGTGCGTATGCCGTATTTCCCTTCAAGATACAGTCCGGGCTCGTTGCTGGTGATCATGCCGGGTTCGAGGGGCGTGGGCACATCGTTGAGACGGATGCTTTGCGGACCCTCGTGGCAGTTGATGAAGAAACCTACGCCATGACCTGTGCCGTGATAATAGGCTTTACCTTCAGCCCAGAGGAACTGTCGGGCGAGGACGTCGAGCTGGCCGCCGCGCGTTCCTTTGGGGAATATGGCGCGCGATAGTGCGATGTGTCCCTTGAGCACTAATGTGAAGTCGTGGCGCGCCTCAGGAGCTACCGCACCGAGGGCGATTGTGCGCGTAATGTCTGTAGTGCCGTATGTGTACTGGCCTCCGGAGTCTACGAGGAGTAGTCCGTCGCCGGTTACAGGCACGTCGCTTTCTTCTGTGGCTTCATAGTGCACGATGGCGCCGTGTTCGTTCCATCCGAGAATTGGCGCGAAACTCTCATCCACGCATGAAGGATCCGCCAGGCGCAGAGCGCGGAGCCGCTTGCCGAGTTCTACTTCCGTCAGCTTCCCTTCCGGATATTCCTTTTCCACCATCATGAAGAACTTGGTGAGCGCCACGCCATCCTTGCGCATGGCAATCTTCACGTTTTCTATCATGGTGTCGTTTTTCACGCTCTTGAGCTTGGCAACGTGTGATCCTCCGAACACCGGTGTGCAACCTAAGCAGTCGTAAAGACCGCGCGAGGTTTTCTCCGGGTCAATGAGCAGGCGCGTTTCCTTGGGGAGGGTCTGCACGAAATCGAGCACGGTCTCGTAAGGCATCACCTCGATATTGTATTTGCGCAGGTGCTCGTCAACCTCTACACTCAGTTTCTCCTTGTCGATGAAGAGGATGCGGCGCGAGTTGTCAGCATATAGATACGCCACGAAGATAGGGGAGAAGGCTATGTCGCAGGCAGTGCGGAGGTTGGTTGCCCAGGCGATGTCGTCGAGCGCGGAGAGGAGGATCGCGTTAGCGAGCTCACCCTTCACCTCGGTCAAGAGACGCGACATTTTGCTGTCTACGGTCTCGCCCACTATTTTCTCTTCATGAACGAAAAGCTTGTTTTTCGGACGCTCCGGACGCTCATGCCAGATGATGTCGAACGGCGCAAAACTATCGTTGAGCTTTATACCATTGTCATTGAGTTCTTGCTCTAAGCGTTGCGCCCAGGAGATTGAGAACGTCATGCCGTCGATAGCCACGGTCTGCCCTGCCTTGACGTTTTCCGTAACCCAGTCGATAAGGTTCACCGCTTCCGGACCATCCTCCTTCATCATCTCGAAACCGGTGTCGCGAAGCTGGTCGGTAGCCTGTATGAAATAACGGGAATCGGTCCAGACGTATGCCTTATCGGCGAGTACTACGGCAGTGCCGTTGGTGCCGTTTTCCGACTCAAACCCCGTGAGCCACTCCCTGCCGCGCCAGTGAAGCGGCGGCAGTTCGCTCTGGTGAGGATCCGTGCCGGAGATTATCACGCAATCTATAGCGTGTTCCTTCATCGCCACCCGGAGGTCGGCGAGATATTGCGCATTCTTTTTCATAATAATAAAACAGATTTGCTGGCGAATATACAAAATATTTGTCATCCCGCCAAAGAGAATCCATTAAGATTATACTTAGAAGTAAGAAGTGAGAAGTAAGAAGTGAGAAGTAAGAAGTAAGAAGTAAGAAGTGAGAAGTAAGAATTGGCGCGCCTCGAATCTCAGCAGGGATGTAAATCTCAGCATGGATGTGAATCTCAGTAGGGATGTGAATCTCAGCATGGATGTAAATCTCAGCAGGGATGTGAATCTCAGCAGGGATGTAAATCTCAGCAGGGATGTGAATCTCAGTAGGGATGTAAATTTTTAGCAGGGATGTAAATCTCAGCAGGGATGTAAATCTCAGCGGGGATGTGAATCTCAGCAGGAATGTAAAGTTAGGATATTTTCGCGGCGACCCTCGAGGAGGGTAAATAATTATAACCTCATATCGGCTAAGCGCGTATGAAATAGCGCTTAACCGGTGTGAGGTCACACTCATCGTGTCGCTGCGGCCTCGGAGAGGTCGATTAATATTCAGAGTCATTCCTGACGCGAATCGACCAGGCGTTTCTAAAAGTTGAATTTTATTAAAAATCGCTTCCGAAGAGATACTAAATTGCTTTGCAATAAGCTGATAAGTAATAAGTTATAGGTAAGAAGTTGTGAATTCCGTTATTCGCGATAATTAAAAAATAATTAAAAACACCGTCCTCAATTTTTCTATTTGAATATAAATCAGTAAATTTGTTAAAATTTAGTATCTCTTCGGAAGAGATAAGTTTGCTTAATTGATCTAACTATTTGGTGCTTAGGGGTATATCGTAAAAGATATGCTCTTTCTCCCATGAAAATATGGATACTCCATAACAGTCGGATAGCACCTGAGAAACCCCAATGAAGCTAACTGACAACAGAGGTATATTTAAACTTTACGCCACTATTCTTGTAACTGCCTAATTATCACGTTTATATTGGTTTGGGCAGGAATAGAAGTATTTGTCTTGATTTATCTATGGATAGAGAGGATTGGTTTGTATTAAGAGACTTGAAACGACATAATGCCAAAGATCCTGCTTGGCGCGTGTTGCCGGAAAAAGGATTCAACACATTCACGCCCATGCATGAGAGTCTGCGGGTTATCAAGGGTCGCACCGTGCGCATGCAGGTGCCCGTGATTCCCGATCTGTTGTTTGTCAAGGCCACGAAACATGACCTTGACGAGCACATGGTCGGCACACCCACATTGCAGTATCGCTACATGAAAGGAGCACCTTACCGCTCACCGATGACAGTGCCGAATGCAGAGATGGAGCGATTCATCCATGCTGTGCGTAGCGTTAGTGATCCGGTCTATTATCTTCCGGAAGACATCACGCCCGACAAGATCGGCAAGCGCGTACGCATCGTAGACGGTCCAATGTCCGGCTACGAAGGTAAACTAATGAAAGTCAGAGGTTCGCGCAAGCGCAAACTCCTCATCTCCCTTGAGAACTACATCGTAGCCGCCATCGAAGTCGAGAAAGACTTCATCGAATTCCTCTGATCTCTCAGTTACATTCCCCCACCGAATTCTTGACAATCCCGATAAAAATTCCTAAATTTGAGGATTAAAAGGAATTGAACAAATAATATTGGATTCAATGAAAGAGAGCATACATATAAAGAATCTCGGTCCAATAAAGGATATCAAGATTGATAATATACGACCACTGACTGTCCTTATCGGACCTTCGGGCAGCGGGAAAAGCTTGGTAATGAAAATACTGGTGCTCTTCCGTTACATATATAAGATGCTCAATATAAGATGGTATCTGAAGAATGCGAATGTTAATAAGAGTCGATTTCAGCTCAAGATTGACAATCTTCTTACGCCTGAGCTTAAACAATATTTCAATAATAAGAACCTTGAAATTGAATATGCTGTAGAAATACACGGCAATGTTCATGGCGTGGCATATAGGAACGGAAGCATAGATAGATCTACCACCGATAAAGCAATTCCTAATGAAGATCTTGTGTTTCTAAAAGAATCATGGGTGTCGGAAATGAGGGGCGTCATTCCACAGTGGGCGGCTCATGGAAATTCATCGAAAAAAAATTCACCCAAGAATAATAGGACGCTCGATTTTTATTTTCAGGAGACATTCAATGATTTTCAAGAAGCTACAGATGAGATAAATCTTGTGAGGTTGGGATATCTCGGGGTCGATCTGATGGTAGAACGCAGGAATGGCATTAAGAAGTTTTTCTTCCATCCTCAGGACAATTCATATCGACCGATGGAATTGAGGTACGGTTCATCCGGATTGCAAACCTCCTCTTCCATCATCACGCTCGCAAAATATTTCAGTTCTGATTTCTCATTTAAAGACGCAATTGGCAGATCGATTATAAGTTATTTATACGAATCTGATAATCTTAGGAAATATAATCCGGAGCTTGAACCAACCGATATGAAGCGTATGGTTCAGATACATATAGAAGAACCGGAGCTTAATCTGTTTCCTGACGCTCAATGCCGTCTGATAGAAGATCTTGTAAGAATAAGTTTTGATGAAAAGTCTTCCGACAGGAACATCAAGCTGATGATGGCGACTCATAGCCCGTATATTGTGAATTATCTTAATGTTTTGCTACATCAAAATAAAGCCGGAAGGGCGCATGTCGCTCCGGAAGATCTTGCTGTTTATCGTTTGCATGATGGCAGGTTGCAGACATTGAAGGCAGTTGATGAGAACGGTAAAGAATTTATAGATACGCAAGACCTCACCGAGCAAATGGAAGCAATAATGGAAGAGTATGATTCATTGATTTAGAGAGTCATGGATACTAATTGCTTGAAATTGCTTCAAAACGCCTTTACAGATGCGTGTGATATAAGTGGATTTACAGAAGAAAAAGAAGGTGTAATCTCACTGCGTGACGACAAGACATGCATCGAATCAAGTCGTGTGCTATCCTGTGATTATGATTGCGATAAAACCCTATTATTTATAGAGAGTGACACACCGTTGACAATTGTAAATTTTGATAAATGGAGGTTCACTGGGGTAGGAAAGAAATGTGACTATCTTGTTTTTGATTCATCTGAAGATCGTAAACGCTTTGCATTATGTGAGCTGACATGCACGATGTCGAAATATGTAGATGATCACGGGTTTTTAGGTCGGATTGGCAAACGGGCAACTGCGCGCGAGCAGATGCGTCAGGTTTGGCATAGTATAATAAATAATTCTAATCCGGCTCTATGTGTATACATTGAGCAATATCGCGAAAAATCCGCGATTTTCGGTTGGAGAGAAAGTAATATAAATAATTCCAATAAAGCTATACGCTCAATGCAAGGGTTTAGTCATGCTCCCGGCTCTTCATCAAAGGTCAAGATGTTTGAAGAGCTTGATTTTGATGGAGGATTTCAGTTCATTCAAGTGAAATACCCCGCAAAATTTCACTGGTAATTGATGTTAATAGTTTCGTTCATCCTTGACGACTTCGAACGCCTTTGCGCAAGAGCCGGCAAAAGAACGGAAACTGTTCTCCGTTTTTCATGAGCACACATAATAATCGAGCAATCAGAACAAAAAGATGATAAATGTCTGTTGCCAATAAAAATAAGAAAGACTGTTGCGGATGCGGAGTATGCAGAGATGCGTGCCCGAAGAAATGCATTGTGATGAAAGAGGATAAGTTGGGTTTCCTTTATCCTGAAGTCATTGCAGATTCGTGTGTGGAATGCGGTCTTTGTGAACGAGTGTGTCCGTTTGAGCACCATGTGTTGAATTTGCCACGCAAAGCCTATGCCGCTTGGAACACCGATAGAGTCGCGTACTCCCGTAGTTCATCAGGTGGCGCAGCCTATGCCTTGGGTTCTTATGTGATAGAGAACGGGGGAGTGGTGTATGGATGTGAAGGAAATGGTCTTGAAATAAAGCATGTACGTGTAGATTCACTTGATGATCTGAAAAGATTACAGGGATCAAAATATGTTCAGAGCAGTCTGACAGATATCTATAAAAATATCAAATCGGATCTTGAATCGGGGAAAACAGTTTTGTTTACAGGCACTCCTTGTCAGACAGCAGCTGTAAGAAACTATGTAGGTAAAAAAGACGAGAATCTTTATCTCGTGGATTTGATATGTCATGGAGTGCCATCGATGAAAATGTTGCGCGACCACATATCGGCAATAGTTCCAACTTACTTAAAAAGCACATTAAAAAATAATCCGACAGAAGTCTCAGTTTCATTTCGGAATGGTAATGAGTATCAATTAGAAGTGATATCGGAAGGCTTCAGATATTGTGGATTGTTACATAAAGATACATATATTAGAACATTTTTTAAAGGAACTACATGTCGTTATAGTTGTTATAATTGTCCGTTTGGAACCAATAAACGAGCAGGAGATTTGACAATCGGAGATTTCTGGGGATTTTCAAGTCCTGAGATTCTTCCCGAGCATGTAAGATCCGGATTGTCTGTCATGCTTCCAATCACAGATAAAGGTTTGCATCTCATTGAAGCTGTAGGTTCCCGGATGCAAACTATAGAGCGCACTGTGAATGAAGCAGTGACAGGGAATGACCAGTTGAATCATTGTGTCTCAGACAGTATTAAAGCTAAGATTTTTAGAATAGCATATAGCATGTTGCCATTTGAGCTTAGTGCGAAAATCGCCATATTCCCTGAGAAGTTGAATACTTTAAGGCGGATGGTAACTGCACGTTTAAAATGATCTCAGATAATAATAAACGGGTCGCAAAGAACACGATTTTGCTCTACGCAAGATTGCTGTTCGCACAGATTATAGGACTTTATACCTCTCGAAAAGTATTGGAAATACTTGGAGTGGAGGATTTTGGCATCTACAATGTTGTGGGTGGCATTGTCGTTTTTATGACCTTCCTGAACGGTTCGATGTCAGTTGCCACATCCAGATACCTTACTGTGGAATTGGGTAAAGGAGACGAGGCTGGATATCGGAAAGTTTTTGGAATGGCGTTCCATATTCATGCAGTTCTGTCATTGCTTGTGTTGCTTGGCGCTGAGACAGTGGGATTATGGTTCCTGAACACGCAGATGAATATTCCTGAAACACGAATGCATGCGGCTAATGTGATTTACCAGATATCAGTGATATCAACAGTATTAGGTATCATACAGACTCCTTACGGAGCTTCCATCACGGCTCATGAACACATGAACATATATGCATATATCGGCATCGAAGAAGTGATAGCAAAGCTATTGATAGTGCTTGGAATAGATTTCTTTGCCAAGAATGTCGATAATCTGGAGGTATATGCTTTTCTAATGCTCTGCGTGCAGATAATTAATTTTTGTATATATTTATTTTATTGTAGAAAGAAATTTGCATACTGCCGCGTATCCCGATTATGGGATAAGACATTGTTTCGCTCCATGTTCGGATTTACGGGTTGGAATCTGTTCGGCACAATAGCTTGGATATTGAAAGATCAAGGAGTAAATATTGTCTTGAATATATTTGGCGGTCCATTGGTGAATGGAGCAAGAGGTGTTGCCGGGCAGGCTTCCGGAGCGGTAAGCAATATTGTAGGATGTTTCAATACAGCTGTCAGTCCGCAGATAACTAAGAACTATGCTTCAGGAGATAAAAGGGGGCTGCACAGATTGATGATGCTGAGTTCAAAGATATCCTACATCTTGCTATTGATGTTGACGGTGCCAGTGCTTTATGAATTGGATTTCCTGTTGAATATTTGGCTGGTCAAAGTTCCGGAACATACATTGGTATTTACAAAAATCATAATGATAGAAGGATTGATTGGAGTATTAGGGAATGCTTTTATTTCGCCTCTTCTGGCTACAGGAGATATAAAAAAATATCAAGTTATTGTGGGTTCAATAATGCTTTTGAATGTTCCATTGTCATGGATATTGCTTAAATACGAGCTGCCGATATATGTTCCATTTGTTATATCGGTTGGATTAACAATTATTGCAGGAATTATAAGATTGTATTTATGCCATCAGATGTTATCCTTTTCAGTTGTAAAGTATGTGAAAAATGTATTAATTCCTATCTGTATATTAACATTTTTATCATTTATTTCACTGGGAGTTATAGTTCATATTATGGAAGAAGGATGGTTACGTTTGCTGGTCGTATGTTTTATGTCTATAATAATTATAGCATTTATTGCATATTTTATATGTTTTGACAAAAATGAACAATCTAAGATATTAGAACTACTTACAAGTAAAATACGAAATAAATTGAGATGGCAAAACGAGTCGGCATAATAACGTTTCATGCATCGCATAATTATGGCTCGATGTTGCAGGCGTATGCTCTTCAGCGAGTAGTCACTGAGTTAGGTTATGACTGTGAAATAATAAATTTTCGGACAAGAAGACAAAAGAAATATTATAGACCATTTTATAAAAAGAATGGCATCCGTTCGATGATTAAGGCGATTTTATATCCGCAGATTGCTTTTGGTGATCGTAAGAAACATGTACTTTTTGAAAAGTTTATAAAAGATCATATGCGATTGACAGAAAAAGAATTTGAAACGGATGATGAACTAAAAAAATCAGATTTGAATTTTGATGTTTATATCTCTGGTAGCGATCAGATTTGGAATACATCTTGTTTTGATTTTGATAAAGCATATTTCCTGGATTTTGTTAGAAAAGGGAAGCGAGTAGCCTACGCTCCAAGTATGGGTCCGGATTGTCTAAATCAAATTGACGTAAAAAAATATCCTGAAATAAAGAAATTTGTTTCTTGTTATGATTTAATCTCTGTAAGAGATACTGCTGGAGCATCACTGATGGATCATATATGTGGATTCATTCCACAAATTACGGTCGACCCGACATTATTGATAGAAAAAAACGATTGGGATAAACTTGCAGGAACGCATAGAATTGTTAAAGACGATTACATTCTTCTTTACACTCCCTGGTATGATGAAGAACTATATTTCAAATCTTTAGAGTTTGCTAATAAATATAATATGAAGGTAATCGTGACGATTCACGATTATTGCCATAAATGGATTAATAATCGAGCCATAAAATTCGTAACAGCTGTCGGACCTTTGGAATTCCTGAATCTCGTAAAGTTCTCAAAAATGGTAGTGTCTGGTTCTTTCCATGCGTTTATTTTTTCAATTGTTTTTTCAAAACATTACTATGCATATAAGGGAAGATTTGATGATAGAATGGTTTCATTGATTAATGAATTAGGTATTAAGCTTGAAGAAAATACTCCTTTAGATGACATTGAAATTTTAGAGGAGAATATGCAAGATAATGAAATTAGAATCAAGAATATCACAGCAAACTCAATTGATTTCCTAAAAGAAGGGTTGAATTCAAAAGAATGATATAAATATTCATTGAATAACGAAAAATTAGATAAATAAAAAAGGCATTTGACTAGCTTCTGAAAATTTTGAACGTTTGAGTAATTTTATTTTAAATTGGTTATTGAATGTAATGGAATAATATGGAATTTAGATTGTTAGGCATCGTAGTTCTATATAAACCTACAATTGAAATGATTCATAAAATTGTTTGTTGGATTGATTATGTTGATCATTTGATTGTGTGGGATAACACGCCCGATTCAGAAAATTCAATTGAATATAAGTCGATTCTTGGACAACACAAGGCAGTTACCTTCTTGGGTAAAGAGGGTAACTTGGGATTGTCATATCCTTATAACAGGGCGATAGGATTTGCTAGACGTCATGGATTTTCCCATTTGCTTACAATGGATCAAGATTCAGAATGGGTAGACTTTCCCTTATATAAGAAACACGCAGCATTATATTTTCAGAAACATGCTTTGGCAATTGTGAGTCCTGAAACAAATCAACATAATGAAGTAAATGCTCGTTACGAAAGAATTAATTTTGCTATAAACTCCGGCTCAATAATTTCAATCGCGTGTTTCGATAAGATAGGCGGATATTGCGAACGATTTCTTATAGATGCTGTTGATACTGAGTTTAATTTCAGGGCATTGAGAAATAATATTCCTATTGTGAAGATTTTCGGAAGTGGTTATATCAAGCAACAGTTTGGAGAAAGCAATGACTATACTTTTTTAGGACGACATCTTTGTAGTTATAATTATTCTCCCTTTAGATTATATGGCATACTCAGAAATTCAGTGTTATTGACACGTATATATCCGGAACGAATTGAACTGAGAGGTCATATCAAAAGTATGTATTTGAAGCACTATGTTTTTTCCATCATTTATAGAGAGAATAACAAGATAAGAAAGCTTTATGCTTTATATAAAGGACTTATCGATGGCTTTTTGACTAAGAAAAGTATTGATCCAAAATATTCAAAAGCATGATGACAATAATTCATGACTGCATTTGCTGAAAGTCTCGATTTAGTGACAGTGCATCGGACGATAATATGATTGACTCAGTTTTATGCTTGCGAAAGTTGAATTATTTAAAATTTCTTGATGATGTTGTTTGAGGCTTCCTTTGTTAGTGAGATTTTGTAATCTATAAATTCAGAATCAAAAAACATCTCGATTATTAATAGCTTATTAAGATAATGCGTAAGTATTCATTCATTATGCCGGCATATAAGGCAAAATATTTGAAAGAGGCGATTAATAGTATTTTGGCTCAAACATTTAATGATTTTGAGTTGATAATTGTAAATGATGCATCTCCAGAGCCGATTGAAGATATTGTCAGAAATTATGAAGATAGTAGAATTCAATATTACAAAAATGAATTCAATATCGGAGGATCAAATCTAACAGCGCAATGGAATAAATGCCTCAGTTATGCTAAAGGGGAATATGTAATTCTTGCAACAGATGATGATGTCTATGACACCAATTATCTTCTCAAGATGGATCAACTTGTATGTAAATATCAGGAATGTGATGCCTTTCGCCCACAAGTTATGATAGTAGATGATAAACTAAATATAAAGGATATTGATGGTTATATGCCTGAATTTTGTGACAAAACTGTGTTTCTATATTATTTTCTTAAACGACACATAAATACTGGCATAGGATTTTGGATATTTAGACGAAGTCGGCTTCTAAAAAATGGAGGATACTATGAAATGCCGCTTGCATGGTGTAGTGATGATATAACAGCAATTGTAATGGCAGAAAATGGAGTGTGTTTTTATCCCCAACCATTATATAGATTCCGCCATTCAGGAGAGTCGATTTCAACGAAGCGTAATAGTTCTATTGAATTAAAAAAGAAATTATGTGCTATGCAGCTTTTCCGAAAACAAATTCATAAGGAAATATATAGATTAAATAAAAATAAATTTGAATATCCGTTTGACCATGCATTTCAAAATTTATATTCTGGGGGTGTCAGGGAATTATTGGACAATACAACAAAAAAAGGTCTTTGGCAATCGTGGAAAGAAATTGTTTCTGTAGATGGAATGAACAAACGTGAAATGATAATTAGAATGTTGTATTGTTTCCTAAGATGGCGATAAATACATATTTTTAAGAAATAGATTCTTGAAGATGAAACATGCATATCTGATAATTGTGCATCATAATTTTGAAGTTCTTAAATATCTTGTTGAGTCTCTTGATGATGTACGAAATGATATTTTTATCCATTTTGATAAAAAAGTTAAAAATATTCCTGAGTTAGAAACTCAATACAGTAAATTACATGTACTTAAAGATAGAATAGATGTCAGATGGGGACATGTTTCTCAAATTCATACAGAACTAAAACTATTAGAATGTGCTGCTAAAGAAGGGAAATATGAATATTTCCATTTAATTTCGGGTACACATTTCCCTTTGAAAAATCAGAATGCAATACATGAATTTTTTGATCAGGTAAATAATTTATCTGTCATGTCTCCTTTGCCAAGTACTGAAGAAGAGATTGAAAGAAAATTAGGCTACAGGCATTACTTTATAGGGGAAACTTCGTCTCCTAATAAATTTATTAGGAAATTGTCAAATTATGCATGGCGGTTCTTCCTTAGATGTCAGATGGTTTCAAGAAAACGTGTGAGAAATTTATTTAAAGGGAAATATACCAACTGGGCGTCTCTTTGTTATGAGGATGTTGCTGGAATATTAAGGTTGAAGAATCACCTGTTAAAAAAATTCCGGTACACACTTTGTGGAGATGAATTATATAAAGCATATGCGTTAAATTTAATGAAAAATGGCTTTATAAATAGAGATGATTACTTATTTCAGAAATTCGATAAGGCATCTCCTGTATTTTTAGAATTATCGGATGCAATGGAACTCGAGCATTCCAGTTGCTTATTCGCGAGGAAATTTTCAGATGATAATATTAAGAGCTTTATTGATGTGTTAACACAAAAGTAAATACTAGATGAAGGAAAGTCAATATTTACCTACTATATCGGTGGTTGTTCCGATATATAATGGTGAAAAATACATAAATGAATGTGTCGATTCTATCCTTAATCAGACATATAGAGATTTTGAATTAATATTAGTGGATGATGGCAGTTCTGATAACACAGGAAGTATTTGTGAGAACTATCAATTGAAAGATAATAGAATTAAGGTAATACATCAATCAAACAGTGGAAGTTCCGTCGCGAGGGCCACAGGAACACAGTATGCTAAAGGAAAATTTGTTTGTTTTGTTGATGCAGATGACTCTTTAAAGAATGATGCTCTTGAGTATCTCATACTTAAAATGAATGAAGATGTGGATATTGTGGCGTCAGAATCAAATATAGATATCGTCTTAACACCGGAGGAATACGCATGTCATTTATTGAAATTTAATAATTGGCATGTATGGGGCAAACTTATAAGAAAAGAATTGTTGGATCCATATGTAATGGGGATATCGAGATTCTTTAAAGTTGGGGAAGATTTTTTAACACAGATGCGGTTATTGAAAAATTTGACTCGTAGTATCGTGCTGCTAAAAGAAATAAAATACAATTATAGAGATGATAATCCGGAAAGTGTTCAGAAAGGTCATGTAAAGACTTATGAATATGAAAAATCAGTAATAGAGGAGGTGATAGACGCGTCAAATAAATGGAAATTTCAAGAAAATATTAGAAAAGAGATAATGTCTTTTAAATTGGAATATCTTTCAGGAATGATGGGGTATCGTTATGATATAAATTATTCAGATGCTTGGATAAAATATCTTGGATCCGAGGCTAAAGGTCTGAAATTATCTATTAAAGAAAAGATAACGATAATGAGCATTAAATATAAATTTTTAAGGATTTTGTTTGTTTTTGAGAGAAAATTAAAAGACATTTTGCGTATGATGTTAAAATAAATTATTAAAGAAGTTTTCTCCAGAACAATATCCTTATTTGTGTCGATCATGTGTTTAGCGTCTAACCCTCAATTTTCAATAATCTTGCCTGTATATAATTCCTGCGATACGTTGGAATCGTGTATAGATAGTATTTTAAATCAAAAAGTTGTAGATTTTGAACTTATTATTGTTGATGATGGCTCTATAGATGGTTCAGAAAAAATATGCGATAGGTATTTGCAAAAAGACCGGAGAATTAGAGTTTATCATACAGAAAATAAAGGGGTAAGTGCCGCTCGCAATTTAGGATTGTCGTATTCACGTGGAAATTGGATTACATTCTGCGATTCAGATGATTATGTTTTGCCTGAATGGCTTGAGAATTATGAAATCAATAATAACGAATATAGTTTAATAGTGCAGGGGTTTGAGACAGATGGTCCTATTTCGGGAGAAAATATTTCTGGAGAGTATCGTTATGGATTAAGTTTTATTGGTTCATCGCATAAAGGTCAAATTCTGCTTTACAAAGAAAATTGTTTCGGATATCTATGGGTAAAAGCATTCAAAAAATCGATTATAGACTATAATAAGCTTAAATTTAAAACTTTTTTAAAGAAAGATGAGGATCAGGATTTTATCATTCAATATCTGAAACATTGCGAAAAAGTTCGTTTTACAGATCAGATCGGTTATCATTATAATGTGCCGAACTGGGGCGCGAAATATTCTAAAACTGATCATTTCCTTGATTTTGTAAAACTTTACAAAGAAGAAAAAAAATTGATAGGAACGAATATAAAAGGGAATTCTGTAAATGGCTATGGAATGATTTTAGAGGCAATATTATTTAATTCATTATTTATGCAGCAAGATGTTGCAATAGAAAGAATATATATATATAAAAGTCTTTTAAGAAAAGATGTTTTCAAAGGTAACATATCTATTATTTCGAAAGTTATAATATATTTCTCAAATGCAGATAAAGCCTATTGTTTGTTGAAGGCGAAGGCAGAAGGAGGAATAAAGGGCCTCGTAAAAAAATTATTAAAAATATGAGGAAAATAGCTGCTCTTTTTTCATTGTACCATCCGGATCTAATCCAATTAAAGAATAATGTCCAAGCGATTGCGAATCATGTGGATATAGTAATTTTATGGAGAAATTCGAATGAAGATGTCGAGACATTAAAAAATATTTCTGGAAATATTGTATTTATGGGAAACGGAGAAAATCAATTTCTTGCATTTCCTATGAATGAATGTTTGAAGTGGTGTCATAAAAATGGATATGATTATCTATTAACAATGGATCAAGATAGCCTCTGGAATAATTTTGAAAATTTCTTAAACATAGTTCATACTTCCAATCGACAGGATATTGCAATTTTTGCTCCAAACGTTAATTGGAAATATCCCAAATCAGACAAAATGATTGAAACGACTTATGTCATCTCATCGGGATCCTTGATTAAGGTAAATGCAGCTTTAGAAGTTGGTGGCTTCAATGAAAAATATAAGATTTATTGGCTCGATGGAATTCTGTGTCATAAAATCTGTAAAGCAGGCTATCATATAATGATTGTGCCAGAATGCAATATAGATCATAAGTTTGGAAATATAACCAAAACATTATTCGGATTCGAGACACCAAATTATTCACCGGAAGTATATTATTATTTAATTAGAAATATGATTTGGAGTCATCGTCAATATGGAGTTTCGACTGTTAGCTATAAATGTATTGGGTATAATTTGCTTTATAATGTAAGAGGAATAATTTTAGGAGATAAAAATAAGATTAAAAAGCTTTCTATAGTTATGAAAGCTCTTATACATGGACTCTTTTTACCTTACGAGTAAATAATTGTAAATATTACAAGTATCTATTGCATGAATATAAATTGGTATATGTTGGAGTCCCGTTTATAATGCGGAGCATATCCTGTAATTGGTTTTTGAGACTTGTGTAAATTGCTGATTTAAATTTAGAAAGCTATTATGCGACATGCGTATTTGATAATCGCACATAATTCTCCTGAACTCCTTCAATCATTGATTATGAAACTTGATGATACAAGGAATGATATTTATGTGCACATCGATAAGAAAGCAAGTTTTGATAAAATAGATTTTGAAACTAAAAAGTCCAGATTGGTTTATCTTGAGAATAGGATAGATGCTGGTTGGGGTGATTTCAGTCTTGTAAGGATAGAATTGGCATTGATAAAAGTGGCTTTACAAAATGGGTCATACACATATCTTCATCTACTTTCTGGAGCTGACATGCCGGTTAAATCGCAAGATGAGATTCATGGGGAATGTCAAATGTTGAGTGGGACCGAATTCATAGGTTTTTCAAAGAATGTATCTGACAAAGAACTTGAATGGCGTAGTCAGCATTATTTCCTTTTCTCACATGAATATAGTAGACTGTCTGGAATTAAGAGGTTTATACGAGCTTCTTTTGCTCGACTTCAATCATTGGTTGGTTATCGGAGGTGTCCTCTTGAAATAAGGAAAGGAAGCCAATGGTGGTCTATAACATCAGAATTTGCAAAGTATATAATTTCTAAAGAAGAATACATAACAAAACATTTTGATAATACTTTTTGTCCCGATGAAATGGTATTTCAAACTATTTGTTGGAATTCAGAATTTAAAAATAAAATTTACTGTCTTAATGATGAATTCAAAGGATGCAGAAGATATATACCATGGATCAATACTTATATAAGATTATTTAATGACGAAGATTTTGAATTAATGCAATCATCGGATTTCTGGTTCGCACGCAAATTTTCACAAAAGGACTTAACAAAATATGAACAGATATTTCACAATTGATGTTATCAAGGTTATTTTGGCATTATTTGTAGTAATGCTTCATAGTCCTGTGTATTCAGCCAATCCTGAAATAACCAAAGGTATTGAGGGCATATATTCAATTGCTGTGCCATTGTTTTTTTGCTTTTCCGGTTTTTTCTTTAGAAAGACAGGAAGTAAGTGTAATAAGACAGTAAAAAGAATACTTATACTATATTTATTTTGGCTTATCCCATCGTTCCCGTTGGTATTAGGTCAACGGTTTAATGAAGACCTTACTATTATTCAATATATTCAACAATTTATATTTTCGAGTAGCTATAGTGTCTCGTGGTATCTTGTTGCAATGATTTGGTGCGTAATAATTTGCTATATCACCAGAAAATTAAATCCTTCAATAGTTTTTATTATCGCTGTATTCCTGTATACCCTTTGTGTTTGCCATTTATGGCTTCGACAGCTTGTCGCAGACACATTCATAAGCAGTTTAATCATGGGATATCAAAAAGTCTTTGGTACAGTTGTATGGAGTTTCCCACAGGGGTTGATATATTTTTTAATAGGATATAATTTTAATGATAATAAATTTATAAATAGTAGTTCCTTTCGATTATGGACTATTGGATTACTGTCATTATCATTTGTGTTATATTTCTGCGAAATATACTGTGTTGAGTTCACAACCGGAGAACGCACGCGTGGTTACATGATGATGCCTTTGTTGGTTTATTCAATCTTTAATGCAAGTATATATTTTTCACATCCTACCATGTATGTGGAGGAGGGTAAAATGTTGAGAAATGTCTCAACGCTTCTTTACCTCTCTCATCCTATTATTATGGCAATAGGATTTAAATTGTTTGGTTTCATAGGAATCCAAAGATTCTGGTTTGTGCTCTTGATTTTTGCAATAATGTGTCCCGCGTATTTTTATTTAAAGAAGAAAACCAAGTTCGGTTGGCTAAAGTATGCTTGTTAAGATGATGAAGGTTTCTGTCATAATACCGGTATATAACGTAGAGCGTTTTGTGGAAAGGTGTGTTGAGTCGTTGATGAATCAGACGCTAAAGGATGGCATCGAATACATCTTTGTCAATGACGCATCGCCTGATGAAAGCATGGCGATAGTGCATAAGGTTGTGAGTCTCTATCCCGAGCGCGCGAATCAGGTGAAGTATTTGATACATACTGAAAACAGGGGGTTGCCGGCTGCGAGAAACACCGGTTTGGCTGCCGCACAAGGTGAGTTTGTGTTTCATTGCGATAGTGATGACTTCGTTGAGCCGGAAATGCTTGAGGAAATGCTTGCCGTCGCCGAGCGAGAAAGTGCGGATATGGTTTATTGTGATTTTATGCTTTCGTTCGAACAGAACGAGAGATATATGCCTCAGAGGTCGTACACGTCAGGTAGAGATGCTCTGACGGGGATGCTTGCTGGTGTTATCAAATATAATGTCTGGAACAAGCTGATTAGAAGATCTCTTTATGACGGAATAAAATTTCTGGAGGGCAAACCCATGGGGGAGGATATGACAATCATTAAGGTTGTATCAAGAGCCAATCGCGTCTGTCATTTGCACAAGGCATATTACCATTATATCCGGGTGAATGGTGAAGCTATGACCCAGTGTTATAGTGAGAAGAAACTCTCTGACCTGAGGGAAAACACTGCTGACACAATTAAATATTTAGAAACCCATGTGCAGGATGATCGAATTTCTCAGGAGATTAATTGGTTTAAACTGAATGTAAAGTTGCCGTTTCTTTTTACAGGAGATAAGGAGAATATCCGAAGGTGGAGAGAATGGTATCCGGAGGCTGACAGAGAGATTCTTAACAATAAGAATCTGACAGCTCGAACACGTGCTTTGCAGTGGTGCGCAGCTAATCATTTAGGAATGATTAACCGGATATATAATTATTTGTTGTTGAATATAGTTTACGGAAAGATATATAAATAATGAATAGTCCTGCTCTAAGATATTTAGGAATTGCTTGTCTGATCATTCTGACCGATTTTTTCCTGTTTCCCATAGGTCTTACATTTCTGCCGGGTTTGAATACTAAGACAATTATGGCGGTTGTTGGTGTAACTATACTTTTGTTTAATACCTCGGATACAAAGTATGATTTTTTAGATAAAAATTTTATATTTCTTTCTTTATGGGCAATCGGAGTATCATTGGTATGCTTTGTTGCAGTTGTGGTAAGCGGCACTAATGACTATACATATGTCTCGTATATTGTTTCCATGTGGGTGTGGCTCTTTGCTGCATATTTTTTGGTGATATCAATTGGAAAGGTTCATGATACATTATCGATTCAGTTGATATCTAATTATTTATTGGCTGTTTGTGTCATTCAGGGGCTTGTATGCCTTGGACTGGAGCACAATACAAATTTTTCTAATTTTATTAAATCTATACATATCGGTCTTGTGCTTGTATTTGAAACCAAAGGACGATTGCAAGGAATTGCAGCAGCCCTTGATCCTGCCGGTATCCGTTTTGCAGCATCATTGGTTATAATTGGATATGTCTTAATAAACAATAATTTTAAAGATAAATATTGGATCTACATTTATATAATATCATTCTTTTTTATAACCATGGTCGGTAGTATGATTGCAAGAACTACCGTGGTCGGAGCCGGAATTGCTATTATTTATTGGATTTTTGTTGCATTCTTTGGGAATGATATGCAAAAACATACTTCAACAGAAGTATGGAGGGCTATTTTCATATGCATAATATTCTTTTTGCCAATGGTTATATTTTATTATCATACTAATGCGCATTTTAAAGATAACATAAGATTTGGGTTTGAAGGATTTTTCTCCCTATTAGAGACCGGAAGCTGGGAAGTGGGATCAAATAAGATTTTGAAAGCCATGATTGTTTTCCCTGATAATCTAAAAACATGGTTGATAGGAGATGGCTATATTGTTAATCCATCTACCGGCTCAGATCCATATTATGTTGGCGAACTTTATAAAGGATATTACAAGGATACTGATATTGGATACTTGAGATTTATATTTTATGCTGGACTGCCTTTGTTGATAAGCTTTATAGGTTTCTTTATATATGCAACAAGTTGCTGTATGAATAAATTCCCGGCTAATAAAATGCTGTTTTTTTTATTGCTGGTTCTTAATTTTGGCATTTGGTTTAAGGTATCTACAGATATATTTCAGTTTTTCGCAATATTTCTTGCAATCCCACAATCTATGCTTTATAATGAGAAGGAAGATTCTGTTTTGGAGAATTAAAATGGTAAGTAATATTGTACTTAATAATGATATAGAAAATCTATTTTATGAAAATTATCTATTGTATACATTCTGTTTATAATCCCGGAGGGATGGAGCGCGTGTTGCTGAATAAGGTGCAGTGGCTGTGTGAGAATACTGACTGGGAGATCAAGATTGTCACGACCGACCAGCACGGGCGTCCTCCGTTCTATAAATTCCCGGGTAAAGTCTTGTTTACGGATCTCGGTATTAACTACAGCGAGGATAACATACTTTCTCCTCTTGGGAAGATTTCCGGATATCTTAAGAAAAAACGTCTGCACAAGAAACGTCTAAAAGAATATCTTTCGGAGGAGATGGCGGATATTGTAGTGTCGTTGTTTCCTTCGGAGTCTTCGTTTATTCCTGATATCAAGGATGGAAGTCGAAAGGTTCTTGAGCTTCATTTCAATAGGTTCTTTAGAATACAGTACGGTCGCAATGGTATTTTAGGGATTATAGACAGAGTTCGTACTTTCTCGGATACCAGTCTGGTAAAGCGGTTTGATGATTTTGTGGTGCTCACGAATGAGGATGCGAAATATTGGGGGCAATTGGATAATATGAGCGTGATACCCAATGCTGCGTTAAAACTTGGCGATTGTTATTCCGATTGCACAGAGAAAAGAGTTATTGCGGTCGGGCGCTTGGACTATCAGAAAGGTTTTGACCGGTTGATAGAGGCTTGGGATCTGATGCTGCAACGTCACCCGGAATTGCGCGACTGGCATCTGGATATATTCGGTCAGGGAGAATGGGAAGAGATGTTGCGGGGGATGATAGCGGAGAGAAAATTGTCGGATACGGTATCAATCAATAAACCTGTCAAGGATATTGCGGAAGAATATCGCAAGAGCTCGCTGCTGGTGATGAGTTCCAATTTCGAAGGTTTCCCGATGGTTATGCTGGAGGGGATGGGTATGGGACTCCCGGTAGTGTCATTCGCATTTAAGTGCGGACCTCGCGACATCATTGAGCCGGGAGTCAACGGTCTGTTGGTGAGAACGGGAGATGTCGAAATGCTTGCCGACGCCATGGCGCGCGTGATGGGGGATGACACCCTGCGCAAGCGCATGGGCGCGGAAGCGCGCCGCGTCACTGACCGCTTCTCCGAATCCGCCGTGATGCAGCAATGGCTTTCGCTTTTTAATAATGTGTAATGTTAAATGTGTAATGTTTAATTAAATTATAGACGTAAGATTGACTCAAATCGGAGACACAAATTTCGCCTCAAATCGGAGCGACGGTTGCTCGCAACTGTCGCACAAACAAAGGACCAAATTCCACTTTCCCGATGATGCTGCCGTTGCTAATGCTGCAGTTGCAAGCAAGCCGGAGCCCGGCACCCACAAGCAGCTACGACCAGACTCGAACAGCAGCTCCGATCCGACGCGAAGCCTCGCCGCGACTAATCATTACACATTAAACATTCAACATTTCACATTAATTTAAAGCATTACACATTATTCAAAGAACTCTAATGTTTCTAATGTACTAATGTTCAAAATTCAGAGAGTGAAACTTGTGTTGTGCAAAAATTGTTGTATATTTGTATTTCAAAAGAAAAACTTATGACGCAATTTGTAGTTACTTTGGAAAACAATGCCAATACATCTTTGCTGCGCCGCATGATTGAAAACATGAAAGGGGTGTTGAATGTCTCTGTGTCGAGATCGTCAAAAGATGTTGATGAGGAGACCAAACAATGGATTGACAAGATGAATTATCTTGGCGATTCAATTGATTCTTCAATCCTCGATATGAATGATGATCGCACAAAATACATTCTGGGGAAATGAAACATATATTCTTAGATACGAATTTTGTGATTGATTATCTGGTTAGAGATGAATATAGACAAATATCACGGCAATTTCTTTCTTTAGCAAAAATAAAAGGCTGCCAGTTCTATATTAGCTTTTTGAGTGTTGCGAATTTTGCATACATAGCCCGACGTCTTGATAAAGAAATTCTATATAAATATATAGCACCTATTGAGGAATTATTCACTATCCTATCAAATGATTCGAGACAAATATCTGCAGCGCTTAGTTTGAATGCCTCAGATTTTGAAGATGCGCTGCAGTATCAAACAGCTGTCACTAATGGATGTGAGTGTATAATCACAAGAAACGGAAAGGATTTTAAATTCTCCCAAATTCCAGTACTCTCAGCATCTGATTTTATGGAAGAATATCTTCGGTAGTTCGATAATTGACTACCTCTGCTTTAAGAACTTTTGTGAGAATGAGTGTTATGTGCAATAAACAGCAATGCATATCGATTCTTTCAAAAGCATCACCTTTTATCCGTAAGGAATTTGGCGTCAAATCTATGCATCTCTTCGGTAGCGTCGCTCGTGGAGAGAATACGGAGGACAGTGATGTGGATCTCTTCGTAGACATGCCTCCGAAAGCCTTGCGTGTGGTTGCCCTCAGATATTATCTACAGGATCTGTTGGGAACGACAGTTGATCTGATAAGAAAACATTCCCGTCTTGACAGCTTCATGATTAAAGAGATAGAACGCGATGGAATCTGTATCTTCGAATAAATCCGAAAGAGTGCTGCAGATTCAACAAATAGATTCTCCTGTAAAAGACATCAGAACAAGAATTTTTTGAACATTAGAACAATAGAAACAATAGCCCCTTGGGGGAATGTGTAATGTGAAATGTTTAATGTTTAATTAGGTTTGAGGCGAAAGATTGATTCAAATGGTGAGTTGTGAACATAGCCTCAGGCGTGGGTTGCGAGTGGTGCCTCAAACCGGAGCCCGGCACCCACAAGCAGCTACGACCTGACTCAACAGCATTCCGCTCCTAATTACACATTGCACATTTCAAATTACACATTACTAAAGTATTCCTGTCAAAAATAACTAAATATATTGTTGTGAAACTTTTGCAGATAAATCCGGTGCTCCGGCAATCTACCTCTACCGGGCGCATTATGCGCGAGATTGGGGAAATGGTAATGTCCCAGGGGTGGGAGAGCTATGTCGCCTACAGTCGCGGACGCGACGGCGAGATGCAATCCTCTTCGAAGACAATTCCTGTGGGCAGTCGCTTCGATGTGGCGCGTCATGGGCTTTATACCCGCATCACCGACCGTCACGGTCTCGCCTCTTCTGCCGCTACACGCCGCTTCATCACCGAAATAGAGCGTCTCGACCCGGATATTGTGCATATTCATAACATCCACGGATATTTCCTGAATTACCGTCTTCTCTTCGACTATCTCGCCCGCAGCAACCGCCGTGTAGTCTGGACTGTTCACGACTGTTGGCTTTATACCGGGCATTGCTATCATTACTCCTTTGCCGGATGCGACCGCTGGCAAAGCGGTTGCGGCAAATGTCCGCAACGTTCAGCCTTCCCGAAGAGCTGGCTGTTCGACAGGTCCGCACAAAACTGGCTTGATAAGCGCCAAGCCTTCACTTCTTTACCGAAAGAACGGTTCGTGATAGTGCCTGTCTCCGACTGGATCCGCGAGGAGATGAGAAGATCTTTTCTTAAGGATTGTGATTTCAGGGTGATACACAACGGTATCGATCTCGATGTCTTCCGTCCGTTGCCTGATGTCGAAGCGGTGAAGACGAAATACGGTTTGTCGCAATATAAGACCATCATACTCGGTTTGGCGAGCATCTGGAGCAAGGAGAAAGGACTTGAGGATTTCATAACGATGTCGCGGAGGGTTGCTTCCGACGAAAGGATTGTTCTTGTGGGTGTTGACGATAAGACACGGAAGCGGTTGCCCGAAAATATTACAGCCATTCGCCGCACTGACAACGTGGAGGAGCTGGCGCGTCTTTATGCCGCCGCCACGGCGTTTGTGAACCCTACATGGCAGGATAATTACCCTACCGTGAATCTTGAATCGATAGCGTGTGGCTCGCCTGTAGTGACCTACCGCACCGGTGGCAGCATAGAGGCTGTGACTCCTGCCACCGGCAGGATCGTGGCGCAAGGGGATGTGGCAGGCTTGCTTGCCGCAGTCCGTGATATTTCCGCACGCGGCAAAGAGTCATATGCTGCGCAATGCCGCGCCTTTGCCGAAGCCCACTTCCGCAAGCAAGACCGCTACCGCGACTACCTGCGCCTCTACCGCGAACTCTTGGATAATTAATGGTTAATAATTAATAGTTAATAGTTTATGATGGCATAATTCTATGCCTTAATTTTAACATTAGAACATTAGGGGCATTAGGAACATTAGATTTTTACTTAAACTATTGTTTCTACTGTTCTATTGTTTTTTAACATTAGTACATTAGGAACATTAGAGATTTAGTCTCCAACTACTGTTAAAAAAATTGTATCAAACTATTGTTACTATTGTTCTACTGTTAAAAAATCATTTTCGACAAAATGCCGTCATTTGCAAAAACAATAATAAAAATGTATCTTTGCAATGTTTTATTAGTCAACATGTATGAATGACAAAACTACATATTGGGTTGAGATGTCTGACTATGATTTTGAGACAGCGCATGCAATGCTGGCAACTAAACGATACCTTTATGTCGGATTTATGTGTCATCAGGTAATTGAAAAGATTCTCAAAGCATATTGGAGCAATGTGCTCGAAGAACCGCCTCTTAAAATTCATACCCTTTCTCGACTCGCTGAAAGAACCGGCTTAGATAAGGAGATGAACGAAGCGCACTTGGAAATAATAGATGCTCTCGAACCTTTAAATATAGAAGCCCGTTATCCATCTTATAAAGAACGACTTCTTAGAAGTTTAAATGATACGCGTTGTAAAGAATTAATTGCCAAGACAGATAATCTTAGACAATGGATAAAAAGCAAGCTATAAATATTGCCAAACGCTATAAAAGTGCTGTTGCCGAGACAATGCCATTTAAGGCTGTATATCTGTATGGTTCTTTCAGCAAGGGTACACACACAGATGAGAGTGATATCGATATTGCGGTAGTGGTGGAAAAACTTAATGAGGATTATTTCGCCGACACCCCGATACTCTGGAAGTTACGTCGTAAGATCAGTAATCTGATAGAACCCGTTCTGTTGGCAGAAGATACCAGCAATCCTCTTTACTCAGACATCCTCAAAACCGGCATACTCATATAAACATTCGTTCCGATCCGAGGCGGAGTTCGCGTCTCTCGTCTGTGGCGAAGTTCGCGTCTCCCATCTGAGTCAATCTTACGTCTCAAACTTAATTCCTCATTCCTCATTCCTCATTTCTAATTCCTAATTTAGTATAACTAATTGTCAATGAATGAATTACCCCCCCCATTGGCGATTTTGGCGAAAAATCGGTTGAAAAATAACGTTTGAAATATTTGGATATGTTAGTCCCAAATATTAATTTTGTAACTTCAAAAAACAACTTCAGAATTGCCCTTTTAGCATAGCTTGGCGCAAATATTCCATATTTCAGAACACTTGCTAATGGACAACCAACATAGTTTTTGAGAAGCGATGACAACTGCGTCATTCACTATATTACTTAATCAGATTATTTTCGTAACTGCCTTACTTTCACATTTATATGCAACAAGGCAGGAATAGAAGATTTTGTCAAGACGGAAGGCTTTAGGCATTAGGCATTAGGCTTTAGAAAAGCTTCGTCGCATGTAATTTCACATTTCACATTATTCATTTAACATTGCCGAATCAAACTCTGTGTCTCCGCAGGTCGTTTACGACCCTCTGAGCCGATAAATAGAGTATACGTTGCATATTTCGTATCCAAACCTCCGTACCTCTGTGTCTCTGTGTTTGGATTTTCGCGACAAATTTTTAACAGTAGAACAATAGAAACAGTAGTTTGAAGCAAAAAAGTTCTCGAGTCTTCTTAAACACAGAGTCACAGAGGAACAGAGTTTTAGATTGATGTGAAATGAGAAATAAGCAATGATTAATTGGACGGCGCAGAGGCATCTTTCGATGCCGAGAGAGCCACAGAGTTTGAGGCGCAAGCTTCTCAAACACGTGTCTCAAATTTAGCCTCAAATCGGAGCAACAGCAGCTACGATCGGACGCGAAGCCTCGCCGCGACTAATCATTACACATTACACATTCAACATTTCACTTTATTTAAAGTTGCGTATCCTTCAGCTTGGAAAATTCTACCCGGTGAAAGGCGGGGTGGAGAAAGTTATGTATGACCTCATGACCGGTCTCGGTCAGCGCGGGATAGACTGCGATATGCTTTGCGCCGAATCTCATGGTCACGGCGCGGCAACCCGCATCGGTTCCCACGCGCGACTCATCACCTGCCGCACATGGGTGAAGGCTGCCTCCACTACGATCTCTCCATCCATGACCCTCACTCTCCGCAAGATCGCTAAGGATTACGACATCATCCACGTGCATCATCCCGACCCGATGGCAGCCCTCGCGCTACGTCTCTCCGGCTATAAGGGCAAGGTCGTGCTCCACTGGCACAGCGACATCGTAAAACAGAAAAAACTCTTCCGGTTCTATATGCCCCTGCAGCGTTGGCTCATCAACCGCGCCGACGTGATTGTGGGCACCTCACCCGAATATATATTACATTCCCCCTGGCTCGCCGCCGTGCAAGATAAATGCCGCTGCGTGCCCATCGGTATTGTGCCGATCGCTCCCGATGCGGAAGGCGCCAAAGCAATCCGCGAGATGTGGCGCGACAAGAAGATTGTCTTCTTCCTCGGACGCCTCATCGCCTACAAAGGACTCGAGTATCTCGTGGCTGCCGCCGCCCATCTCCCCGAAGACTACGTGGTCGTGATCGGTGGTATGGGACCCTTGCGCGACAACCTGCAGCAGCAGATCGACATGCAGCGCATCAACCATAAGGTGAAGCTGCTCGACGAGATTCCGCAGGAAGACCTTGCCGCATGGTACACCGCCTGCGACGTTTTTTGCCTTCCTTCCGTCATGAAGTCAGAAGCCTTCGGTATCGTGCAGATCGAGGCCATGTCGCTCGGCAAACCGGTGGTTGCCACGCGCATCGACGGCAGCGGCACGGCATGGGTCAACGAGCATGGCGTCTCCGGTCTCAACGTCGAACCCCGCGATGCCCGCGCATTGGCGGAAGCCATCGTCGCCGTCACCAAAGATGCCGAAGAAGCAGCGCGCTACAGCGCCGGAGCCCTCGCCCGTTTCAACCGCCTCTTCCACATCGACCGCATGCTCGACAGCATGACGGAGACGTATAAGGCTTTAGATAATGTGTAATGTTAAATGTGAAATGTGTAATTGATTGTCGCGGCAAGGCTTCGCGGCGAATCGTAGCTGCTGTTCGCGGCGAATCTTTCGTCTCAAATTTCATTTCACTTTTAATATTTCACTTTTAACATTTCACTTTTAACATT
Source organism: uncultured Porphyromonadaceae bacterium (assembly GCA_902495075.1). Lineage (GTDB taxonomy): Bacteria > Bacteroidota > Bacteroidia > Bacteroidales > Muribaculaceae > Lepagella. The sequence goes on from CABUVO010000002.1 coordinate 82,421, forward strand.
AATAAATCAATTTAAGGTGGATAATACATTTCTATCTTCATACGGTTCCCTTTCTCAGGAGGTGGATCAAAACCGTGTTGAGCGCGTAAAGCGCGAATACAATTGGTCCCGTTCCCTGAGCCTTGCCGTAAAGCGCTTTGCAGATATCGTGTTTGCCCTCGTGGCAATCGCCATATTCTTCATTCCCTGTGTTTTCATTGCCATCGCCATCTGGCTGGAAGACCGTCATAATCCGATTTTCCGTCAGGAAAGGATCGGCTATCGCGGGCGTCCCTTCATGCTCTATAAATTCCGCTCAATGAGAACGGATGCCGAGAAAGACAATCATCCGGAGCTCTGCCAGGATAAAGACGACCGCTGCACCCGCATCGGTGCTTTCATCCGCAGTCATCATCTCGATGAGTTCCCCCAGCTCTGGAACGTGCTGAAAGGGGAGATGAGCTTCGTGGGGTATCGTCCTGAGCGTCGCTTCTTCATCGACCAGATAATGGAGCATAATGCCGACTACGAGCGTCTTTATGCTCTTCGTCCCGGACTTTTCTCCGAGGCTACGCTCTACAACGGATATACCGACACCATCGAGAAGATGCTGACGCGTCTCGACATGGACCTTGACTATCTCAATAACCGCAGCCTCATGCTCGACATGAAGATCATCACCAAAACCGCCCTCTCCATCATCTGCGGCAAAAAATTTTAATTAAGGCTTTAGGCCTTAGGCTTTAGGCTTTAGAGCCATTCGGCGAAGCAATATCTAAGGCTTTAGGTCTTGAGCCATTCGGCGAAGCAATTTCTAATGCCTAATGCCTAAAACCTAACACCTAACTTTTAGGCTTTAGAGCCATTCGGCGAAGCAATTTCTAATGCCTAATGCCTAAAGCCTAAAACCTAAAAAAAACATGCTCCTTAATCCGGAATTGAAGCTGAGGAAAGTCGGTAGGCACTCGATGATTGTCGATGTCTGCAGCGACAATATTAACCTCACCAACGTCTACGAACTCAACGCCACAGCCGCCTGGCTGTGGGAGTCGGTGGCTGGCATCGACTTCACTGAAGACACCCTCGTGGATCTTCTCTGCGACAGCTACGACGTATCGCCGGAGCAAGCCCGCGCCGATATCCGCCGCCTCCTCGACAAATGGAGCAAGCTTCATTTAATGTTAAATGTTTAATGTTAAATGTTTAATTAGGTTTGATGCGAATTGTTTGAGGTGAAAATCTGATTCGGATTTCGTCTCAAACCGCAGCGACGGTTGCTCGCAACTGTCGCATAAACAAAGGATAAAATTCCGCTACCTTGCCGCGGAGCGGTTGCAATGAAGCGCCAGCGCGTGTCGCGGTTTCCGCGATATTGGCTGCAGTTGCGAGCAACCGCAGTTCCGATTCGATGCGACACTTGCCGCGACTAATCATTACACATTACACATTCAACATTTCACATTATTTTAAAGCATTTCACATTTAAAATTACACATTAAAAGAAATGTTGTTGCGGCTTGTTCGGGCGGGCCTCTATGAGGATGCGGAGCATCTGAATGATTTCCCGGAGCTGACGGAGAAGGAATGGCTGGAGCTTTACGAAGAATCGAAGCGCCAGACTGTGTCGGGCATCGCGCTGCATGGGCTGACCATGCTTCCCGATTCCAAGATGCCTCCGCAGAGCGTCTTGTTCCGGTGGGTGGCGCGTGGCGACCGCATCGAACGCAGCTGGCAGGGAATGAAACGTGTGATACGGACGCTCGTTCCGTTTTTCGAAGCTGAAGGTATTCGTCCCGTGCTCCAGAAAGGACACGCCGTAGGTCGTTTCTATCCAACCCCGCAGCTCCGCACCAGCGGTGATGTGGATCTCTGCTTTGACGATGCCGACCGGCGTCGCGCCGATGCGCTGATCGCTGCAAAAGGTGCATCTATCCGCGTCGCTTCCGACTGCTCGGGAGTGTATCAATGGGAGAACTATGACATAGAGCATCACAGCCGGTTGATCGAACTCAGCAATCCTTTTCGCAACAAGGCACTTCGTGAGATACTTTCCGAAGCACCGGTGAGGATAAGGATCGCCGACGACTGCGAGGCATATGCCCCCGCGCCTCTTGTCGAACTGCTTATGATCAGCGTGCATATCCTCAAGCATATTCTCGGACATGGCATCGGATTGCGGCATTTCTGCGATTATGCCCTTGCGCGCCGAGAGTTGCTGCCGCAGATAGGTGAGGAGAGATATGCAGAAGCATGCCGCCGACTGGGCATCACGCGCTGGACACGCGTGCTCGACGAATTTACCGACTCTTACCTGTGTAAGCAACCCGAAGGCGCAAAGCGCCAGCCGAGCCGGCTGACACTCAAGATATTCTCCATGGTGAAGGAGGGAGGAAACTTCGGTCTTCATCATGGCAGCAGAAGAAAAAAAGGAGGAAAGCTAAAGAGCAAAGTTTCCACATTGGAAGCCTTCCTGCGCAATGCGCCGTTGGCGCTGCGTATCGCACCCGCCGAAGGTTTCTTCGGCGTGATGCGTCTCTCTGCCAACCTCGAATTCTAATTTTTTTAACATCAGAACGAGAATAATTCTTTTAACAGTAGAACGCGAATAATTTTGAACATTAGAACAATAGAAACATTAGTTTGAAGCAAAAAAGTTCTCGAGTCTTCTTAAACACAGAGGCACAGAGGGACAGAGCTTTAGAATAATGTTTAATTTGAAATGAGCAATGTTTAATTTTAAAGGCACGGAGGCATCTTTCGATGCATACAGAGTCACAGAGCTTGAGAACCACCTGTCATCAGGACATTTCACATTAAACATTACTCATTTAACATTGCCGAATCAGACTCTGTGCCTCCGGAGGTCGTTTACGACCCTCTGAGCCGATAAATAGAGTATACGTTGCATATTTCGTATCCAAACCTCTGTACCTCTGTGTCTCTGTGTTTGGATTTTCGCGACAAATTTTTAACAATAGAACAATAGAACAATAGAACAATAGAACAATAGAAACAGTAGTTAGAGGCTAAAATCTAATGTTCCTAATGTACTAATGTTCAAAAAAGAAAAAATAGCGCAAGCGGGGATTTAGTTCACTAATGTTGCTAAAGTTCTAATGTGGAAAATGGAACTGACGATAGCGGGATTCAGTGTGCGTTTGGAGCTGGCTGAGGAATTCGAAGGATTCCTCATGCCCGAATCCTGGAAACCATTCCTTGGGAAAAAGGGAAAAGGGAATAGGGTAGAGGGGAAAGGGTTGGAGGCGCAGCCGGTTTTCACGATGCGTGTGGAGACGCGCCGCCGCGATGAGGCTCGGGTGGCGACCGCCGGTATGCGCGAGGTCACATCCTCCTTCAACGACCTTGGCGTGGCAAGGCTCTTCACCGATGGCAGCCGGTATGTGGTGGGTGTCGCCCTCCTCCCGGAAAGCGGGCTGAGCTACATGGAGCTCTCCGAAGATTTTTCTACCGCCACAGTGCGCATGCGCAAAGGCGATACTCGCTTTGCCTTCATCCTCGACTCGATGATGCGCATATGGTTTTCGCAGGCAATCGTGGCTCATCGCGCCTTTCTCCTCCACGCCTCCGTGGTGACAGCCGCCTGCAAAGCCTACCTCTTCATGGGAAAGAGCGGCACAGGCAAGAGCACTCATTCGCGTCAGTGGCTATCCACTTTCTCAGACACCTCGCTCCTCAACGATGACAATCCTGTGGTGCGCATCTCCGATGCAGGCGTAGTCACAATCTACGGCTCCCCATGGAGCGGCAAGACACCATGCTATAAAAACGAGTCGGCGCCGGCAGGCGGTTTCGTGCGACTGCGCCAGGCTCCTTACAACGAATACACCGCGCTCGAAGGTGTGGATGCCTTCATAGCTATCCTCCCCGGCGTGTCGGTGATCAACCACAGCCGCCGCCTTTACGGCGCGGCATGCGCCACGGTGATCGACACCGTCGGCGCGGTGCCCGTCGGCAGCCTCGCCTGCCTCCCCGACAGCGCCTCCGCCCTCCTCTGTCGCCAAAAGCTGACAACACCAGAACGATAATAAAATTTTAACACCAGAACGAATAATCTTTTTGAACATTAGAACAGTAGAAACAATAGTTTGAGGCTAATTTTTAACATTAGAACGAGAATAATTCTTTAAACAATAGAACAATAGTAACACTAACTTGAGAAAAAATCTAATGTTCTAATGTACTAATGTTAAAAAACATTAGAACGAGAATAATTCTTTAAACAATAGAACAATAGTAACACTGGCTTGAGAAAAAATCTAATGTTCTAATGTACTAATGTTAAAAAACAATAGCGCAAGCGTAGATTCCCTAAGGTTTCTAGTGTTAAAAAATAAAACATGATAATGAAAAAAGGAAAGATTTGTATGATGCTCGGGCTGCTGGCTCTTTGCAGCTGCAAGCAGCAAGAGTATCTTTATCTTGCAGATATGGTTGACGACGCCGGCTACGTGGTAGCCAACCGTCACACCACCCGCATTCAGGATGACGACCGTCTGCGTATCACCGTCAGTTGTAAGAATCCGGAGCTTGCCGCTCCTTTCAATGTCAGCTCTTCAGCCGTGAAGGTCGCTGCCAACGGCACAGTGCAGGCTGCCTCACAAGACGAGAACGTATATCGAGTGAACCGCGAAGGCAACATCAGTTTTCCGGTGCTCGGAGAGCTGCATCTCGCCGGACTCTCCCTCATCGAGGCTTCCGAACTGATTCGCAACCGCATCATCAGCGGCAACTACATCAAAGACCCGATCGTAAACATCGAGTTCAAGAACTTCCATTATACAGTGCTCGGTTCAGTGGGTGGTAACGGCACATACACTGTCGACGGTGACAAGGTGACCATCCTTGAGGCAATCGCCAAAGCCGGAGACCTCGATGCGAATGCCGACCTCGAGAACATTGCTGTGATCCGCGAAAGCGACGGCAAGCGTCAGCTCTACAACGTAGACATCCGCAGCACCGATCTCTTCAACTCCCCGGCATTCTATCTCGCGCAGAACGATATAATCTATGCGCGTCCGAAGAAGAAGAAAACCGACGGCAAAGCAGTCACCCTCCAATGGGTAACCGTCGCCCTCTCAGCCATCTCCGCGATCAGCACAGTGATGTGGGCAGTCAACTCTTTTAAAAATTAGGCTTTAGGTTTTAGGCTTTAGGCATTAGAACCATTCGGCGAAAGCAATATCCTAAAGCCTAAAGCCTAATGCCTAACGCCTGAAAAATAACATTTAACATTACACATTAATTTAAGTGTCAACAACAAGCAGCAAACGGGTGAGCGCCGACAAGGGGCTCAATATCCTCGATCTTCTTAAATTTCTTCTCAGCCGATGGCCCTGGTATCTACTTTCCCTCGCCATCTGCTGCTCCCTGGCGTGGTATAAGAGCGCCACGGATCCCTTGGTGTATTATTCATCGGCAAAGGTAATAATCAAAGACCCATCCAATAAATCGTCTGCCGCCGGTCTCGACCGCTATTCCAACGCCATCAACAAGGTGAACGTAGCCAACGAGATCCTGCAGTTCCGCTCCAAGCGGCTGATGCAGGAGGTGGTGTCGCGTCTCAACGCCGATGTCTCATACACCACCCGTCGCGGTCTGCGCGACGTGAACATCTACGGCGAAACACCCTTCACCGTCACCTTCCTCGACATGAAGCCGCAAGGCGCGGCGAGCATGGTGCTGACACCCCTTTCGCAGAAAGAGGTGTCTGTCCGCATCGTTACCGACGGCAAAGCCGGTAAGGCGATGAAGGTAGAGACCGGAAAAGTGTATAAGATAGGTGCTCTCCGATTCATGGTGAGCGGCACCGGCTCGTATTCTCCGAAATGGGCAGGCAGCGATATCGAGGTCGTGAAGCGACCCATCAGCGGAGTCGTGGCAGGCTGGCTTGCCAATCTCGGCATCCGGCAGGAAGACGATGAGGCGACAATCCTCAACCTCGCCGTGAAATCGCCCAACTCGCGCCTTGGCGCCGACATCATCACAACCCTCATCAATGTCTACAACGAGGAATCTATCAACGATAAGAACCGCGTGGCTGTCAACACCGCCGACTTCATCAACGAACGTCTGAAGATTATCGAGAAAGAGCTCGGTGGCGTGGAGGATGACATTCAGGAATACAAGGTTCGCAACAAGATCGTGAGCATCGGTAGCACTGCCGGTCGCTATCAGGCGGAATCGCAGACTTACAACGCTGATGCGTTGCAATATGAGACGCAGCTCCGCATCGCCATGTATATCAAGGAATATCTCACCGATCCTGCGCGCAAGTTCGACCTTATCCCTACCAACCTCGGCATCAACGACTCGGCGATAGACTCGCAGATCTCGCAGTTTAACGCAATGAAACTGCAGCGCGACAAACTCGCCGACGAATCGTCGACCAACAACCCAGTGGTCGAAGAACTCAACAACACCCTCCAGGTGCTTCGCCTCAATATCGTGCGAGCCCTCGACAATGTGATCCTTTCCATCAACGTGAAGCGTCGCGATGCGAAGGGTTATGAGATGGCGGCGGAAAGCCGCGTGGCTTCGATTCCGCGCATGGAGCGCGAAATGCTCTCCATCGAGCGTCAGCAGAAGATCAAGGAGCAGCTTTACCTTTTCCTTCTCAACCGCCGCGAGGAGAACGCGTTGACCCAGGCGATGGCTGACAACAATGCCCGCATCATCGACGACCCGCAGGAATCAGGCGCCCTCATCTCCCCCGACAAGAAGAAGATAATGCTCCTCGGAGGCGCGGCTGGGCTCTTCATCCCCACGGTGGTGTTCCTGCTGATGCTTTTCTTCGACACGAAAGTGCGCGGGCGCCGCGATGTGCGCGACGCAGTGTCGGTGCCCTTCCTCGGTGAGCTGCCTCTCGACCGCGAGATCGACGAGCAACTGAAGAAAGGTATGAAACTTTCGGAGATCACCTCCGACCGCAACTCACCCACGGGTGAGGCGATGCGCGTGCTCCGCACCAACATCGACTTCATGACGCGCCGCGACGGCAAGAAATCGCAGGTGATCATGCTCACTTCATTCAACGAAGGAGCCGGCAAGACCTTCACCGCGCTGCATCTCGCCCACGTCCTGATGGGTGCCGGCAAGCAGGTGGCGGTGGTCGATCTCGACATACGCAAGACAACCCTGACAAAACGCTTCGGCGTAAGCCGCAGCCATGTCGGCGTTACGGAATATCTCTCCGACCCACAGGTATTGATCTCCGACATCATCGTTCCCGGTGATGGCAGTCCGGACCTTATGCCTGCCGGCACGGTTCCGCCGAACCCCGTGGAGCTGCTGATGGACAGCCGTCTCGATGGACTCATCAACTATCTCCGCAAGATCTATGACTTCGTGATCCTCGACAGCGTGCCTGTCGGCATCATGGCTGATGCCACGGTGGTAAGCCGTGTCGCAGACCTCACTGCCTTCGTGGTGCGCGCCGGCAAGCTCGACAAGCGCCAGCTTCCCGAGCTCGAAACCCTTTATGAAGAAGGCAAGCTCGGCAACATGGGCATCGTGCTCAACGGTGTCCGCGGCGGCTCCGCCTATGGCTACGGTTACGGGTATGGTTATGGTTACGGCTATGGCTACGGCTACGGATATGGTTACGGTTACGGACACTACGGCTACGGCGGCAAGAAGCGCCGCCCCTGGTGGAAGAAACTTTTCCGCAAATAAATTTGCGGAATTTGTAATGTTCAATGTGAAATGTTTAATTAAGTTTGACGCAGGAGATTGACTCAGATTGTCGAATCAGACTCTGTGTCTCTGCAGGTCGTTAACGACCCTCTGAGCCGAAAAAATCTGGAACAAATGTTGCGCATCAAACACTCTGTACCTCTGTGCCTCTGTGTTTGACTTTTAGCGACAAATTTTGAACAGTAGAACAATAGAACAATAGCTTTATGCAAATCCTAATGTTCTAATGTACTAATGTTAAAAATTACCTATACCTCTAATGTTAAAGACAAAAATCGAATAATTCAAAAACAGCATACAATATGGAAATGGAAAAGAAAAAGAAAGATTATGAGGCACCCGACATCAAGGTGACTCAGGTCGAAATCGAGAGCTCGATCTGCAACGGCTCTATTGAGCCGGAGGTGCAAACAACTGAGGGTACAAGTACCGTCTCGCAGGATGTGAGCACCGGCTTTGAGGCAGATAATAACTTTGGCTCCGGAACCTGGGATAATCAGACGACCAATTAATATCTTCTAAAAAAATTGATGATGAAAGCAAAATACATATACATAGCATCTTTGGCAGCATTAGTGCTGACGGGATGTAAGGATGACGAGATCATCAACCGCCCGGATGTCAGCGGCAATGAGGTGCAGTTTGGTGCTTCTTTGGATCCCGTGACCCGTACCGAATATGGAGAGAGAGAAGGCAATGCTTATCCAATCTATTGGAATCACGGGTCAAATCTTGATAAGATCTTTATCTTCTCACCTGATGGCCGTCCCGGTTTTCAGCAGGGGTATTATGAGGTGCAGCCTAACGACGCGGGACAAACTTCTGCTACAACTGTGGTGCGTACAAGTGAAACCGGTGTGCAGTGGGGCAGCGGTGAAACCAGCGACTTCTACGCGTTTTATCCCGGAAAAGAGTCATTCGGACTTCAGGTTAATGGCTCAACTTTGACCGCTACATTACCCGGAGAACAGATGGTGACTTTCGCTGCGGATGCATTCCCGTCTGATCCTACAGCTCAGGATATCACTATTTCCGGCACTCCGGATATGAACTACTGCATGATGTATGCCCAGACCCCCAATGTGCCCGCTGGTGCGGATAATAAGATTTCGCTACAGTTCAAACCGTTGTCGTCAGTACTTGATATTACCATTAATGGTACGGATGATGAGACAAACTTTTATGTCCCTGAAGATCCTACATTGCCTGGAAGAACATGGGCGCAGGTAACGTCAATAGAAGTGGAATCGAAAAATCATCAGATATCCGGAACATTCAGTTATGATTTCGCAAAAAATACTTATACCGCGAATTCCGCACAGGCAAAGGATAAGGTGATACGTGTGGATACACGAGTTCAGAAGAAAGATGCTAATGGGAAAGATATTCTCGAAGGAATCACTTTGTATAAGAATCAGAGATTGAATGTCAAGATATTTCTTCTTCCAACTGCCGATCTGAATGATCTGACTATCACGGTGCATACCGCAGACAACCGCGTGTGGATAAAGGATCTTACTCCAACTATGGGACAGTGGAAGACAAGTCAGATAAACCCTGTTGTTCTTCCTAAGCTCAATCTGAAGAACAAAAAGTTTGACTATTCTGTATGGATGTCGCAGCTTGATCCGAATATCATGGCATCCGAGCTTTCGCTTCCCGGTAGTTGCATGTCGTTTGTGGCGGATGCAAAGACCACATTAAGTGATGGTCTAAAAGTCCAGACTTTGAACTATGAACAGCAATATAATCAAGGTGTTAGGGTTTTTCAGTGTCATGCATATTTGGACAAAACTCAGACCGGCGCAGATGACAGTACGGGAAGAATTATGGTGAGGGTCGGAGAACATGATACTGGAATTGGATTTTTTGATATGATTAAGAATTTATGTGGGTTTATGAGGGATAACCATTCGAATGAATATTGTGTGGTAGTTGTTTCCGATTATATTTCAGGAGAATCAACTCTTGCCGAGTTCTACGCAAGGTTGAAAGAGGTTAGTCAATGGCATGAGATTTCTCCTCTTTTGGCTGATAATGTAACCTCTAAAACGACTCTTGGAGAATTAGCCGGAAAGGTTATTCTGAAAATTCAGCTAAAAGGTGTAACACAACCTAATATTCAACCTGTGGAGATGCAGGAAGCATTATCTTGGATAAATGCATGGGATCAATTAGAAGGTTCAAATGCATTACTTTCTCAATGGGTAGGAGGCGCACGTTCGCTAGTTGTTTATGCTCGTTCGGCATATGGAACAGTAGGTGGCGGCTCATATGTGAATTTCCGAAATTTAAATAATGGATATACGCAGGATTCCAGCGTTAAGCCATCTGATAATCCCAATTATTATCTAAGTAATGCATCCGGTATAAAAGGGGCAGCATTAAGAAATATACTGGTTAATACGAATTGGGATGGACCTACTCGGGTGTATAACTATTATTGGCCAACTGGTGTCAGAAGTGGTTTAAGTACTATTTACGCTGTAGGAACATCTTCTCTAATTGAGAAGCCGGATGATAATACGCTTGCATCGGATTTCTGGTATATATTTGTTGAACATAATCAGGCTTCCTATATGACTTCTATGGTTAGTCAGTTATGTAGCGCTATTAATAATACATATAAAGGGTATAATAACAAGCGTTATATGAATTATGTTGGAGGCACCGCAGGTAGTGCCGCTGATCTTACTTCTGTATCTAATACATTGTATGAAAACTGGTGGAATGCAATAGTTAACTCCGAAACAATCAATGGCACGACACTGATGAAGAAACCATGGGGATGGGTGCTTTTCAATCTTGTGGGTGAAACCATGGGACGTATGATTAATATCGAAGATAACAGTATCGCTGCATCCGCTGGGAGTACTGGTACATGGATTACTCCGGTTCAGCGAGTCATCATGCATAACAACGACTTCATAATGACCAGGGGACAGACAACTTCGAAAGTCGCGCCCCAGGGAGATTCCAAACTTACTCCATCAGCGGTGTCGTTGTTCTGATGATAGGAGACTTTGAATCCGTTTATAATCAGATATTTTAGTGGAGCGTGGAGCCGCTGTGGAGCGACTTCACGCATACACTTTTTTATAGCATTACAACGTATTAACCTAATAAATACCATATTATGAATAAGAATCTAACCTTCCTGTCAGTGGCGGCTCTGTCGCTGATGGGGGTGTCTTGCTCTGCGGAGAAAGATTTTCAATTCGAGAGCAAAGGTAACACCACCATCTTCGCGCAGAGTGAGGAGGTGGGATGCCAAACAAGAACCGCAGTCGATAATACAGAATATGAAAGCGGTGAGATCGGCATCAATTGGATTGCTTCCGACAAGATAGGTGTTTTCGGAAATGCCGGAAGCGCTAACGTGGCTTTCAGCAATAACATATCTTACGAAACGCCTTCAACCACTTTCAGCGGTGATCTAAAATCAGGAGAAACTCCATTATACGCATATTTCCCTTATTTGGCAACTGCCGGAAATGAAGCAACCTCTATCAAGGGAAATCTTTCAATAGAACAGAAATATAATTCCGTGACTCGTGCTCTCGACAGCGATTGGAAAGTAGGAAAGGCTGTTGACGGGGGAAATAAGTTCTCTTTCACTCATATATTTCCGTTCCTGCAGTTTGTGGTGAATGCCGAGGGGACAGAACTCACAGGAGAAAGACTCGAAAGCGTATCGTTGAAAATCGAAGGCGCGCAATTGGGTGGTACATTCAGTTATGATCTGGTAAATGACAAACTCACGGTAGATCCAGATGCAACAGCGAATACCGTGACAATGCAATGGACGGATGCTCCGCAGCTTTCTGCAGCTACATTCTATGGGTATATGTCTTGTATGCCGGCAGATCTCTCCGGCAAGGAGATTGAAATAACTTTGCTTACGAATTATCATAAGGTAGTATTTACGGCTCAGAGTAAAGCCGGAGCTTTGACTCCTAACAATTACTATACAGTGCCGTTGATCCTCAGTAAATTCAAAGACAGCTGGACAAAAACCGTACGAGAAGACAAGGTGCCCCAGGGTGAGTATGTTTCCGCGCTGGAGAGTAAGCTTGCCTGCGCAAACTGGGTGTTTACGCTTCCTGACACTCCTTTTATGCATAAGATCCGTGTGCCGGATGCAGGCGCCACGATTAATGTATATGGTCTGCCCGAAGGTTTGACATGGAATGCTCGCCGATCTTTGGTTGAGGGTAAGGTTGCCGCTGAAGGAGAGTACACGTATACAGTATTCGTTACCAAACCCAATGGAGAAACCTATACAGAGGGTGTCAAGCTCACTGTAAGCAATTCTCTGCATCAGCCTACGCCTCATATGGGGTGGCAAAGCTGGAATGTGCTTGAGATGAATATCAGCGAGAGCTCTTTGAAAGAGATAGCTGACGCGCTTGTAAATAATGGATTCAAGGATGCCGGATATATCTGGCTCGGAATCGATGATTCATGGCAGGCGACAGATGGCTCTCGCGATGATAGCGGTATGCCTGTAGTAAATTCTACCAAATTCCCCAACGGATTTAAGACCGTAACTGATTACATACATTCAAAAGGTTTGAAGGCTGGTATCTACAGCGATGCCGGAACTGAAACTTGCGCAAGCGGAAGTCAGGCTGGTGGAACTATGCTCGGTGCATATGGCTATGAAGATGTTCATGCGAGATACTTCACGGAATGGGGTTTCGATAAATTGAAGGAAGACTGGTTCTGGAGCGGACATGGAGATAATAATGGTGCACTTGATGCAAGCAGCACACCGTTGGCATTCGAACTTTACAAGAAAATGGGTGATGGCATCAAAGCCAACGGAAACAAGATTCTCCTCTCAATGTGCGAATGGGGATTGCACGAACCCTGGAAATGGGGACCGGAAGCAGGTGCTTCCTCATGGCGAATGAGCTATGATCTTCGTGATGGCTGGATGGGTGCCGTCTCTCAAAATGGGAATGCGAACAGCAATAGCGACAATAGCGGAGGGATCGGTCTTTACAATACCATTCATTTGATGCGTGATCTATGGCCCTATGCAGGAGTGAACCGCTTCAATGATCCGGATATGCTTTGTGTCGGAATTCGCGGTACAGGATCCTCTTCTAATGATTTGGTGTATGGTGTAACAAAAAGCACAACAGGGATAATCAATAAGACTACCACTTACAAAAAAGATGGAAAGACATATACAGGTATGAGCGACGCCGAGTATGAGACAGAGTTCGCTATGTGGTGTATGTGGTCGGCTCCTCTGTTGATGACTCTTGATGTGCGTAAAACAGATCTCAATGCTCATGACCTTGCGCTGCTGAAAAATAAGGAACTGATTGCCATCAATCAGGATCCGATGGGTCAGCAGGCGGAATATATCAAGGCTGACGGCAATGTGTGGTATTTCTGTAAGGATCTTGCCAATGGCGATGTGGCGATTGCTGCTGTGAACCTTGGCGATTCTTCAGCTTCATATTCGATCGTGAAAGGCGACTATGATGCTTTATATGAAGGATCTTCTTATGCTTCTCGTGAATTGATATCTTTGAAAGACGGCAGTGTGCTTGATGAGTCATCACCGATTACCGGTACATTGGCTGCTCATGCCACAGTTGTGTATAGGCTCAAGAAACAATAATCCAAGGTTGGAAGGGACTGATCCTCTCTTCCAATCACCAAATTTAATAAACATTATAAACAACAATTCATTATGAAAATGAAATTGGTAATGGCAGGGACGCTGCTCGCGTCGCTGACCGCAATGCCTCTCGCCGCCCAGACCCGGACGGAGGTGGTTGAGGTGATCGAGGATGTGGAGGCTACCAAGGGCAGCTCCCTTACCTCGGATTTCAAGAGCAACTGGTTTATCAGCGCTGGTGCGGGTCCGCAGGTCTTTTTCGGAGACCACGACCGTCAGCGCAAGTTCGGACAGCGCATATCTCCGGCGCTCGACATCGCCGTGGGTAAATGGATTACTCCGGTGGTGGGTCTCCGCCTGATGTACAGCGGTCTCTATGCCAAGGGTGCTACACAGAACGGCATTTTCTCTACCGGTCATCCGATTGATGGCAAGCCATGGCATGGCTACTGGCTGGAGGATTCGAAATTCGATTTCATGGATCTCCATGTTGACGTGCTCTTCGACCTCTGCAACTGGATCGGCGGTTACAATCCGAAACGCATCTACAGTATCGCGCTCTATGCCGGTGCCGGGTTCGGCTATACCTGGAACCGTCCTCATCAGAATGCAATCGCTGCCAACGTGGGTCTCTTCCACATGTTCCACCTCGGCAGGGCATGGGATATCAACATTGACATGCGCCTCTCCGGTTTTCATGACGGCTTCGACGGCGCAGACGGCAATCGTCCGTTTGATGGTCTGACAACCCTCTCCGCCGGCGTGACCTACCGCTTCGCTCCGCGCGGCTGGAAGGTGAAGAGAGAGGTTGTGACGGTTTACGACAACAGTGCCGTGAACGATCTCCGCAATCAGGTGGCTCGCCTCGTGGCTGAGAACGAGAAACTGGAGAAGGATGCCAAAGCCGGTAAGAATGTTTCGCACAAGACTGTGGAATATATCGGCGGTGATTACCTGATCTACTTCCCGATCAATGTGAGTGAACTGAGTCTTGCCGACCGTGCGCAGCTCGAGCAGTGTGCCACTGCGATCAAGAACGGTCCGAAGGGAGCCAAATACCTCATCATGGGTTACGCCGATAAGGCAACCGGTACTCCGGAGGTCAACGAGATCCTTAGCCGCGCCCGCGCTGAATCAGTGCGTGCCTGTCTCGTCAACGAGTTCGGCATTTCAGCCGACCGCTTCGACGTTCGCTGGAAGGGCGGTGTAGGCAACATGTTCTACGACGATCCGACCCTCAGTCGCGTCGTAATCCTCAGCCCCGTGAAGTGATCATATCTTCAGAAGAATTATTCGAGTCGGTTCGCGCTGCCGCAGCCGACGGCGAAACAGTGACGCTGACAGTCAATAGCGGAAGCATGCGCCCTTTCCTGGACGCAGGCGACCGCGTGACGCTGTCAGCGTCAACTGCGTATAAGCCGGGCGATATCGTGCTGGCGAAATGCGAGGCGACTGAGGGGAGCCCGACGGTAGGAGGGAGCCCTGAGGGACCGGGGAGCCCCGCGGGGGATGGGGAGGGGAGCCCCAAGGGGGCTCGGTGTCGCACTTGCGTGCTCCACACGGTGTTGAGGCACGAAGGGGAGACGCTGATATTGGCAGGGGCTGCCAATATCTATCAGCGGGAGCGGGCGCGCGTCGCTGATGTGGCTGCGCGCGTGGTGAGCGTGGAGCGCATTTCGCATCGCGGCTCGCGCAAAGCGCGCAAGCCCGGCGCCGCTCCGCGCACGATCAATGCCGCTTCGCCGCTTCGCCGCTTCCTCCTCCGCTCCTGGCCCTCCGCCCCTCTCCTCCGCCGAATCCTCCTCCGCATCTATTATATCTTCTCTCCTTCCAGCTCAAAGTAGAGTCGCTTTCCCCATCCCCATCCTCATCCTCATCCTCATCCTCATCCTCATCCTCATCCTCATAAATCCCTATCCAGCCCCATTCCGCCCCATATCCTCCCCATAAAATATGAAAAAATTCCTCTATATGCTGCGCTGGCTCCGGCGCGAAGCGCACGGAGTGCGCGCGTATTCCGCGCTCGTAGCACTTGCCGGGATGGCGGGTATCGCCTGTTCCCTCTTTTTCGTGTGGACCACGAAGCATGTTATCGACATCGCTACCGGCGTTTCCGAAGATTCTTTTGCGGCAGCAGTGGTGATGCTGTTGTCGGCACTTGCCGGGCAGCTCCTTTTCAGCGCGGTCAGCAAACGGGCGAGCGCGGTCTGCACCACGCGCTTCTCAAACCGGCTGCGGGCGCGTCTTTTCCGCTTGATGCTTTTTAGCCGATGGCGTGGACGCGAGCGTTTCCATTCCACGGATGCGTTGGGGAGGTTGATCACGGATGTGGCAACGACTTCGGGGATGGTAGGATCCACAATCCCGGGAGTGGTGGTAACGCTGACGCAGCTTTTAGCAGCGTTCGTGTTTTTAGTGTGCCTGAACGCGAAGATGGCGGCGGTGTTGGTGGTGATCATGCCTGTGGCACTTGTCTGCAGCAAGCTCTATATGAAGCGCAGCCATCGGCTTACGCGACAGATACGGGCACAGGAGACCGAGATCAGCCGCGTTTCTCAGGAGGGACTGCAACACAGGGTGCTTATCGCTACGCTTAAGAATCCGGAGAGGTATGTGGCGAAATTCCGAGAGGCGCAGGAGGAATTCTATTCTCTTGTGATGAAGCGTAACAGTATCTCGCTTTTCGCTTCAACGGCGGTGACCGCCGGGTTTATGGCTGGATATACGGTGGCGTTTCTTTGGTGCGCGAACGGTTTGATGACGGGAGCGGTGACCTTCGGTATGATGACGGCGTTCCTGCAGCTTGTGGCGCAGGTGCAGCGTCCGGTGGTGGATCTCGCGGGGAAGATACCGGCATTTGTGAATGCCGGCGTGGCGATTGAACGCATTGATGAGGTGAGGGAGGAAGCTAAAGTGCCGGAGGAGACATCTGACGGCACCCGGGCACCAAGAGTGCCCGGGGAGGTGAGACTCGAGGATGTGGGTTTCGCTTATCCGGATGGCGAGGGGGAGGTGATTGCCGGGGTGAGCCATGTTTTTGCTCTGGGATCGATGACGGCTGTCGCCGGGGATACCGGTGCCGGAAAGACTACGCTGCTGATGCTGATGCTCGGTTTTGCTCGCCCTACAAAGGGACGCATTGTCGGCGCTGGGGAGGAGATGGTTTTTGTGCCGCAGGGGAATTCGCTGATGAGCGGTACGGTGAGGGAGAATCTGTTGATGGCGGATCCGGAGGCGAGCGATGCGCGGATGCGGGAGGCGCTGCATGCGGCTTGCGCTGATTTCGTGCTTGAGTTGCCGGAGGGGCTTGACAGCAGTTGCGGCGAACGAGGAGGCGGCTTCAGCGAAGGGGAGGCGCAGAGGATTGCGATAGCCCGAGGTCTGCTCGGGGAGGGAAGGGTAATGCTCCTCGATGAACCGACTTCGGCGCTCGATCCGGAGACGGAATCGCTGCTGATGGAGCGCTTGCGTGTCGCCACAAAAGGGAGGACCTTGATAATCGTGACGCATCGCGAACAGACGATGGCGGCATGCGATGGGATTCTGAGATTGCGGAGATAGGGCGAGATAGGGCTGAATGGGGCGAGATGAGTGTAAAATATACAATTTTAACAAAAATTTAAAAAATTTGCAGTAAAAATTGTTGTTTGTGTCATAAATATACATTAACTTTGCATTGCAAATTAAGCCGGAGGTTATCCGGCAGTGATAAAGATGGCAAGTCAAAAAATCTTTTAAGTAATAGTGATATAAATTTGTAAGTTAGTGGTTGAGTAGGACTGACGTTTGCTTGTGAAAGTCGGCAAAGTTTAAAAAATCACAGAGCGGCAGGCAATTGTGAAATTGCGTGCCGTTGTTGTTTTTTAAGGGGTGGGTGAAATGGGAAGGAATGGGGCGAGATGGGGATGTATAGGGATGGGCGAGGGTTGGTTTTTTACGAAAAATTAGCTATTTTTGCTTTTCTAATTAATCAACTTTCGCTGGCGTAAAGTTGAAGTTTATAAGTTTAATGCGCAAAGCGCGCAGTTAATAAGTTTATTTGCGGCTAATGGACAAAAATATGAATATCGTGCTTTTCGACTCTTTCGAGTCGTTCGAGAATCTTCTCCCTTTATCTTATACAAGGCCTGTGGCTGATTTCCGTGTGGGCATTATGACGATACGCGAGAAGTGGATGCGCTTCCTGCCGGGACGCTATTCCTATCTGACCACGGAGTATCTTCGTGAGAAATTTCCGGTGGAGGTTGCCGATGATGAGCCTGTGCTTTTCGTGGCTGGTAATGTGCTGCCGGATGCCGTGCTTGCCGAGTTGGTTGCCGGTTTGCCGGAGGGTGAGATGCTAAGGGATGAGGATGGAATTGTGGCTTTCCACGGTTCGCTTGCCGCTTTGCGGGAACTGAAGGGTAAGCGCGAGGCTGGTGAGAAAGAGACTGAGAAAAATGAGGAGCCTGCGGCTGCCTCCTCGGTGTTGACGGAGGTGAGGAGGATTCGTTATGTCTTTGATGTGTTCGGAATGAACGGGGAGGAGATCCGTCGCGATTACGCATTTCTCGCGAAAGGAGAGAGTAAGGTCGCGCCCGACAGGTCGGTGACCATTATCGGACCGATGACCACCCCCGAGGGACTTCCCTCCTTATATATAGAGGATGGAGCAAGCGTGGAGGGGGCGATTCTTAACGTTAAAGATGGTCCTATATATATAGGAAAGAATGCAACGGTGATGGAGGGGGCTTGTCTTCGCGGTCCGCTGGCGCTTTGCGACAATGCGAGCATACGCATGGGCGCTAAGGTTTATGGATCCACAACTATCGGACCTTTCTGCAAGGTTGGTGGCGAGCTCGACAACGCCGTGATGTTCGGATACAGCAACAAGGCACACGATGGATATCTCGGAAATGCCGTGATCGGTGAATGGTGCAATCTCGGCGCCGGGGCGAATGCATCCAACCTGAAGAACGATTATTCCAAGATACGCATCTGGAATTATCATACCCAGCGTTTTATGCGTACGGATCTGCAGTTCTGCGGACTGATAATGGGCGATCACTCCAAAGCCGGCATCAATACAATGTTCAACACTGCCACTGTGGTGGGTGTTGGGGTAAACCTGCATGGATCCGGGTTCCCGCGCACGTTCATACCGAGTTTTTCTACCGGTTCGCCGGAGGGGGGCTTCGAGAACGTTGTTATCGACAAATTCATGGAAACCGCCGGCAAGGTGATGCAGCGTCGCGGGCTGACGCTGACCGACACCGACCGCCATATCTTCGACACCATCTACCGCTCCGCCGCCCGCTTCAAAATCTAATCTCCAACATTAGAACTATTATTGGTTTTAACAATAGGACGAAAATAAGCTTTAACAATAGGACGAAAATGATTTTTTAACAATAGAACATTAGAACAATAGGACATCAGGATAATATAGTTGCATCGAACAAATGTTACTACTGTTCTAATGTTCAAAAAAACAGTAAGACGAAAAATTTTTTAACAATAGAACATTAGAACAATAGGATATCAGGATAATATAGTTGCATCGAACAAATGTTACTACTGTTCTAATGTTCAAAAAACAGCAAGATGAAAAAGTTTTAACAATAGAACAATAGAACAATAGAACATCAGGATAATATAGTTGCATCGAACAAATGTTACTACTGTTCTACTGTTCAAAAAACAGTAAGACGAAAAAGTTTTAACATTAGAACATTAGAACAATAGAACTATAGAACAATAGGATAATTTAGTTGTGTCGAGCTAATGTTTCTACTGTTCTACTGTTCAAAAAAAAACAGTAAGATGAAAAAGTTTTAACAATAGAACAATAGAACAACAGGATAATTTAGTTGTGTCAAATCTAATGTTTCTACTGTTCTAATGTTCAAAAACAACAGTAGGGAGAGGGCGATTCACGTCTGACTATTGTTCTAAATGAGCATTCATGCTCCTATTGTGAAATGTTACGTTTAAACTAATGTTTCTATTGTTCTTATGTTCAAAAATTGTTATTAAAATATGGATTATGATGGATGAGAATTCGACGTTGATAGAGAAGGTGAAACAATGTGCCTATAATGTGCATCTCGCGTTTGCTCCAGGATATCTGGAATCTGTGTATCATAATGCGTTGCTCATTGAATTGAGGGATGCGGGGCTTAGAGCCGAGTCGGAGGTCCCAATAAAGGCATACTATAAGGGGCATGTTGTTGGGGAATTTAAAGTGGATATTCTTGTGGAAGACTGCTTAATACTGGAACTTAAGGCTGTGGGAAGCTTGTCTGTCAACCATGAGTGCCAGCTTGTCAACTATCTGAAGGTAACAGGTATCGCGAAAGGGGCTCTAATCAATTTCGGTTCTGATAAGTTTGAAATGAAAGTAAAATATAAAAACTTTACACCTCAATTCTAATTTTCCACAATAGAGCGAAAATAAGTTTTAACAATAGAACAATAGAACATTAGGATAATATAGTTGCATCGAGCTAATGTTACTACTGTCCTAATGTTCAAAAAAACAATAGAGAGGAAATAAGTTTTTAACATTAGAACAATAGAACATTAGGATAATATAGTTGCATCGAGCTAATGTTACTACTGTCCTAATGTTCAAAAAAACAATAGAACGAAAATAAGTTTTAACAATAGAACATTAGAACAATAGAACATTAGGATAATATTGTTGTATTAGAGCTGATGTTGATAATGTCCTCATGTTTAAAATTAATAGGGAGATAGTGTTTGGCGGCTGGCTATTGTTCTAAAAGAGCATTCATGCTCCTAATGTAACCTGTAGCATCGAACTAATGTTACTACTGTCCTAATGTTCAAAAAAACAATAGAACGAAATAATTTTTTAACATTAGAACAATAGGACATTAGAACAATAAAGTATTTTAATTATGTTAAAGCCAATGATAGCCAATGATGTTGTTGTTCTAATGTTGAAAATGTTGGGAAAGTATGGGGATAAGGAAAAATTTTTATTAAAAGTTTGGCTAATAGGCTAATTTTTAGTATCTTTGCATCGCTTTAAGAGGAATTCTGCGGCATCGAGCGGCTAAATGATTGAAAGGCAATTATTTAGTGCGCGGTTTGATGTGTGTCGGGGTTGCTCGGTTTTAGCAAGAATAAACAGTTACAAACCAAATAAATCAAAAAAAGAGACTAAGAATGCCAACAATTCAGCAATTAGTAAGAAAAGGACGCAGTGTTCTTAAAGACAAGAGCAAGTCGCCCGCATTGGATTCCTGTCCTCAGCGCCGCGGTGTTTGTGTGCGTGTGTACACCACCACCCCCAAGAAGCCTAATTCGGCTATGAGAAAGGTGGCGCGTGTTCGCCTTACGAACGGCAAGGAAGTGAACAGCTATATCCCCGGTGAGGGCCACAACCTCCAGGAGCACTCTATCGTGATGGTTCGCGGTGGTCGTGTGAAGGACCTTCCTGGTGTTCGCTACCATATCGTGCGCGGCACACTTGACACGGCAGGAGTTCAGGGTCGCACCCAGCGTCGTTCCAAATACGGAGCAAAGCGTCCTAAAGCGGCGAAAAAATAACTTTTTTCTAATTAGGAATTAGGAGTTAGGAATTAGGAATTTTTTGTTGCAACTAACAAAACAAAACAAAAACAAACCACGGTTTTTGATTTATTGGATGGCTATGGTTGAGTAAACTCCGCGAGAGAGCGGTGTTGAAGATTGCAAAAGCAGCCAAAAACAAAAACACTAAACAAGCAAAAATGAGAAAAGCAAAGCCAAAGAAAAGGATTGTTCTTCCCGATCCCGTTTTCCACGATGTCAAAGTGACAAAATTCGTGAACCATCTGATGTATGACGGCAAGAAGAACACAGCTTTCACTATTTTCTACACTGCATTGGAGACTGTGAAGTCGAAAATGCCCAATGAGGAGAAGTCAGCTCTCGAGATCTGGAAAAAAGCACTTGAGAACGTAACTCCCCAGGTGGAGGTTAAATCACGCCGTGTAGGTGGCGCAACCTTCCAGGTGCCTACCGAGATCCGTGCAGACCGCAAGGAATCGATATCGATGAAAAATCTCATTATCTTCGCCCGCAAACGCGGTGGCAAAACGATGGCTGACAAGCTTGCAGCCGAGATCGTAGATGCCTTCAACGACCAGGGTGGCGCATTCAAGAGAAAAGAGGATATGCACCGCATGGCAGAGGCTAACCGCGCGTTCGCACATTTCAGATTTTAATTTTGAGATAAGAGAAAATGGCAAAACACGACGATCTTAGATTAACCCGCAACATCGGCATCATGGCTCACATCGATGCCGGCAAAACCACGACTTCAGAACGTATCCTCTTCTATACAGGTCTTACACACAAGATCGGTGAGGTGCATGACGGCGCTGCCACCATGGACTGGATGGAGCAGGAGCAGGAGCGCGGTATCACAATTACTTCCGCCGCTACCACTACTTTCTGGAAATATAACGACGACAAATTCAAAATCAACCTGATCGACACTCCGGGGCACGTTGACTTCACTGTAGAGGTTGAGCGTTCACTCCGCGTGCTCGACGGCGCTGTGGCTGCCTTCTGCGCAGTGGGCGGTGTTGAGCCTCAGAGTGAGACCGTTTGGCGTCAGGCTGACAAATATAACGTTCCCCGTATCGGATATGTGAACAAGATGGACCGCTCAGGTGCCAACTTCTTCGAGGTTGTGCGCCAGGTGAAGGAAGTGCTCGGCGCTACTCCTCTCCCCATCCAGATTCCTATCGGTGCGGAGGAGACTTTCAAGGGCGTTGTTGACCTCGTGACCATGAAGGCAATCTTCTGGCATGACGAGACAATGGGTGCTGAATACAGCGTAGAGGAGATTCCCGCAAATCTCCAGGCTGAGGCTGAAGAATATCGCGACAAGATGCTTGAGACTCTTGCCGAGCTCGATGAGAACCTCATGGAGAAATATTTCGATGATCCCTCAACCATCACTGTAGATGAGATCAAGGCTGCCATCCGCAAGGGCACACTTTCAATGGCAATCAACCCGATGATCTGCGGCTCTTCATTCAAGAACAAGGGCGTTCAGACTCTTCTTGACGCTGTCTGCGCTTATCTTCCCTCTCCGCTCGACGCAGGCGCAGTTGAGGGCACATTGCCAGGCACCGACGAGATCGAGACCCGCGAACCGGATCCCGATGCTCCGATGTCGGCTCTTGCATTCAAGATCGCCACTGACCCCTATGTGGGCCGTCTCTGCTTCTTCCGCGTTTACTCGGGTGAGATTCCTGCAGGAAGCTACGTGCTCAACAGCCGTTCAGGCAAGAAAGAGCGTATCTCACGTCTCTTCCAGATGCACTCCAACAAGCAGAACCCGAAAG
The DNA here is from genome assembly GCA_902495075.1 of uncultured Porphyromonadaceae bacterium. Taxonomy (GTDB): domain Bacteria; phylum Bacteroidota; class Bacteroidia; order Bacteroidales; family Muribaculaceae; genus Lepagella. The sequence continues at coordinate 105,098 of CABUVO010000002.1, forward strand.
AGGTTATCGGTTGTGGTGATATAGGCGCAGGTGTTGGTTTCAAGGATATCCGCACCGGCGACACTCTTTGCGACGAGAACCATCCCATCGTGCTTGAGGCTATGGAGTTCCCGGATCCTGTGATCGGTATCGCCGTAGAGCCCAAGACTCAGAAAGACCTTGACAAACTCGGCGTGGGTCTTCAGAAACTCGCTGAGGAGGATCCAACCTTCCGCGTGGAGACCAACGAGGAGACAGGTCAGACTGTGATCAGCGGTATGGGTGAGCTTCACCTCGACATCATCATCGACCGTCTGCGTCGTGAATTCAAGGTAGAGTGCAACCAGGGTCGTCCGCAGGTAACATATAAAGAGGCTATCACCAAGCCCGTTGAGCTTCGCGAGGTGTTCAAGAAGCAGACCGGTGGTCGCGGTAAGTTCGCCGACATCATCGTGCGCATCGAGCCCGCTGACGAAGACTTTGAGGGCAACCTCCAGTTTATCGACGAGGTTAAGGGTGGTAACGTGCCTAAGGAATACATCCCTTCAGTGCAGAAAGGTTTCCAGACTGCAATGAAGAATGGTGTCCTCGCCGGCTATCCCGTAGAGCGTCTTAAGGTTACTCTTCTCGACGGTAGCTTCCACCCTGTAGACTCCGACCAGCTCTCATTTGAGCTCTGCGCCATCCAGGCGTTCAAGAAGGGTTCTGAGAAGGCAGGTCCGGTGCTGATGGAGCCTATCATGAAGATTGAGGTTGTCACTCCGGAAGAATCCATGGGTGACGTGATCGGTGACCTTAACAAGCGTCGCGGTCAGGTAGAAGGTATGGAGACAAGCCGCAGCGGTGCGCGCATCGTTAAGGCAAAGGCTCCTCTGGCAGAGATGTTCGGTTACGTGACAGCACTCCGTACCATCACTTCAGGACGCGCCACCTCGACCATGAGCTTCAGCCATTACGCAGAGGTTAGCAATTCAATCGCGAAGAATGTTCTGACAGAATGTCAGGGCCGCGTGGACTTACTTAAATAAAATAGTCAACAACAATATGAGCCAAAAAATCAGAATCAAACTTAAATCTTACGATCACAATCTCGTAGACAAATCTGCAGAGAAGATCGTAAAGACGGTCAAATCGACCGGCGCAGTTGTGAGCGGCCCGATTCCATTGCCCACACACAAGCGTATCTTCACAGTGAACCGCTCTACTTTCGTAAACAAGAAGAGCCGTGAGCAGTTCCAGCTTTCATCCTTCCAGCGTCTGATCGACATCTATTCGAGCACATCGAAGACTGTTGATGCCCTGATGAAGCTTGAGCTTCCCAGTGGAGTTGATGTATCAATCAAAGTTTAATAAAGAGACAAACAATAAACCGATGCAGCCGGCGGTCTCCGGACATTCCGGAGACCGGGGCAGCGTCAAAGACCACAAATAGTTAAAAAAGAAATGCCAGGATTATTAGGAAAGAAAATCGGAATGACATCCGTTTTCAGTGCCGACGGAAAAAATATTCCGTGCACTGTTATCGAAGTAGGTCCTTGTGTGGTTACCCAAGTCAAGACTTTGGAGAAGGACGGTTATGAGGCAGTTCAGGTAGGTTTTATCGACAAGAAAGATAAGCACACTACCAAGCCCGAAGCCGGACACTTCAAGAAAGCAGGTGTGACCCCCAAGCGTCACTTGGCCGAGTTCAAATCGTTCGAGACCCTGCCGGGTCTTGGCGAAACGCTGACTGTGGATCTTTTCCAGGAGGGAGGCTTTGTCGATGTAGTCGGCACTTCCAAAGGTAAAGGTTTCCAGGGCGTAGTGAAACGCCATGGATTTGGCGGCGTAGGCCAGAGCACACACGGTCAGCACAACCGTCTCCGCGCACCGGGTTCAATCGGCGCATGTTCTTACCCTGCAAAGGTGTTCAAAGGTCTCCGCATGGCAGGCCAGATGGGCAACGAGCGTGTCACCGTTCAGAATCTTCAGGTGATCAAAGTGCTTCCGGAGCACAATTTGTTAATGATTAAGGGTTCCGTGCCGGGGCCTAAAGGTTCAATCGTTTTAGTTGAGAAATAATGGAAGTAGCAGTTTATAACATCAAAGGAGAAGACACCGGACGTAAAGTTACACTCAACGATGAGGTGTTTTCACGCGATCTGAGCGAGGGTAATGCCGAGCACACTATTTATCTCGACGTAAAGCAGTATCTGGGCAATCAGCGCCAGGGCACGCACAAGAGCAAGGAGCGCAGCGAGGTGTCGGGTTCGACACGCAAGCTCGGACGCCAGAAAGGTGGCGGCGGCGCACGTCGCGGTGACATCAATTCTCCGCTTCTTCGTGGCGGTGGCACAGTGTTCGGTCCGCGTCCACGCGATTACCGCACCAAGCTCAACAAGAAAGTTAAGGCTCTTGCACGTCGCATCGCGCTGACTTCAAGCGTGAACGACAACAAGATCATCGTAATTGAGAACTTCACTTTCGATGCTCCCAAGACCAAGAGCTATCTTAATCTCGCCAAGGGCTTCAAACTTGAGGACAAGAAGGTGCTTCTCGTCATGGACAACAAGGACGACAACGTGCTTCTCTCAGTCCGCAACGTGCCCAACGCACTCATGGCTCAGGCAACTGACCTGAATGCATACACAATCCTCAACACGGATGCAATTCTCGTGACAGAGGGAAGTGTGGCAATTTTGAATGAATTTTAATCTTAGGAGAAATTAGAAATGGATATACAGATCAAACCGATCGTTACGGAAAAGGCTACAGCCTATAGCGAAAAGGAGAATTGCTACACCTTCGCCGTTTCTCCCGAGGCTAACAAATTCCAGATCAAGGACCTCGTAGAGAAGCTCTACAACGTCCGCGTGGAGAGAGTTAACACATCGAGCTATGCCGGCAAACGCAAACAGCGTTACACCAAGAGCGGGCTCATCCGCGGCCAGCGCGCAGCTTTCAAGAAAGCATACGTGACTGTGGCTGAAGGACAGAAGATTGACTATTATAGCAATATTTAAAAGTAATGGCAGTAAGAAAATTCAAGCCCACTACGCCTGGGCAAAGACACAAGGTTATTGGTGTGTTCAAAGGAACAATCACTGCTACCACACCAGAAAAATCTCTTACAGTCGGGAAGCGCTCCACCGGAGGCCGCAACTCCTCGGGCCATCTCTCCACACGTTATCGTGGAGGCGGCCATAAGAGAAAATTGCGTCTCATCGACTTTAAGAGAACAAACGATGGCGTACCGGCAACGGTAAAGAGCATCGAGTATGATCCCAACCGCTCGGCACGCATCGCGCTTCTTTATTATAAAGACGGTTCCAAGGCTTACATCATCGCCCCCAACGGCCTTGAGGTAGGTCAGACAGTGATCAGCGGAGCTGACGCAGCTCCTGAGGTAGGAAACTCACTTCCCCTCTCTGCGATCCCTGTGGGAACCCTGATCCATTGTATCGAGCTCCGTCCCGGTCAGGGCGCCAGCATGGCGCGTTCTGCCGGAACATTCGCGCAGCTCACATCACGCGAAGGTGATTACGCAATCATCAAATTGCCTTCTGGAGAAACAAGAAAAGTGCTTCTGACATGTCGCGCCACTGTGGGCGTTGTCGGCAACTCCGACCACGCTCTGGAGCAGAGCGGCAAGGCAGGCCGTTCACGCTGGCTGGGTCGTCGCCCCCACAACCGTGGTGTGGTTATGAACCCTGTCGATCACCCGATGGGTGGTGGTGAAGGCCGTCAGAGTGGTGGTCATCCACGTTCACGCACAGGTCTCTATGCAAAGGGCTTGAAGACCCGTTCGCCGAAGAAGCATTCTTCGAAGTATATAATTGAAAGAAGGAAAAAATAATTTGATTAATTGAGACAAGTATGAGTCGTTCGCTTAAAAAAGGACCATTTATCAGCGTTAAGCTCGAGAAGAAAGTGGCAGCGATGGATGAAAGCGGCAAGAAGAGCGTCATCAAGACGTGGAGCCGCGCTTCCATGATCTCTCCCGACTTCGTCGGTCACACTTTCGCGGTGCATAACGGAAACAAGTTCATACCGGTGTATGTGACCGAGAATATGGTAGGCCACAAGCTGGGTGAATTCGCCCCCACCCGCACATTCCGCGGCCACGCAGGCAACAAGAAAAAATAATGGCCCGAATCATTAATTCAGAAAAATAAGAATAACATACAATGGGTTTAAGAAAAAGACAATCAGCCGAGGCTATCAAGGAGGCACGCAAGAGCGAATATTTCGCAAAGCTTCACAACGTGCCCAGCTCTCCGCGCAAGATGCGCCTTGTGGTCGACATGATTCGCGGCCAGGAGGCTTTCAAGGCTCTCGGAATACTGAAATTTTCCAATAAAGAGGCATCCCGTAAAGTGGAGAAACTTCTCCGTTCGGCTATCGCCAACTGGGAGCAGAAGAATGAACGCAAGGCAGAGGCAGGCGAGCTTTTCGTGAAGACAGTCTTCGTTGACTGCGCTCCGATGCTCAAACGTCTTCGTCCCGCGCCCCAGGGCCGCGGATACCGCATCCGCAAGCGCTCTAATCACGTGACATTGTTCGTGGACACAATTAATAACGAAAAAGCTTAATTTGCAAAGATGGGACAGAAAGTTAATCCAATCAGCAACCGTCTCGGAGTGATCCGCGGTTGGGACTCAAACTGGTATGGTGGAAAGAAATACGGTGATACCCTTCTTGAGGACTCAAAGATCCGTAAGTATCTCCACACTCGTCTTGCAAAAGCAAGCGTGTCCAGAATCATAATTGAGCGTACCCTCAAGATGGCGACAGTGACTATCTGCACATCTCGTCCGGGTATGATTATCGGTAAAGGCGGCAAGGATGTCGACGCTTTGAAGGAAGAGCTCAAGAAGCTCACCGACAAAGAGGTTCAGATCAACATCCATGAGATCAAGCGCCCCGAGCTCGACGCAGAGATCGTGGCTTCAAACATCGCCCGCCAGATCGAGAACAAGGTGGCTTACCGCCGCGCAGTAAAGATGGCTATCGCTTCTACGATGCGCATGGGTGCCGAGGGTATCAAGGTGCAGGTATCCGGCCGCTTGAACGGCGCTGAGATGGCTCGCTCCGAGATGTTCAAGGAGGGCCGTACTCCGCTCCACACTCTTCGCGCCGATATCGACTATGCTTTGGTAGAGGCTCTTACCAAAGTCGGCATCATCGGCATCAAGGTATGGATTTGCCGCGGTGAGATCTATGGCAAGAAGGAGCTTACTCCGACTTACGCCATTGGTCAGAAAGAGACAGGTCGTCCGCAGGGCGGCGGTCGCAAGGGTGGTTTCCGCAACAAGAAAAACAACAACCGATAAAAAAGCTCAAGAAACATGTTACAACCTAAGAAAACGAGATACCGCCGTTCGCAGAAAGGCCGTATGAAGGGTGAGGCCCAGCGTGGCAATCAGCTTGCATTCGGTTCGTTCGGCATCAAGACACTCGACTCCAAATGGATCACCGGCCGCCAGATCGAGGCTGCCCGTATCGCCGTGACCCGCTACATGCAGCGTCAGGGTCAGATCTGGATCCGCATATTCCCGGACAAGCCCATCACTAAAAAGCCTGCTGAGGTCCGAATGGGTAAAGGTAAAGGTAATCCTGAGGGATTCGTTGCGCCCGTTACTCCGGGACGTATCCTCATCGAGGTTGAGGGTGTGCCCTATGACGTAGCCAAAGAGGCTCTTCGCCTGGCTGCCCAGAAGCTTCCGGTGATCACTAAGTTCGTGGTTCGCCGCGACTATGATCCCTCTCAGAATGTTTAATAGAATATCTCTATTGTGATAGAAAACGCCTTGGCATACAAATGCGAAGGCGTTTTTTTATATCTATCGTAGCCGCTGTTGCTTGCAACGGCGGTAATGATTCACCGAGTTGTATCTTTTGCGACAGTTGCGAGCAACCGTCGCTCCGGCTTGCGGCTCCGGATTGCGACAAATCGTAGCCGCTGTTGCTTGCAACTGCGGTAACTGCGGCAACTGCGGTAATAGCAGTAATATTGAAAAAAATTGTGAAAAATTTTTATAATCGCAATATTTTCAGTATCTTTGCAGTCGAATTGCGGTTTTTGCGGGTTTCGCAGGTGAGATGATCCTGAGGAACTTGCATTAAAGCCGTGAGTGTCGGCATATTAAAACGCTGACTGTCAGAACGCTTAAAACGAGGAGGGCGCAAGCCTGAATCCAGTCAATAATAATTAACAAATGAAAAAGGAAGAAATCAAGGAATTAAGCATTCAGGAACTTGCTGCCCAGATAGAGGCGGCAGAGAAGGCTTATCGTGAATTGAAAGTAGCGCACGCGATATCTCCCATCGACAATCCGGCAAAGATCACCAAGGATCGCCGCCAGATTGCCCGCTTGAAGACAGTGTTGCGCCAGAAGGAAATCGCCGCCGCCAAGGAGGCAGCTTCTGAAGTAAAGTAATCCCCGTAAAGTATTTTACAAATGGAAGAGAAAAGAAATTTGAGAAAAGAGAGAATCGGGGTTGTTTCGAGCAACAAATGTGACAAGACTATCACAGTTGAAATCAAGTGGAAAGAGAAACACCCGATTTACGGCAAGTTTGTCAACAAGACAAAGAAGTATCACGCTCACGATGAGAACAACGAGTGCTCTGTAGGCGACACAGTCCGTCTGATGGAGACCCGCCCGTTGAGCAAGACAAAGAGATGGAGACTGGTAGAAATCATCGAAAAAGTTAAGTAATCATGATCCAGACAGAATCCCGATTGACAGTAGCGGACAACAGTGGGGCAAAAGAAGCTCTCTGTATCCATGTGCTTGGCGGCACAGGCCGTCGTTATGCCAGCGTAGGCGACATCATCGTAGTGACAGTGAAGAGCACCATCCCCTCTTCAGATGTGAAGAAAGGAACGGTATCGAAGGCTGTTGTGGTTCGCACAAAGAAAGAAATCCGCCGTCCGGATGGAAGCTATATCCGTTTCGACGACAATGCCTGCGTGCTTCTTAACAACGCCGGTGAGATCCGCGGCACACGTATCTTCGGTCCGGTAGCCCGTGAGTTGCGTGCCACAAACATGAAAATCGTGTCATTGGCACCTGAAGTTCTTTAATCGTCTTAAACCGTAAGTAAAAAATGGCAAAATTGCATATAAAGAAGGGTGACACAGTCTATGTCAACGCCGGCGACGACAAAGGCAAGACAGGACGCGTGCTCCAGGTGCTGGTGAAGAAGAACCGCGCCGTTGTGGAGGGTGTCAACATGGTGTCGAAGAGCACAAAGCCCACCGCCAAATATCCGCAGGGAGGCATCATCAAGATGGAGGCTCCCATCCATATTTCAAATTTGAATGTAGTAGATCCCAAAACCGGCAAGCCGACCCGTATTGGTCGCCGTCTTAACGATGCCGGCAAGTTGGTACGTTATTCCAAAAAATCAGGAGAGGAGATTAAGTAATGAGCACAACTCTTAGCAAAGACTATAAGGAAAGAATAGTTCCGGAGCTCACGGAGGAATTCAAATACACCACCGTGATGCAGGTTCCCCGCCTGGAGAAGATCGTGATCAACCAGGGACTCGGCGCTGCAACTCAGGACAAGAAACTGATCGAGACAGCAATCAATGAGCTTACAGCCATCACAGGCCAGAAGGCGGTACCCACTCTTTCAAGAAAGGATATCTCCAACTTCAAGCTCCGTAAGAAAATGCCCATCGGCGCGATGGTAACGCTCCGTCGCGACAAGATGTATGAATTCCTGGAGCGCCTCGTAAGGGTTGCCCTTCCGCGTATCCGCGACTTCAAGGGTATCAACTCCAAGCTCGACGGCAGAGGAAACTACACCCTCGGCATCACTGAGCAGATCATTTTCCCCGAGATCAACATCGATAATGTTCCGAAACTCCAGGGTATGAACATCACCTTCGTGACATCGGCAAGAACCGATGAGGAGGGTTTTGCACTTCTCAAGAAATTCGGACTTCCCTTCAAAAAATAATTCGACATGGCAAAAGAATCAATGAAAGCCCGCGAGGTAAAGCGTCAGCGCATGGTGGCTAAATACGCCGAGAAGAAGGCTGCCCTTAAGAAGGCTGCTCTTGCTGATGCTGAAGGCAACATCGACTACGAGGCGCTCACCAAGCTTCAGAAGCTTCCCAAGAACGCTTCAAAGGTGAGACTTCACAACCGTTGCGAAATCACGGGCCGTCCCAAGGGATACATGCGTCAGTTCGGCATCTCCAGAATCCAGTTCCGTGAGATGGCAAGCGCAGGCCTCATTCCCGGAGTAAAGAAGGCAAGCTGGTAATCAATGGTTACCGGCAGCCTCTGGCTCCGACCATAAACAGAAAAAAAGAGAGTATTAAATATTGTTCAGTATATCTGAATCAATTTAACAATCTAAAAAATGACTGATCCAATAGCAGATTATTTGACAAGATTGAGAAACGCCATCCGCGCAGGACACCGCGTGGTGGAGGTTCCGTCTTCCAAAATGAAAAAGGAGATCACAAAGATCCTTTTCGAGCAGGGCTATATCCTCAACTACAAGTTTGAGGAGGGCAATACCCCCCAGGGTACCATCAAGATAGCCTTGAAGTATGATCCGGTCGACAAGGTGAACGCAATCAAGAATCTTCACCGCATTTCACGTCCGGGTCTGCGCCAGTATACAGGTTACAAAGAGATGCCCCGTGTGCTCAACGGACTCGGTATCGCGATCCTTTCAACTTCACAGGGCGTGATGACCAACAAAGAGGCTAAAGAGCGCAAGATCGGTGGCGAAGTATTGTGTTACGTTTATTAAAAAGGAGGTATTATGTCAAGAATAGGTAAAGCACCCATTGAGATACCTGCCGGCGTAACCGTACAGGTGAAAGACAATGTAGTGACTGTAAAAGGTCCGAAAGGGGAGCTCTCACAGGAGGTCAACCCCGATATCACAGTTAAGGTTGAGGATGGCCACGTGGTTCTGACTCGTCCGACCGACGACAAGGAGCACCGCGCCATGCACGGTCTTTACCGCGCGCTCGTTCACAACATGGTTGTGGGTGTGTCGGAAGGCTATAAGAAAGAGATGGAGCTTGTGGGCGTAGGTTACCGCGCAACAGCCACAGGTCAGGTTCTCGAACTCGCCTTAGGCTTCTCTCATGCTATCTATATCAAGTTCCCCAAGGAGATCAAGGTAGAGGCGAAGACAGAGCGTAACAAGAACCCGCTCATCATACTCGAAAGCAGCGACAAGCAGCTTCTGGGTCAGGTGTGCGCCAAGATCCGTTCGCTTCGCAAGCCTGAGCCTTACAAGGGTAAAGGTATTAAGTTTGTCGGTGAGATCATCCGTCGTAAGAGTGGAAAATCGGCTAACGCCAAATAAAAATTGAGGAACTATGATATCCAAAATAGCAAGAAGAAATAAGATTAAGAACCGCATCCGCGGCAAAATTTCCGGCACTGCAGCGCGTCCGCGCATGAGCGTGTTCCGCAGCAACAAGGGAATTTATGTGCAGCTTATCGACGACCTCGCCGGCGCAACGCTCTGCGCAGCGTCTTCAAAGGGTCTTGAGGGAGGCACAAAGACTGAGGTTGCCGCCAAGGTCGGTGAAGAGATAGCAAAGAAAGCCCAGGAGAAGGGTATCGAGACAGTCGTTTTCGACCGTAACGGTTATCTTTTCCATGGCAGAGTGAAATCATTGGCCGATGCAGCCCGCAAGGGAGGTCTTAAATTTTAAATTAGAATCATGGCAAAGAGAAATAACAGAGTTAAGTCCACAAATGATTTGGAATTGAAAGACCGTCTCGTCGCCATCAACCGTGTGACGAAGGTTACCAAGGGTGGTCGCGCGTTCAGCTTCGCAGCCATCGTCGTTGTAGGTAACGAGGACGGTGTGATCGGCTGGGGTCTGGGCAAAGCCAATGAGGTTACCGCCGCTATCGCCAAGGGCGTTGAGACAGCGAAGAAGAACCTCATCAAGATTCCCGTGCACAAAGGCACAATTCCTCACGAGGTTAGCGCCAAGTTCGGCGGCTCACGCATCTTCCTCAAGCCTGCTTCCGAGGGTACTGGAGTGAAGGCTGGTGGCGCTATGCGTGCTGTGCTTGAGAGCGTAGGCGTGACCGACGTGCTCGCAAAATCAAAAGGTTCTTCGAACCCCCACAACCTCGTGAAGGCTACTATCGCAGCTCTTGATGAGCTCCGCAGCCCGGCGCAGGTGGCTCAGAACCGTGGCGTGTCGGTAGAAAAAGTGTTTAACGGCAAATAAGAAGCAGACATGGCACAGATAAAAATCACTCAGATAAAGAGCCGCATCAACGCTCCGAAAGTGCAGAAACTCACTCTCGACGCTCTCGGTCTCCGCAAGATGAATCATTCCGTAATCAAGGAGGACACTCCTTCTGTGATGGGAATGGTGAAGAGGGTTCATCATTTAGTTGAAGTGACAAAACTCTAAAAACACAGAAACGCAATGAAACTACATAATTTACAGCCGGCTCCCGGCAGCAACAAGGGTGACAAACGAGTAGGCCGCGGTCCCGGTTCGGGTTACGGCGGCACATCGACCCGCGGTCACAAGGGTGCAAAATCTCGTTCAGGTTATTCTCACAAGGTAGGTTTCGAAGGTGGTCAGATGCCGCTCCAGCGTCGCGTTCCGAAGTTCGGTTTCAAGAACATCAACCGCGTTGAATACAAGGCAATCAATCTTGACGCCCTTGAGGCTCTGGCTGCTGCCACGAACCTGACCAAGATCACGGTCGACACCCTTCGTGAGGCTGGTCTTGTTTCTAAGAAAGCTCTTGTCAAGGTGCTGGGCAACGGCGCAGTGACAAAGGCTCTCGAAGTAGAGGCCAATGCCTTCTCGAAGTCGGCAGAGGAAGCCATCACGGCTGCCGGTGGAACCGTAATCAAAAAATAACGACAATTAACAATGGGATTTACTAAAACAATAAAGAATATCTGGAGCGTTGAGGATCTCCGCAAACGCATCGGCATCACGCTGCTGCTGGTGATCATCTATCGTTTCGGATGCTACGTGGTCCTGCCGGGCATCAACCCCGACGAACTGCTGGCGCTTAAGAATTTCACTGCCGACGGTCTGATGCAGCTCCTCGATATGTTCTCGGGAGGTGCGTTCTCTCAGGCATCTATCTTCGCGCTCGGTATCATGCCTTACATTACGGCTTCGATCGTGATCCAGCTTCTTGGCATGGTGCTACCCGCGTTCCAGAAGATGCAGAGAGAGGGTGAGAGCGGAAGAATGAAGCTCAACCAATACACCCGTTACCTCACAGTGCTGATTCTTTTGCTCCAGGGACCGGCTTACCTTATGAACCTCAAATATCAGGTTCAGGCTGCCGGAGGCCATGTGGAGATGGGCTTCTGGACTGTGGCTTTCATGACCATCGTTCTTGCCGCCGGCTCCATGTTCATCATGTGGCTCGGAGAGCGTATTGACCAGAAGGGTGTCGGCAACGGCATCTCGTTCATCATCCTTATCGGTATCATCGCCCGTCTGCCGGAGGCTTTCATCCAGGAATTCACCGGACGACTGATGAACTCTCAGGGTGGCGGACTCGTTCTCTTCCTGGTTGAGATCATCATCCTGCTCGCCGTAATCGCCGGAGCCGTGCTGCTTGTGCAGGGCACACGCAAGGTGCCTGTGCAGTATGCAAAACGGGTAGTGGGCAACAAACAGTATGGCGGCGCACGCCAGTATATACCTCTGAAGGTGAATGCTGCCGGCGTTATGCCTATCATCTTTGCCCAGGCGATTATGTTTATCCCTATCACTCTGGTTGGCTTCAGCACGAATCACACAGGTTTCTTCGGCGCGCTGACCGACATGTATGGATTCTGGTATAACGCAATCTACTTCCTGATGATCGTGGCGTTCACATATTTCTACACCGCGATCACCGTGCGCCCGGCGCAGATGGCTGAGGACATGAAGCGCAACAACGGCTTCATCCCCGGCATCAAACCCGGCAAACCCACAGTGGATTATCTCGATTCCATCATGTCGCGCATCACGCTTCCGGGCTCAATCTTCCTGGGCATCGTGGCAATTCTTCCCGCCATCGCCCATATCTGCGGCCTGAACAGAAACTTCGCCTCTTTCTTCGGCGGAACTTCACTGTTGATTCTTGTAGGCGTGGTTCTTGATACCCTCCGTATCATCGAGGGGCACCTTCTGATGCGTCATTACGACGGTCTGATGAAGGATGGCCGCATCAAGGGCCGCACCACAGGCAGCGGAGCCTTTTAAAGAATTGTAACTCGTTGGCAAATTGATATGATTTATCTCAAGACAGCTGAGGAACTGGAAATAATGAAGGGGGCTTGCGATTTGGTGAGCCGCACACTGGGGGAATGCGCCAAATGGATCGCTCCCGGTGTGACAACCCTGAAACTGGATACCATTGCAAGAGAGTTTATCCTCGATAACGGGGGTAAACCCTCATGCTTGGGTTATCACGGTTTTCCCGGCACGCTGTGTATAGAGGTTAACGAGACTGTGGTGCACGGTTTCCCGTCGGCTTATACACTTCAGGAGGGCGACATTGTCGGTCTCGACTGCGTGGCGGAGCTTAACGGATATCATGGAGACAGCTGCTATACTTTCGCAGTCGGGGAGATTCCCGAGGCGACGGCGGCTCTTCTCAAGGTCACCAAGGAGAGTCTCTATAAAGGAATAGAGGCTGCCAAGGCAGGCAAGAGGATCGGTGATATCTCCAACGCCGTGCAGACATACTGCGAGCGTCACGGCTACAGTGTGGTGCGCGAGATGTGCGGACACGGCATAGGCAAAAGCATGCATGAAGATCCGGAGGTGCCCAACTACGGACGCCGCGGCATCGGACCGCTGCTCAAGCCCGGCATGGTGATTGCAATAGAGCCGATGATCAATCTCGGCAGCAAGAACATCGTGATCAGCAACGATGGCTGGCAGTGTCGCACACGCGACCGCAAACCGTCTGCCCATTACGAGCACACAATAGCCATCCATGCAACCGAGCCCGAGATCCTGACAACTTTCAAATATATTGAAGAGGCTCCCGGAGCCGCGCAAGCGTAAGATAAATCAATCAAACCTATAATCAATATGGCAAAACAAGCTGCAATCGAACAAGATGGTGTTATTCTCGAGGCATTGTCGAACGCAATGTTCAAGGTAGAGCTTGAGAACGGGCATGAAATCACAGCCCATATCTCAGGCAAGATGAGGATGCACTATATAAAGATACTTCCCGGCGACAAGGTGAAAGTGGAGATGTCTCCCTACGACCTGAGCAAAGGAAGAATTTCATTCAGATACAAATAACCCGGAACCTTTCAGCTAAAAACAGAGAATAGATATGAAAGTCAGAGCATCAGTAAAGAAGCGCAGCGCCGACAGCAAGATCGTGCGTCGCAAAGGTCGTCTTTACGTTATCAACAAAAAGAATCCGAAATTTAAAACTCGTCAAGGATAATACGCCGACAAGCTGAAAACAGCCCTCGAAAACGCTAAAAAAGGTGTAAAAGGGTGAAAAATCAGCCTGTCACGTCAAAATTATTCGATAAAATTTTAATTTTGGCGTTATGATTATTAACTTTGCACAAAATTTGTATAATACCATATGGCAGTAAGAATCGTCGGCGTTGATTTGCCGCAGAATAAAAGAGGCGAAATCGCCTTGACTTACATCTTCGGCATCGGCCGAAGCGCAGCCAACACCATCCTCAGCAAGGCAGGTGTAGACCGCGACATAAAGGTTAAAGACTGGACCGACGCGCAGGCAGCAGCCGTGCGTGAGGTTATCCAGCATGACTACAAGGTGGAGGGTGACCTTCGCACTGAAATCCAGTTGAACATCAAGCGACTGATGGATATCGGCTGCTATCGCGGCATCCGTCACCGTATCGGTCTTCCCGTGCGCGGTCAGAGCACAAAGAACAACGCCCGCACACGCAAGGGACGCAAGAAAACAGTCGCTAACAAGAAGAAAGCTACTAAGTAATAAATAATTAAAGTAATGGCAAAAAAGACAGTCGCAGCTAAAAAGAGGAATGTCAAGGTAGATGGCCAAGGTCAGCTCCACGTGCATAGCTCTTTCAACAACATCATTGTGTGTCTGGCCAACAGCGAGGGTCAGGTGATTTCCTGGTCTTCAGCGGGCAAGATGGGCTTCAGAGGCTCCAAGAAGAACACACCTTATGCAGCTCAGATGGCAGCACAGGATTGCGCCAAGGTCGCATATGACCTGGGTCTGCGCAAGGTGAAAGCATACGTGAAAGGTCCGGGCAACGGTCGTGAGTCCGCAATCCGCACGGTTCACGGTGCTGGAATCGAAGTGACAGAAATCGTAGACGTTACTCCGCTTCCCCACAACGGATGCCGTCCTCCCAAAAGGAGAAGAGTCTGATCCGCAGATAATAATCGCGATAACAAGCATTATAATCCAACTGAGTCCGCAAGCCTGATCCTGAATGCGAATAGACCGTCTTTTCGACACTTCCTTTCGACGGTCGCGGCTGCGCTAAGGGATCCGGGGCTCAAGGGCCGCTTTAATTAAAGAAAAAACAAAATGGCAAGATACACAGGTCCAAAAACCAAGATCGCACGTAAGTTTGGCGAGCCCATCTACGGCGATGACAAAGTTCTGGCTAAGAAAAATTATCCGCCGGGACAGCATGGCGCCAATCGCCGCCGCAAGACCTCAGAGTATGGTCTTCAGCTCCGCGAGAAGCAAAAAGCTAAATATACTTATGGCGTGTTAGAGCGTCAGTTCCGCAATCTCTTCGAGAAAGCTGCCCGCACCAAGGGCATCACCGGTGAGGTGCTTCTCCAGCTTCTGGAAAGCCGCCTCGACAATGTGGTGTATCGTCTGGGTATTGCTCCCAGCCGCCCTGCTGCACGTCAGCTCGTGCTTCACAAGCACATCACAGTAAACGGCAAACCGGTCAATATCCCCTCCTATAAGGTTCTCCCGGGAGATGTAGTGGCTGTGCGCGAGAAATCAAAATCGCTTGAGGTTATCGCCGATGCGCTTTCTGGTTTCAATCACAGCAAATATCCTTGGCTCGAATGGGATGAGAACGCGAAGGGCGGCAAGTTCCTTCACCTTCCCCAGCGTGAGGACATTCCCGAGACTATCAAGGAGCAGTTGATCGTCGAGTTATATTCTAAATAATAAACATTAAATACCCATGCCAATTTTAGCATTTCAAAAACCCGATAAGGTGGTTATGCTTGAATCGAGCAACTCCTTCGGAAAATTTGAATTCCGTCCGCTCGAGCCGGGATATGGACAGACTATCGGCAACGCCCTGCGTCGCATTCTTCTTTCGTCGCTTGGCGGTTTCGCCATCTGCTCAATCCGCATCGATGGAGTAGCTCACGAGCTCGACACGATTCCGGGAGTAAAGGAAGATGTGACAAACATCATTCTTAACCTCAAGCAGATTCGTTTCAAGCAGATCACTGAAGATCACGAAACCGAGAAAGCATCGGTGACCGTGTCGGGAACGGATGTGTTCACTGCAGGCGACTTGGGTAAGGTTCTTTCCGGATTCGAGGTGCTCAATCCCGAGCTGGTAATTTGCCACCTCGACTCTGCGGCAAGCTTCAAGATGGATTTCACCATCAATAAAGGTCGTGGTTGGGTGCCAGCCGATGAAAACCGTGAGCTTCTCTCTGGCAGCGAACTCAATGAGATCGCCATCGACTCCATCTACACCCCGATCAAGAATGTGAAATACTCGGTGGAAAACTACCGCGTGGAGCAGAAGACCGACTATGAGAAGCTGGTGATGGAAGTCACCACCGACGGCTCTATCATGCCGAAAGAGGCATTGAAAGAGGCTGCAAAGATTCTGATCCAGCATTTCATGATGTTCAGCGATGAGAAAATCACTCTCGAAGCTCCCCAGGAGGATGCTCCCGAGGAATTCGATGAGGAAGTGCTTCACATGCGTCAGCTCCTCAAGAGCAAGCTCGTGGACATGGATCTTTCGGTGCGTGCCCTCAACTGCCTGAAGAGCGCAGAAGTGGAGACACTCGGCGAACTCGTAGGCTTCAACAAGACGGATCTTCTCAAATTCCGCAACTTCGGAAAGAAATCGCTCAGCGAACTCGACGAGCTTCTTGACAAGCTTCACCTTTCCTTTGGAATGGATATTTCGAAATACAAATTAGATAAAGACTAATTCCCCATGAGACATAATAAAAAATTCAACCACCTCAGTCGCAAGAAAGGACACCGCGAGGCCCTTCTTTCTAACCTTGCGATCGCTCTTATCCAGCATAAGAGAATCTTCACGACTGTGGCTAAGGCAAAGGCTCTCCGCATGTATGCCGAGCCTCTGATCACACGGTCGAAGAAAGACGATATGGCAAATCGCCGTCTCGTGTTCAGCTATCTTCAGAATAAAGAGGCAGTGAAGGAGCTCTTCGGAGTTATCGGAGAGAAAGTGGCTGACCGTCCCGGCGGTTACCTCCGCATCCTCAAGACCGGTCACCGTCTCGGTGACAACGCAGAGATGTGCATGATCGAGCTCGTTGACTTCAATGAGAACATGCTCGAGGCTGCAACTCCCAAGAAAGCCAAGACTACACGCCGCTCTCGCTCTAAGAAAGCCGCAGCTCCCGCTGAGGCTCCCGCAGCTGAGGCTCCCAAAGCAGAGGAAGCTCCCGCAGCTGAAGAACCCAAAGCAGAGTAATCTTAAAACAGATATTCGAAAAAGGGGTGATTGCATACACGCAGTCACCCTTTTTTACGTTTCTCATAATATGACATTCACCTTTTGCAAGGGAAAGGTGAAGTTTAAAAGTTTAATTGCGCAGCACGCGGTTTATAAGTTTATCGCGCAGTGCGCAGTTCTTGAAGCTTGCGAAACTTAAATTACTTATTTACCGAATGATGAAAAATTTTAAATTATATATATCGGCTATTGCTTTAATGGCAGCGTTTTTAAGCTTTGAGAGCAGGGTATTTGCGCAATCACGTGCGGATTCAATCAAATGGGCGATTGTAAGGCAGCTTAACGATTATCCGGAATCGCATTATCGCGATGTGTATAAGAACTTTATGCAGGATAATTATGGACCGGGACATATTCTTAAAGATAAGAAAGCAGCGAAGGCATATCTCGATTCCGAACTCGCGGAAACCGCTGATTTCGGTGGACCGCTATACGAACCTACCGGTTATCGGGGAAATTTCTATCGCGTGAACCTGTCGCTGATAAAAGAGGGAATCATACCGGAAGATAAATATTTCAATGCGTTTGTTAGGAGTGTCAAGGGTATACGCAATCCTAAGATAGAAGACTGGAAAAATGAATGGGGTGAGATTGAAGAGGCATACAGAGATCTCGGGATAACACTGCCCGAAGAGGATGCCGACAGGAAGGCGATAGAAGCGCAGTTTGATCGCAACGACTTCGTGATGCACCACAGCGAAGCCTTCAACCGCAGCTCGAACTTCCACTACCGCATCTTCTCGCGCGGCATCTTCGACGCCGAGATCCGCCCTCTGCTTCGCGCCGCGGCGCACTGACGCACTCCCGCCACCGAAGGTTTCCCCTATCCCACCTCCGCTGCTGCGTCGGCACAGTGATGACAAAAAAATAAGTATCTCTCGGCAAGAGATACTTATTTTTGCAGTGAATGCTGCTAAAATCATAATACTATTCCAACCCTTTTCGATGTTGACTATCTTGTGTGATTGCGTCTGCTCTTGAAGATATTGATTTTTATGGGGTAGCGTCTGCCCTCGAAGATATTGATTTTTATGGAGTATCTTCGAGGGTTGACGCGACTATCCTCATGACGAATGCGACCATTCTCAGAGCATACGCAGTTTTCCTTAAGGGTAGGAGCGAACACCTTCAGGGCAGACGCTACCATCCGTAGGACAAGGGCGAATAACCTCAGGCAAACGCGATTATGCAAGCGAAATCATAATCAGGATAAAAGCAGATACGGCAAAAATGAAATGGCGATTAATAAAAGAAAACGGGATTAAGGCGAGATATAGTGGATAGGATTTTGTCAATTGGAATGAAATCGCTAATTTTGCAATCGAAATAAGTATCTCTTGCCGAGAGATACTTAAGAGAAGTTTGTGTATAAGGATGGTTGTCAGTGCTTTATGGCACTGGATAGATGGGGGAAGGATGTTTTTGACTTGTATATCTCTGATGTGGAGATTGTGAGTATGGAGATTCCGCAAAAGGTTGAGGCGAGATCAGATTTTGATGCGGCGGCAGCGACATTGGGCGTTGGCGACGCCGTAGGCGTGCCGCGAAGCCACTGGTTTGTGGCTATCGTGAAGAATAATACGGAGAAATCCGTGGCTGAAAAGCTCGTGGATGAAGGCGTACCTTTCTATCTCCCAACTCAAGAGGAACTCCGAATCTGGCGTAACGGACGACGCAAGAAGATTGAACGCGTGGTAATTCCTGCAACTATCTTTATCCATTGTACCGAGCCGGAACGACGCGAGATCGTGAAACTCCCCTACATCAACCGTTTTATGACCAACAAAGCGGGTTGCAATCCGAATCGGGTAGGTAATCCGTTGGCTGTTATCCCTGATTCCCAGATTCAGACGTTGCGTTTCATGCTTGGCAATGCCGAAGGAGAGGTGACTGTCTCAGCAGTATACAGCAAAGGGGATAAGGTGAAGGTTGTGAGAGGGGGATTGCGCGGACTCGAAGGGGAGATAATAGAATCAAACGGCAAAAGCGAATTGATGGTGCGTATCGACATATTCGGTTGCGCGCGCGTCACGATCAATCCCGCGGACGTTACCAAGATTTAATGTGTAATTTTAAATGTTTAATGTCTAATTGGACCTTATGTCTCAGGAATTTCACATTTCACATTCCACATTCCACATTATTGAGGCGGCTCACAGGCTGATGGAGCGCGCGCAAGCGGCTGGATGTCTGCATATCGACGGACACGTGCCTTCGCGCGAAGAGCGGGCGTTGTGCGCAGAGATCCGAGACTTCACTCGCGAACTGAAAGGCGTGATTGAGGATGCCGCTCCCGAGCATCTGTACCGGCTGACAACGTATTACGATATGCTCTATCGTGTCGGTTTTCATGAGATGCCGTCGCAGAAATTCAGAGACGACATGATGCGTCGGTTTTTTGAGTCATGGATGGCAGGAAACGCAGCCATCTCCGAAGCCGAGATCTACGCGATGATAGCGCCCAAGGTACGTGCGAATGCCGCAGCTGTTGATCCGCAGTATTATTCCGCCTATTACAGACTGAAGACGGCGTGGACGAGGGAACTGAATCTTCACGACACATTCCGCAACGTATCGCCGGCGGAAAACTACAGCCGCCTGATGCAACTTATCGCCGACAACCTCAGCGGATGTTATCCCCGCGGCAAAAAGGAGGCTTACGAACGCAAGCAACGTTGGGTCGCCGCCAACCTCGTTGCCGATCCCTCGCTCCTCGACCTCGACACCCGCGAATCCTACCGCCGCTTCCTCGCCAAAGCCGACTTCCTCGGCTTTACCCGTCGCGAACTTTTGCCTCAGTAACTTGGTTCGAAAAGAATAAATACCTATATTTGCATCATGATTGCAATAAATCTTGATATATTAAAGAAATTCTTTTCAAAGGAACCGATAGTGAGGGCATGGCTGTTCGGTTCGTTTGCCCGTGGAGAAGAGCGAGCAGATAGCGATGTCGACATATTGGTTCAATTCGATCGTGATGCAAAGGTAGGTTTATTGCGCCATGCTGATATATTGCTGCGTCTTGAGCAGCTACTCCACCGGAAAGTGGATCTTGTGCCGGAAAATTCAATTTATCCGGAGCTTCGCCAATCGATAAACTCCTCAAGAGTCTTGATCTATGAGAGAAACTGACCGTGATCCATTGAGAATCCAACACATGATTGAATCAATCAATCGTGTAAATGAATTTATGGCAGGCAAATCAGAAAAAGATTTGGAGAATAACTCAATGCTTTTTTATGCTGTGGTTAAGAATATAGAAATCATTGGGGAGGCTGCGTATAAGTTGACACACGAATTCACCGATTCTCATCCCGACATACCGTGGAAGCAGATAATAAGAATGCGACATATCCTTGTTCATGGATATTATCAGATAAATACCGAACAGCTCTACAACGTATATACCGAGGATCTTCCCTACCTCTACGATAAGCTACAAAACCTTTCGTAAAATTCTTCTGAAATTTGTGGAGCATAGAATACATATCCTTTATATTGCTTGTACCGCGTGAGTTTAGTAGAAGATGGGCGCAATTCAGAAAGACATACTAACCACACTAAGGTATATAAAAGATCTCTACAATGGCGAGGTCGGAGACTTCGTGGGATGTCCTGTCGCGGTAGACGAGGCTCGCCTCGTGGAGCAGGAAATAGGTGTGGCTATTGACTGTAAGGCATCATGGCGGGAGGTATGGAACCGGCGGCCTTATGATGATATGCCGGAATTCAGTTTCTGCAAAGAAGGAAAGAAATATGTTGTGCCGGAAATGGTCTCTTTCCTGAGCGCAAGCAATGAATTTACTACCGATGAATTCCAGGAAGCTTCAATCAGCATCAACAGGTTTTATTCAGCGGACATAGACTGGAACAAACCGCATTTTCTGCGCTCCGTGCAACCTCTTGAACGTTTCGACTGGGTGCATACGTTCCATACGTGGGGTTATGAAGAAAGATATCCAAACGGGGGATGGTATTCCTCACTGGGTTTGCTGGAAGTGAATTTCAAAGATAAAGGAATCTTTCATCTATATCCCTACAAATTTGAGAATCAGTATTATCTCGTTTGTGAAGCGTATTTTGAAAGCACTGTTGAAGAATTCAACGAATACGCATTTGCCGCTCAACTCAGCCTCGGTTTCTTCACAGACCGAATAACGCTTGACGAAGCATACATACTTTGTTATGCGGATGCGACATTCACTGCGCCGCAGGGGATATACTATATGGAGTTGCGATCCTCCATCAAGGGACAGTATCCGATTTTTACTACCAACATGTATTGGCTTCACGACATTCTGAAAAATGGCAAAAATAACTCGTATGCTGATGCAGAGGTAGCCCCCGGAGGCATAGTAGGCAACATCGTTGACTGGCTTCAGATGGATTCCTATTCCGGGATGGTTAACGAGATATATGCTCACGAAGAATTGCGCAGAGCAGCCTGCATTATTCTTGAGGCATCAACAGTGGCACTCGAATATCAGACAGCACTGTATGCCGTAGCACTGGAGTGTCTCACCTCCTTTTTGCTTAAAGAGCAGGGAAACACATCCTCGACGCCTGTGGATAAGGATACGTTTAACAGAATCATCCGTCCTGCTTTTCAAAAAATATTAGAGGAAGCGGAAGCTGCCGGCAAGATTGACCAAGAAGCCTTAAAGATACTTGGCAACCGCCTTAACAATCTCAATGGCGTTACCAACAGCGGCAAACTTACCGATCCATTCGTAAATTATGGATATCCTTTATCAAAAACAGATAAAGAAGCCATCAACACGCGCAACCGTCTGCTTCACGGCGGAATCCTCAATGGCGTAAATTACAAGGAACAATTTGATAAATTATATGGTTGCAGCCTGCGTCTTCACAAGCTTTGCTGCATACTTTTGTTAAAGCGTGTAGGTTTCAACTCCTGCATCATCAATCTCCCCGTGCTCCGCGACTTCGCGGAGGAATGCGCCGCTGCCGAGCCTGTGCTGATCCAGCTCTGAGCGCTTAACAATTCATGATCGAATTCATATCAGGTTCAGTCTTCAGGTTTTTCTGGCTGCCGCTTTTCACAGTATTGCTGACAATGCTGATAAAGGCATGTTCCAAGAAAGAATCGATGCGATTCCTCGACAAAGAAGATTTCGCCATCGGACCAAATCTGATAACAACTTCCATCTTTATATTGGTGAGTAAGATATCAATAGTTGCCCTCAATATTAAACTTCAACCAGAGCTGTTGAATGCAGGCACGGAGATAATAATGCGCCTTGTAGTGTATCTCGTAATAATGCTTTTCGGACTGATAGCTCTGATGACGATAGTTAGAAGGTTTGGTTGGGAAAGAGATATTATTACGGGACAGAACAGATTGAAAACTGGTGCTGGCATAGTATTCCCTGACATTATGGGACTCCTGTATCTGATAATGGCTTTCACCATGAATATTGAAATACCGCAATCTTAGAAGCTATGAAAAGTAAATTATTGTATCTTACCGGATTGATATTCACGGGAGCATCAGTGATAATGTTAATTTACATGCAGTCTGAGTTTTCGAAAGACTATTTTCCCAAGCTGTTGCTCGGTGTTATAGGAGTGGCTGTTGCTGCAACGCTTGTTCAGATTCTCGTAATGTTGATGGTAAGGCTGCATAAAAAAGGACCGGTGTTTTTCATAAATAGAAAAGTCGATGAGGAATTAATACTTGAAGTGAGACAAAGGTTGCGGAAAGAAGGGTGTGTATGTTATCCCACATCAGATATAATCTTTCGAACACTGATTGAAACCTTGACCGAACAGATAAGGACCTCACGACTCATCGTGGTGTTACTGACACCTGACTATGAAGAATCTCAATATATTCAGGGTCTACTGAAAATTGTAAAGAAAGAGAAACGTAAAAACGTATTGTTCTTTACCCATGGTGATGACATGGCGATGCCGCAGCCATTCAGGCAATCGGTTCCCGTGCTACTCGAAGGACACGACCAGGATGCAAAGATAATGGAAGATGCCATCTTCCGACAGCTTACCAAATTCTAAGAGCCTGTCTTGAATTTAATGTAGTTAACAATTATATATGATTAAGCAGAAGCTTAATAGTTGCAAAATCAATCATTTCCTCGGCGGATTCATCAGTCTGCTCGTAGTTTCGCGAGAGTCTACGGAAACGATCGAGCCATGCGAAAGTACGCTCTACAACCCAGCGGAGCGGTTTTGGAGTAAAGCCTTTGATTCCGTTTGGCGTATTGCTGACTTCAAGCTCAATGTCGAAATCCCTCTTTACTGCATCAATAATTTCCCCTCTGTAACCTCGGTCAGCAAGAATCCTCTTGATGGTTATCCATATATCTTTGGTTCTGCCTACAAGTTTGTGTACGAGCCTGGAATCATGGATACCAGCAGAGTCAACACATCTTCCGAGGATAAATCCTTTGCGGTCCACAACGATGCTGCGCTTTATCCCCTTGATGCGTTTGTTCGCATCGAAGCCGTTGGCACTCTTATGGTTATCCCATTTGACGCTTTGAGCATCAAGTGCTCCTACAGTTGGAACATCAGACTGTTTTCGTTTTCTCCTTATCTTCATTATCATCTTTTCAATACAGAGTTCTATACGCCCGTCCTTTCTCCATTTGGAGAAATGCCAGTATACCGTCTTCCATTTCGAAAAGTCTTTTGGCTACATCCGCCACTGACACCTGGAGACCATAATGAAGAGAATGGCCTCAAAGATGGAGCGGAGAGAATTTTTACGGTGGCGGCAATCATTTTCAAAGAATACTTTGTTTATATAAGACCATTGACCCTCGGTCAGATGTGTCTGATAGAAGCTTATTATATGCATATTAATCGTTTTTTTTCTTCTATAAACACTCTGATTGAGGGTTTTATAGTGCCTTAAGGTTAAACATTTGTTAATTCAAGACAGGCTCTTAGAAATATGCGTGTATTCATAGGGTTTACGGTATAAGTATTATTCGAGATTTATAGAAACAATAATGTCCATATTCGGAGCGTAGGGGTATAATGCAGTTGATAGAAAAGATAAATAAGTTTTGGAATAATCAAGACTTGCGAACGCGTAAAATTAATCGCAATGTCATATATTCATTCGGAGTGAAAGGTGGTGGTATTATTGTTTCATTGATGATGGTGCCTGTCACACTTAAATACTTGAGTGAATATGAATATGGTATATGGCTGACGATATTTTCCATTCTTAATTGGATAAATTATTTTGATATGGGGCTTGGAAACGGCTTAAGAAATAAGCTTGCGGAGTCTATAGCTAATAATGATATGAGGAAAGGACGAATATATGTTAGCTCAACGTTTGCATTATTGTCTATTGTCGCTATTATCTTGTGTGTCGTGGCATTATTATCAAGTCATTATATAGATTGGAATAGATTTTTAAATGTTGATAAATCCGTGTCAAATTTAAGAGAAGTCATAAACATTGTTATCATATGTGTGTGTGCGAATTTTGTATTAAAGACAGTTGGCGTAATTCATTTATCATTTCAGAATGCCTGGATAAATAATTTTTTGACTTTTCTTGGGTCATTATTGGCATTCATCTGGGTATTTATTTTATATAAAACGTCAGTGCCAAGCCTAATGAAAGTCGCAATTGCAGTTTCAGTATCTCCTCTTATTGTATATATATTGGCTTATCCGTTAACGTTTTATAAAAAGTATACTGATATCGCCCCATGTCTCTCTTCGGTTAGAATTGTTGAAGCATTGTCTTTGGGAGGATTGGGAATTAAGTTTTTCTTACTGCAATTATCATGTCTTGTCATTTTTTCAACCTCCAATATTATAATATCTAAAGTTTTTTCGCCTGCGGATGTTACACCTTATAATATAGCTTATAAGTATTTTAACGTCGTAGTAATGATTTTCACTATAATAATCAATCCCTTATGGACGGCAATAACTGACGCTTATGCCCGGAAAGATTATATGTGGATTCAGAAGTCAATTAATAAAATGGTTAAAATATGGTGTCTAACAATTGTAGTGTCGGTATTGTTGATCTTATCGTCTAAATTTGTATTCAAGTTGTGGATTGGTTCGGAAGTTAATATAACATATTCTCTTTCTATTGCTGTAGCGATATATATGTCTGTATTTATGTGGACGAATTTATTTAGTTCTTACGTAAATGGAGTCGGTCATTTGAACACAGCACTGATTACTATGATAGCAGCAGCTGTAGTTTTTATTCCTATTGCAATCCCTATGAGTAAATGGATTGGAATTATAGGAATTCCTTATTCAATGGCATTTGTTTTACTTATTCCTTGTGCCTTTTTAACATTGCAATATAAAAAAGAAATTTTAGAAAATGTTAATAAAAAATAATCTTAAGAAGCTAAAGAATATTATTTTCCCTCTATCCAGTTTTAGAGAAAAACTAAAATGGAAGAATCAAATTCGAATTATAGGAAAGAATTCGGAAATTCGTAGTACTATCTTTGAAGGCTTTAATATGATTGGAAATTCTGTTTCACTTGTTAATTGTTATATTGGAAAAGGATCCTATATAAGTCATAATACAAGATTGATAGGAAGTAAAATAGGTAATTACTGTAGCATAGCAGATAATGTGACAACAGGACTTGGACATCATCCCCTAAATACAATTTCAACCCATCCAGCCTTTTTTTATGATACTAAGCGTCAACTTGGATGGAATCTTTTCTCTAGTACGCTTCCACTTTCATACGATCCATATAAGAAAATTGGTAATTCGAAGTATTCTACTGTAATTGGTCATGATGTTTGGGTCGGTAGTCATGTGTTAATAATGGATGGTATTTCAATCGGTACAGGTGCTGTCGTTGGTGCTGGTGCTGTCGTTACAAAGGATGTCCC
Source organism: uncultured Porphyromonadaceae bacterium (assembly GCA_902495075.1). Taxonomy (GTDB): domain Bacteria; phylum Bacteroidota; class Bacteroidia; order Bacteroidales; family Muribaculaceae; genus Lepagella. Next base: position 130,648 of record CABUVO010000002.1, read on the forward strand.
TCCTTTTGCAATAGTGGCAGGAGTCCCAGCTAAAATAATTAGATATCGTCATAAGAATGAAGATATTGATGCAATTTTAAAGTCGCAATGGTGGGAAAATGATCCAGTATTTTTGACAGCTAATATTGAAAATCTGGAAATAAAAGGAATTAAATTTATTTTATAAGGTCAATAATTTGATTATGAATTATATAAAGTTAGGACTATACGAATATGTCATATATTTTATTTATTGAAATTTGGCTTCTTGTAATCACTATAGCTCTTATATGGGTTCCTATATTGATTGCAATATTTTTACCATTGATGGGATTGTATGCGAATTATAAGAAACATTCATCCCATATTAACATGATTTTAGCAATACCATTTCTATTATTAAAAAGAATTACAAGAAATGGTATTAGCCGTTGGGTAATCTGGAGAATAGGCTTAATTCCCTCTCATACTATTCGTAAACTATGTTATATCTTATTAGGAGTGGATATGGGTGAAAATGTAATATTTCATTTTAGAACAGAATTAAGAGATCCACAATATTTAAAAGTAGGTGCTGGAACTATTATAGGAGATAATGCTCTATTAGATGCGAGACAAGGTTTGACAATAGGCGAAAATGTAAATTTATCCAGCAATGTGTCAATTTATACTCTTCAACATAATCATAGAGATCCTAATTTTGAATGTACCTTTGATCGACCTTTAAATGTAGAGATTGGAGATCGAGCATGGTTAGGTTGCAATGTCATCGTTTTGCCGGGTGTTAAGATTGGGAAAGGAGCTGTAGTTTGTGCTGGTGCTGTTGTAACAAAAGATGTTGGAGAATATGAGGTTGTAGCAGGAATTCCGGCAAAGAAGGTAGGTGATAGACCTAAAAATATTAACTATACATTTAAAGGAAAAAGTTGTTGGTTTTATTAAATAGAACTATATGAATCTTTTGGGGGCGATTATTAAAAAAATTTATAGAATTATCAATTGTTTTTATTATAAGTTAAAATTGAAACATGTGGGATGTAATACCTTGATTGATAGACCAATTAATATAATTGGCGCAAATAATATTATTGTTGGTAAAAATGTGACAATTTTAAAAGGTGTTCATCTAGGTGCTTGTGCATTATCTAAATGTAAGTCACCTAAATTAGTTATTGGAAATAATTGTACATTAAATCATTTCAATGAAATTTTTGCAGTTTCTTCAATAGTTCTGGAAGATCATGTTCTTACTGCTGACCGAGTTTATATCACAGACAATATACATGGCTATGAGGATCCATCTACTCCGATAAAACGACAACCAATTGAAACAATATGTAAGGAAGTAAGAATTGGAGAAGGATCATGGTTGGGTATTAACGTATGCGTATTAGGAGCATCAATTGGAAAACATTGTGTAATTGGTTCAAATGCGGTTGTTACTTCTGATATTCCAGATTATTGCGTGGCTGTAGGAATGCCTGCCAGAATAATAAAAAGATATGATTTCGATTGTCAAGAATGGCGTAAAACCAATCCTGACGGAACCTTTAAATAAATAAATTACAATGAAAAAAGTATTGATTACCGGTGGAGCTGGCTTCATCGGATCTAACGTTGCATTAAAACTAGTAGCACGAGGAATAGATGTAACTGTTCTTGATAATCTTTCTCCTCAAATACATGGTGACAATCCAGATGTAACATCACCCTTGTATCAAAGTATTAAAGGGAAAGTTAAATTCATAAAAGGAAGTGTGACTTCACGAGAGGACTGGCTAAAAGCCATTAATGGAGTTGATGTGGTGCTACATCTTGCAGCTGAAACAGGTACGGGTCAATCTATGTATGAAATTGAAAAATATGTAAATACTAATATAGGCGGTACGGCTATTCTTCTTGATATTCTGACAAACAATAAACATTCTGTAAAACGAGTTGTAGTTGCCGAATCTCGGGCAATATATGGAGAGGGTCGTTATTGGAGTGATGAATTAAATACATACGTTTATCCGGATGAACGCGCTGATGATACAATGTCAAAAGGAGATTTTGCAGTCAAGTATGATGGATGTACAAAGCCCTTAAAACTTGTAGGGACAACTGAGGATTCATTAATTCATCCCGGATCGGTATATGGCATTACCAAACAGGTTCAAGGACAATTAGTACATATGGTTTGCAAAGGGATTGGCGTTGAATCTGTTTCATTCCGGTATCAAAATGTTTATGGTCCCGGGCAGTCCTTGTCAAATCCATATACCGGAATTCTTTCAATATTTTCTACAAGAATTAAGAATGGAAATGGTATCAATATTTTCGAAGATGGTAAAGAAACGCGAGATTTTGTATATATTGAGGATATTGTAGACGCGACGATTTTAGGTATGACTGTGCCTGGTATATCCGGTCATGCTTTCAATGTAGGTACCGGTGTGGCTACTGATGTGCTTACAGTTGCCAATACCTTGAAACGATTCTATGGTATAGATGTACCGATAGAAGTGTCAGGCAATTATAGACTGGGTGACATCCGACATAATTTTGCGGATATTTCAAAGGCGGAAAAGCTTCTGGGATATAAACCTAAATGGTCATTCGAGAAAGGTATCGAACAGTTTGTGAACTGGGTAAATGCTCAACCCGTTCAGCAGGATAACTATGAAGCTTCAATAGAAGAAATGAAGGAGAAAGGGCTTTATAAATAAAATGGCAAAGATAGGAATTGTTACGGTGCTTTATAATAGCGAAAGAGTAATTGAAGATTTCCTTCGCTCATTGGATAAGCAGTCTTTTAAAGACTTTATTCTATATGTTGTGGATAACGCATCTTCGGATAATGGTTTGAATAAAGCTATTGAATTATCAAAAGAAGTATCTTTCCAATGCATCTTCTTTCCGGAGTCTAAAAACTGGGGCATTGCAAAAGGAAACAATATAGGAATCAAAGCCGCGATTAAAGATGACTGTGAATATGTATTATTATCTAATAATGATGTTGTTCTAAATAACATAGATACAATAGAATTATTGCTTAATCGTATTGAACAAGATTCAATAGGAATAATTACCCCCAAGATTCTTCTATATTCAGAACCTTCCGTGATTTGGGCAGCGGGAGGAAAATTTAAAAAACCAGCTGTAGGGATAAAACATGTGGGGGCTTATCAACAAGACTGCGATAAATATAACCACGAGTATATAATAGATTATTCCCCGACGTGTTTTGTCTTAATCAAGAAGACAGTGTTTGATTTAATAGGAATAATGGATGAAACTTTCTTTGTTTATTGCGATGACACTGATTTTATGTACAGAGCTCGCAAGAAGGATATTAGAATACTATATTATCCTCAAACATCCATCTTGCATAATGAAAGCGCATGTACTGGTAAAGGAAGCGAGTTTAAAATTTACCAGATATCAAAGAATCAACTTATATATGTAAGAAAGCATTTTTCAGATTTTGTATACTATTTCTTACTATTAAAAAATATATTCGTTCATATTATAATCCATAAATTCACTTTCGATGAAAAACAAAATAGAGCAGAAATTCGTGGATTTAAAGATGGCATTAAATATAATCGAAAACGTAATAGTTTACTGTCATAAAATCAGATTATGCTGTTTTGGGTAATCTTCATATTTATAGTCTTAGTCTTTATTAAAAATCCGACAAAGAAAGGAATGTTAAAACCAGAAACCTGGTTAACTTTAATTTTTGTCTTGTTGGTATTGTGTATAAGATTTGATGTTGGCTATGACTACTTTTCATATTATTATACGGCTCTCGGTCCCCCATCTATAATAGAGTCAAGAGATATGGAATTATTTGATTATATAATTTTTATATTTTGCTATAAAGTTTTTGACTGGCCTCCACTTGTATTTATAATATATGGCATTATCACTCTGATTCCGGCTTATTATATATTATATAAATATTCTTCGAATTTTAAAATTGCCATTATTACATATATATCTTTTTTTTATCTTACAGATATGGGCTTATTAAGACAAGCGGTTGCAATTACTATTGTGTTGTGTGGATATAAATATTTAATAAATTATAATTTGGGGAAATATCTGCTTTGCTGTTTAATTGCCTATTTCTTTCATAATTCAGCGGTTTGTGCAATTTTTATTCCATTAATCTATCGATATTTTAACTGGAAATCGACCATAGTCTCTCTAATAACAATCTTTATTGTTTTTGGTATTATTCTTAAGCCGATTATTGAATTGTTCGAGTATGAAAATTATCTTGAAAGATTAGATGAATTAAAGGGTGGCGGTATTATGATGTATTTTAACGTCATACTAATAGCTATTCTTTTGTTTCTTGTTAGGAAGAAAAAGAAAATTCAAAATTATAATTTATTTTACATTCTAACTATAGGTTGCGTGATGCCATTTTTAATCGGAGGGCATCTCGGTGCAAGAATATCGTCTTATTTCCTTGTTTATTTATGTTTTCTCATTCCTGAGATATTTAAGCAGTATAAATTAAATGAGAGGTCATTATGCTGTTTCGCTTTATCGATATTTTTCATTCTGAATATCTATGTGTCAACCAAGAGTCCCTCGAAATCTCCATTTACACCTTATCAGACAATATTTCAGGTAGATGATTTTCATCATCCACATTTCAAACCAATAAAAATTGCAAGAAGATGATATTATTGAGAAACTTACGGTGCGTCTGTAATTTGATTAAAAGTGATTGGGATGTGTTTCCCTATTGTTGTGGCGGTTGGCTTAAAATGTTAACATATGCACTTATCGGCAGATATGACACCTTAACTTACCTATTTTGGTGGAGATTATGTTCTGTTAAGAATCCTTTTTGGCTAATAGCGAAACTAATGCACATTAGATTATCAAAATCTTACGGAGTCATAATCCCTCCTAACACCAGAATAGGAAGAGCTTTTAGAATATATCATGCTGTCGGGATTGTAATTAATCCAACAGCAGTAATAGGAAATAATTGTACCATACATCAATTATTAACAATCGGAGCAAGTAGAGGAAAGTCTGCTGTAATCGGAGACAATGTCTGGATAGGCCCTAATGTCTGTATAGTAGAGAATGTGAAAATTGGAAACAACGTGAAGATTGGTGCTGGGACGGTCGTAATTAAGAATATCCCCAAAAATTGTACATCAGTAGGGAATCCAAACAGAATTATTCAAAAATGATATAATTATGAAAACGGTATTCTATATAGATCCGCAATCCGGTAACAATTTAGCAATGTATGATTATGAATTGTTATCAAGAATTCATAATACAAATTTGATATACATTGGAAATGTGGATTATAATTATAAAAAGCTTGCAAATTGTAAAAGAGAGTTTATTTTCAGATATTCTAAATATAAATCAAAAATACTAAAGCTCATTAGTTATATAAGATCGCTTATAATTTTAATTTATTATTTATTTAAATATAAACCGCAGGTTGTACATATACAATGGTTCAGAATTCCTAAGTTGGAATATTATTATTATAAGTTATCCAAGAAAATATTTGGTTTCAATATAGTTTATACTGTCCACAATATTCTTCCTCACGTTGTAAAGAAAGGAGATAATGATTTATACAGTAAAATATATATCAAACTAGCAGATCGTCTTATTGTTCACACGGAAAGTTCAAAAAAAGAATTGTCTGACATTTACGGAATTAGTTTTAAAAAGATAGGAGTCGCTCCTCATGGTCCACTACAATATGCATTTTCAAATTCAGATGTATCAGAAGAAATATTAAGGCTTAAATCCATATATGGGCTTAATAGCAAAGTAATTGTAAGTATTTTAGGATATCAATCAACATACAAAGGGTCGGATATTATTATTCAAGCCTGGGAAGAATCTCCCAGATTAAATTCGGATGAAAACATTTGCCTTTTAATAGCAGGAAAATTTAGAGATATAAAGATACCAACTAAAAAATATAAAAATCTGATTTGTATACCAAAGAAATTAACTGATATTGAATTTAATGCTTTTTTACGGATGTCCGATTTATTGATATTCCCCTATAGAGTCATCGAACAAAGTGGATTATTGTTAAGCGCAATTTGTGAACATATTCCATATTGTGCAACAAATGTGGGAGAGCTTCTTGTGCCACTTAAATTGGCAAATGTAGGATGGGAAATTAAAGACAATACTCCATCTGGAGTATCGATGCTGCTTGATTCGGTTTTGTCAGATATTGACAAATTAAAATCTATCAAGAATCGGAATGCAGATTGGAAAAGAATCACAGATTATTATGATTGGAATAATAGCGCAGAGATGACAGAAAAAATCTATAATGAATTTTGATAAGCATGGCTATTTTTGAATATCTATATTCAATCAAAATGTCTTGATTATAAAAAGTTAAAGATATCTGACATGAAAGATTATGGTTTAGTTTCTATTATCACACCAAGTTACAATTCGAGTAAATATATTGCTGAAACAATAGAATCTGTATTAAATCAAACCTATACAAACTGGGAAATGATTATAACAGATGATTGCTCAACGGATAACACTTGCGAGATTGTAGAAATTTATATTAAAAATGACTCTCGTATTAAATTGCTGCATTTAAATGAAAATTCAGGAGCCGGTATTGCGCGTAATAATTCCATTAAAGTCGCAAAAGGAAAATATATTGCGTTTCTTGATTCAGACGATCTTTGGCTACCTTATAAACTCGAACGTCAGCTGGATTTTATGAACAAGAAAGATATTGGTGTTTCATATACTTCGTCATTGACTTGTAGAGAGAATGGAGAAATCTTTGCGTTCAACCCAGCCTATAAGTCTGTTACTTATAAACAAATATGTAATTGCGACAAAGCGGGGACAACAGAATTGATATATGATGTTTCCAAATATGGAAAAATTTTTATGCCATCTATTAAAAGACGTCAAGATTGGGCATTTAAAATACTTTTGTTGAAAAAGTCTCAGGTAGCATATGGAATGTTCGAAACGTTGTCGATTTATCGTATTAGAACTGATTCCCTTTCAAGAAAAAAAATTAAATTAATAAGATATAATATATTGGTCTATAGACTTATATTAAATATGTCGTTGTGGTCGGCGTGGTTAAAATTCTTATTTATGTTTGTCCCTGCCATGCTTCGTAAACGATTTAGACAAAAAGTTGCTAATAGTAATATTTAAACATGTCTAACATACTTCTTTTTGGCGGAGGCCTACAGTCTCTGTCGATAGCTCGTGGCCTTAAGGAGGATGGTCACACTGTCTTCAATATGGCTGAGAAAGCATCGGTAGGAAGATTCTCCCGGTTTGTTGATTTTTTTGATGCTATTGATTTGAAACTGTTTGAATGGCGAGATCTACTGAAATTTCTTATTGCTAATGAAATCGGACTCGTGATCCCTATGGAGGATGAGTATGCCGAATGGCTGAGTGCAAATAAATCTGATTTGGAAAAGAATGCAGATGTAAAACTTGCAGTAGAACGAGAAGATCTTTTTGCAAGAGTGATCAACAAAAGGGATTTACTTGGATTTTGCAAGGAAAACGATATACCCCATCCCTGTACGGTTCCTCTGATGGTTGATAATTATCATCTCATACAATTCCCCGCCCTAATAAAGCCGGACGTCTCGAATGGTTCCCGGGGTATCTGTAGGGTAGACAGCATCGATGATCTGCATTCTAAAGCTCCTGAAGCATTGGAGAAGTATGGCAGCTGCACTGTTCAGGAATACATAGAGCAGTCACATTACTATAATGTAATGCTATACAGATATGGCGATGGCTCCTGGGGGCAGCATGTGGTTACCAAAATAACTCGCTATTATCCTGTTAAAGGAGGGAGCAGCAGTTTTTGCACCACCATAGCAAACGAAGAAATCTTAAAGCCCTGCAAGAAACTTCTTGAAAAGCTCGATTGGAAAGGATTCGCAGATTTTGATGTTCTTGAGAAAGGGAGGGGGGACTACAGAATAATAGAGATAAATCCGAGAGTTCCTGCAAGCGTACACGCCGCTTATATTTCAGGCGTGAATTACGGGAAAATGATTGCTGATGACTTACTGTATAATAAGAAGACTACAGCATGTTACACTCCCGGCATGCAGCTCCGTTTTTTAGGACTTGACATAGCATGGTTCCTTGCCTCTCCGGCAAGATTTAAATGCAAGCCATCCTGGTTCCGATTTATCGGGAGGCATCTTCATTATCAGGAGGGCGGGATTAAGGATTTTATGGCGATGGCTTATTCTATCTGGCTCGGAGTTAAGAAAGAATTGTCACCATCATTCCGTAAGGCAAAGTCCGGGATGAATTGATTTTTGGGAAAATTACTTATTATACATTTCACATTCAATATTTCACATTAACTACAGGTGAATATCTTGACATTCGATGTCGAGGAGTGGTTCCATCTCCTCGACAACTCTTCTACGCGCACAGAGGAGCAGTGGAAGACCTACGAGGTGCGCATCCACGAGAACATGGACCGTATCTTCCGCATACTGGAGGACACCGACACCCGCGCCACATTCTTCATCATCGGCTGGATAGCCAGGACGTATCCTGAGGTGGTGAGACGCATTGCCGAGCGCTACGAGATCGGTTCCCACACGATGAACCACCAGCTGGTATGGCAGCAGACACCGGAGGAGTTCCGGCAGGACGTGGACAGCTCCATAAAGATGCTGGAGGACATCACGGGGAAGCGGGTGAGATGCTTCCGCGCCCCGGGTTTCTCCATCCGTGAGTCTGAACCGTGGGCATTCGAGGCGTTGTCGGAGCTCGGCATAGAGATAGACTGCTCGGTCTTCCCGGCACACCACGCACACGGCGGTATGCCGACCTACGGCAAGGGGGAGCCGGCAGTGATAGAATACAGCTCTCACCGAATCAAGGAGTTTCCGATATCCACTAAGGAGATCGCAGGCAGACACCTCATATATTCAGGAGGAGGGTATTTCCGCCTATTCCCCTATTGGCTGATACGGAGATGGGCACGGGAGGACAATGACTACTTGCTGAGCTACATCCATCCGCGTGATCTTGACGCGGGGCAGCCCATGATACGGGAGCTTCCGCTGTCGCGGAAACTCAAGAGCTATGTGGGACTGAAAGGAGCCGAGTGGAAGCTGAGGCGCTTCCTGACAGATTTCCGCTTCTCAGACCTCCACGCGGCTGACGCCGCCATCGACTGGAGCGCGGTACGTTCCTTCCGGCTCTGAGAGAGCCGCGAGCAGAGGGGGCAGACCCCGCCGCCGCAGGACGGGCGGACGGGGAACCGCGAGCAGTGCTCGCTGAACGAAACCGCCGGCGCTGCTTTGGGATGCTTTAGGGGGCGGGGATGTTGATGCCGCTGATGAAGGAGGCGGAGGGAAGGGAGAGAAGAAGGATGCGAGAGATGATGCGGCTTACAGCCGCATTTTTTGTTGGGGCGATATCGGCTTTTGTTGGGGCGATATCGGCGGCGGGATTCGCCGCCGCCGGAGCGAGGCGCAGGATGTTGGCGGTGATGCCAAGAGGAGACAGATCTTTAGCCGCGAGCAGTGCTCGCTGAACAGAACCGCCGGCGACGCACGGAACCGCAGATGCTGAACGGCACCGGCTGCGCCTGACGGGGCGCAGCCGGTGCTGCTTTGGGATGCGGTGATGATAGGTCGCACTGTCTAATCAAAAAGCTCGGAGTGGGAACCGAGACGTAGGATATAGACTATGTATGATGATTCGTCTCTCCAGATGAGTAAATAATCCGCTCCTATATGGCATTCCATACATCCTTTGTATTGACCTGAAAGTGGATGAGGTGATTTCTCGGAGGGTATTGGGTCGCCTTTGGCGAGTATGTTGAGGATGCTGTTTAACTCCTCAATCATTTTGGGGCGATGGCGATAACGTTTAAAATCTTTTTTAAACTGATGGGAGAAACGAAGTTTCTTCATGATTCAATGGATTTTACCATATTCTCAAGGGAGGAGAGATCAATCTCTCCGGCATATTCTCCCCTTTTTGCTTCTTCTATTGCAAGCCTGGTTTCGGCATTGGGCTCATGATAAACAATATCCATCAAAACTGATTCCACATAATTATTGAGGCTGCGGTTTTCCCGTTTCGCTGCAATCTTGAGGCGATCTATGAGATCTGTTTTCAACCGGAACATGGTTGGTTTTCTTAATACTGCTTCCATAATTGATATATTCTATATTGCAAATATAATGCGTTTGTATATCACATACAAATTTCATATTAAAAAAGTTTATTCAGTGTTCGCTGCGGCAAATGATTGGTATTGCTGCCGCCGCCCGCAGGACGGGCGGACGGGGAGCCGCGAGCAGTGCTCGCTGAACGGAACCGTCGGCGACGCACGGAACCGGCTGCTTTAAATATCGGCGGTGGTGATGCCTCCGGCTAATGGAAGCGAGAGGAGGAGACAGAGGGAAGCGATTTCGCTTCCTTTTTTTGTGTCCGACCGGATTACATTGACATTGATACCCAATCCGTTTAATGACGCGATAACGTCTGAGTCAATGGCATCCGTGGCTGGAACTGAGTTGCTCTCGCAAATGTCTATTATCCTGCCACCGTAGTCGGAGGGGATGGGGTAACGCTGCTTGTGGCTGAGCCATATGTCAGCAAGATGTGAGAGGCATTCGCTTGCGGATGTGCAGCCGACTATTATGTCAATGTCTCTCCATGCTTTCAGAAGACCGGTCATGTTCTTTTCAAGTTCGCTGCAGTCTGTAGTGTCTACGTTGTGATAGCGGATGCCTTTGTCGCGCGCCATGGCGGAGCCTTTGTCTGAATCGGTGTCGAATACGGCTACTTTGCAGCCGGCGTGGAGGTAGGCGTCAACAATGGCTTCTCCTATGCCGTGGCAGCCTCCGGCGACGAGTACGCGGCGTGGCGGGAAGTCAAAACATATTCTTCCGGCGCCGGGTGATAGGCGACGTCGGGGTGCGGAAGCACCGGTTTTCCCCATGCGGAGATCTTCCATTTTCTTTTCAAGATAGTTGTCTGCCACGGTTTGAATAATGTTTAATGTGTAATGTTTAATGTGTAATGAGGCGAGGGGAGGAGGCTGAGTTATGTTTAATGGGATTAGGTGAGGGGAATTATAATATGGGGGAGACGAGACGCACTACGGATTCGAGGCTGCGCTGAAGTAGCGGACGCCGGTGCCATGCGTTGAATGTGAGTTTGGTGCAGGAGCGCATATCGTGGAAGAAGATGTCGCGCATACGGCTGTTTACTTCACGGTCGTAAATGATAAGGCTACATTCAAAATTATTTTCAAAGCTGCGGTAATCGAAGTTTGTGGAGCCCGCGATCACAAGGTTTTCGTCTATGATGATTCCTTTGGCGTGGAGCATTCCCGGATTGTAGAGATACACCTTTATTCCGGCACGCAGGCATTGGGTCACATACGAGAAACCTGCATACTGGAGCATCCGCGAGTCGCTTTTGCCCGGAATCATGATGCGCACGTCTATTTTTGAGAGGGCAGCTGCCTCCAGGGCGTGTTGCAACGCATCGGTGGGGAGGAAATAGGGGGTCTGGATGTAGATGGATTTGGTAGCGTTTGAGATTGCTTTGAGAAAACAGAGAGCCTGGTTGTCCCAGGAATCGAGCGGTCCGGAGGTGATTAGCTGCATTCCGACGTTGTTGCGGATGGTTACCGGTTCCACTTTAGGGTATTCTATGGATTCGGGGCTGTTCTTGAAATTCCAGTCTACAATGAATGAATAAAGTAGCGATTCCACGATGTCGCCTTGCAGACGAAAATGGGTGTCGCGCCATGCGATTCCTTCAGAAGTGCCTTTCTGATAGCGGTCGGCGATGTTCATGCCTCCGAGATATCCGATCTTTCCGTCGATCACCACTATCTTGCGGTGGTTGCGCCAGTTGATACGGTTGGCAAGCTGAGGGAATGTTACACGGAAGAAGGGGTGTGTTTCCACTCCGTTTTCAGCCATGCGTTTGAAAAAGCGGCTTCGTGCGGAGAAGCTTCCCACGTGGTCGTAGATGACCTTGACTTCGAGTCCTTCGCTCGCTTTGCTGATAAGGATATCGGCGATTTCTTCGCCTGTGGCATCATCTGAGAATATGTAATACTGAAGATATATCGATTTGCGGGCATTGCGGAGATCGCGTTTGAGGTTCTCGAATTTCTCTGCTCCGGTGGTGAATATCTCGATGTGATTGTTGACGGTATAAAATGATGAGGAAAGATTGCGGGCAAGTTTAATCAGGTTTTTGTCGGCAGCGGGGAGACTGAGGTTGGCGAGGTTGACATGTCGCGGAGCCATGCGGCTGATCATGCGGCGTTTGTTGTGGCGCGAAATCATATGCTCTCCTTTGAGACTACGCCCGAAGAAGAGATAGAAGATAAGTCCTACCACCGGGAGGAAGATAAGTGCTATTACCCAGGAGAGCGAGCGGATGGGATTGCGGTTTTCCTTGAGCACCACGATAATGCAGCTTATGATCGTAATGGCATAAGCTATGTTGACAATCGATACTATCCAATAGTTTACAGTGCCCATCCTTGATGATTCTATTTTGCGACTAAATTAGTAAAAATCGGTGTATTTTGGAAGCATAGAGGGGATAAAAATTGGGCGAGGGGACTTCTCAATCACCTCGCCTTTGGCTTAACTAAATAAATTCTTACATGTTAGGATCATAGTATCAAGTGCAAAATTATGCAAAATATGTCGAAAAACATAAAAAATGAGGAGAAAATTGAGGGAGAAAGGTGTTAAAGAGTGTTAAATCGGGCGCGAGCGAGGCTCGCTACACGGAACAGCGAGCATAGCTCGCTATGAGAAGGGGAGGGATGGGGCTCAATGGGGAAGGGAAGGGTTAAGGGGCGGGATGGGATTTGAGCCATTCGGAGGCGGTGAGGCAGAGCTCGGCGTACCAGTCTTCGCCGAAGCGGCGCGTGAGGGGCTCTTTGAGGAATTCGTAGGCGCGAACGCCTTTTGCGCGTCCGAGCGTTTCGGCGCATTTGCAGATCTTCCAGCGGTGGAGGTTGACGGCGGTGAAGCCGGCGTATTCTTTGAGCCTGACGGGATATAAATGACATGAGGAGGGCTTGAAGAATGGTATCTTACCTTCGCGGTGTGCCTTCTCCAGGGCGCAGAGGCATTTGCCGCCGGGAGCGTAGGTGGTGAAGACGCAGTCGCGTCCTTCTACAAGGGAGGTGACAAGGTCGCCGTCTTCGTCGTAATATGCGGGTCCTTGCTCTTCAACGACTTTCTGCGCTGTGGGATTGAGGAGGGGGTAAATCTCGGGCATCAGTTCGCAGAGACGTTCGTATTCTTCATCGGTCAGGGGGGCGCCGGCATCACCTTCGATGCAGCAGGCACCGAGGCATGAGTCAAGGTCGCAGATGAAGTAGCGTTCGATGAGATCGAGGGAGACGAGGGTGTCTTTTATCTGAAGCATATTTTTCTTTTTTAATGGGGATGGGGAAGAGAGGGCGATGGCGAGAAGAGGGGGAGGGCTGCTACGGCTGGAGGAGTGCGAAGCCTATCAGCCGGTCGGCTCTGGAGCCTGGAGGATGGTAATATACGGCTACCCAGTATTCATTCTGGGTCTCGAATTTGTTGCCTTCGGTGAGGGCTCCGGAGGGAGCAAGATGGGGCGAGATAGGGCTGGATGGGGCTGAATGGGACTGGGAGGGGAGGGTGAGGTAGCGGTAGTTGTAGGCGCCTTGCTTGAGGGGCATCTCGAGGCGGTAGAGACGCGCTGCTGAGTCGTAGACCATGCGGTTGGAGGAGTCGAAGCGGTTGTGGGTCATTTCTCCGTCCACATATATGTCGGCATCGCGAAGGAGAGGCATGTCGAGTGAGAAGTGAACGGTGATATAATCTGCTCCGAGATCGGAGTCTGTGGCGTTATATTCGCGCACGAGGAATCGTCCGTGTTGGGTGCGGTCGAATTCATAATTACGCAGGGCGCGTCCGCTGTCTTTGCGAAGCCAGACGTGGTAGTTGCTGCCTCCGAATTTCAAGGAATCCACACCCATGCCGGGAAATCCGTTGCTGACGCTCTCAAAGCGGTGGTATTCATTGCCAGCGGGGAATATGAGTTCGGGGAGATGCTGATATACGAGTGTATTACCTCCCACACGTTGTGGGCGCCGGAGGGTGCGGCGCGTGGGTTCGCTGCCGTTCTGAAGAAGCGTTACCTCCACATCCTGATAGGGATTGGCGTTCTCTATGCCTCGCAGTGTCACTGACATGTCGAGTTGCTGCCATTCGGTGTTGTGCCCTCGGTCTGTACGCCCGGAGGCAATTCCGCTGATTGCGGCTGCCTCTTCCGAAACCATGAACCGAGCCTGGAGAATTACTTCATCCGGAGCATCACGGTCGAATACCTGCAGCAGATAGTTGCCCGAGACGAGAGGACGCATGGACTGGTTGGGGAACTCAATGCGGTAGTTGACGAAATGTACGAACGTGTTTTCAGAGAAAGCGAAGTCTTCTATATCGGCAATGTTGAATCCGTCGAGATATTCCGATTCCACGAGTCGCGAAGGTTGCCAGTCTGCATTGCAGTGAATCAAGCGATACTGCAGCCAGCGGTTGTCTTCGGCTATCTCGTCGAAAGAGATCACCAGCCGATCGTCTGAGTTGAGTCTGATCACCGGTGGAGACATGAAATTATCGGGATTGCTCACCTTAAGGGTGCGGAATGTCGGTGAGAACACACGGGTGTCCGTGCTGGCGGCATTTGAGGTAATAGCCGACAGCAATGCGACACAGAGAATTATAAATATGTGGCTTATGTTTCTCAATTGGATGATTTTTAAGCAGCTCCTTACCAGTTTATCGGGGTTTTGCCGTGTGCTATCAAATATTCGTTTGCTTTGGAAAAATGACGACAACCGAAGAATCCCCGGTAAGCTGAGAGGGGGGAGGGGTGTGGCGCGGTGAGCACGAGATGTTTGGAGCGATCGATAAACGCTCCCTTGCGGATAGCGTCCGATCCCCACAGAAGAAATACCAAACCTTCACGTTTTTCAGCCAGAGCGTGGACCGCAGCATCGGTGAAAGTTTCCCACCCAATGCCGGAATGGGATTTGGGCTGATGCTCGCGCACCGTGAGGGATGCGTTGAGGAGCAGTACGCCCTGTTCAGCCCAGCGGGACAGGTCTCCCGAGGCAGGGATGGGATTGCCGGTATCTGTATGTATCTCCTGGAATATATTGCGAAGGGACGGGGGAATCTCTATACCCGGGTTCACCGAGAAACAGAGACCGTTTGCCTGTCCCGGACCGTGATACGGATCCTGTCCTATTATCACGACTTTTACGTCTTCGAAAGGGGTTGAGTCGAAAGCAGAGAAAATCTTTCCTGCCGGAGGATAGACCTTACAGCCCGGATTAGAATATTCGCGACGCACAAGATCCGAAAGAGCCGCAAAATAGGGCTTCTCGAATTCAGCGCCAAGTGCCTGTTTCCATCCCGGTTCGATTCTTACATTCATAGATTGCTGCCTGTTTATAAGGTCAAAGTTAGCAACAAATCTTCATATTCGGAAATTGATGTTGAATAATTCGAAAAAAAAATATAACTTTGCAATGAATTGCAGTGCCAAAACCGCTGGTTCGGTTGCTGCAGAATGTATGTCTCCGTAGTTCAATGGATAGAATATCGGATTCCGGTTCCGACGATTAGGGTTCGACTCCCTACGGGGATACAAGAAACAAATGATGCCTTCATTGTGTTAATAAAACATAATGAAGGCTTTTTTTGTAAATGAAAACGGGTTTGTGGAGCGTGAAGAATGGTCGCCCCATTGCTGGGTAAACGTGGAATGCCCCGACAGGGACGATCTGCGGTTTATGCTTGATGATCTGCATGTGCCCCCCGATTTTCTGGAAAGCATTTCCGATATGGACGAGCGTCCCCGTATCGAGCATGACGGTGAATGGCGCCTTACCATCCTCCGCATTCCATTGCATTCCGACAGTGTGGAGATGCCATACAGCACAGTGCCTATCGGGATTGTGACAAACAATGAGATCATGCTGACGGTGTGCTATCGCCGCACAGAGATGCTGAGCGATTTCATTTCGCACACACGCTGCCGCGGGATATCGGTAGACTCCGGTCCGGATTTCATACTGAGGATTCTCTATTCATCCGCCTACTGGTATTTGAAATATCTGAAAGATATCAACAATCATGTGGTGCATGATGAGAAAAATCTTGAAAAGAGCATACGCAACGAAGATCTGCTGCATATGCTGGGTATTCAGAGGACCTTGGTGTTCTTCAACACTTCGATTCAGGGAAATGAGACATTGATCGGAAGGATACGCCGTGTATATGGCGACCGGTATGACTCGGATCTTCTTGAAGATGTCGAGATCGAACTGCGGCAGGCAGACAGCACGGTGAAAATCTACAGCGATATTCTTGAAAGCACGATGGATTCTTTCGCATCGATTATATCCAACAATGTGAATGCAATCATGAAAAAGATGACGGCAGTGTCGATCGTGTTGATGGTGCCGACCCTGATAGCGAGTTTCTACGGGATGAACGTCAGCATATCATATGGCAACAATCCCTATGTTTTCTGGCTGATCATCACCGGTTCTTTCCTGCTTTCTGCCATCCTTTACATTTTCCTGCGCAAAATCCGCTGGTTCTGAAATTAATTATTAACTTTGTCTCATAAAAGATATCGTTATGAGGCTATGGTTTATGGCGGCTCTTTTGCTTATGGGCCGCCCGATATTTGCCGCACATGCGGCTGTTGATTTTGATAAAGCGTTTTGTGACTCAACATTGCGTCTCGACTACATAGCTGCCGGAAATGCTGAGAAGAGTTTTGTCTTTCTTGATGGAATGCAGAAGTTTGCCGGTTGGGCTGGAAGAAGAACCAATCTCGATAAACTGCCGTATTGTGGCAATGGGATCGTGACGGTGACTGATTCACTTAGCGGTGACACAATTTACCGACACAGTTTCTCTACTCTTTTCCGGGAGTGGCAGTCTACCCCTGAGGCGGCTTCAACATCGAAGTCTTTCCAGAATACATTTCTTGTGCCTATGCCGAGGAAGGCGGCAAAGATAACAATCGAGCTTCTTGACGGCAGGCATGATGTGGCGGCTTCCAACACTCATGACTATACTCCCGACGACATACTTATCAAAAAAGCAGACGGGAGGGATGGAGCTCCATACCGTTATCTTCACAAAGGAGGAAATCCGGAAAAAGCAATAGACATAGCGATTCTTGCAGAGGGTTACACTCCGGATCAGATGGATGCTTTCTATGCTGATGCGGATCGCGCTGTGAAAGCCATCATAAGGGATGAGCCTTTCAAAAGCCGTGGGGAGGATCTGAATTTCGTGGCAGTGGCAACGCCGTCGGAAGATTCGGGTGTGAGCGTGCCAAGATTCGATGACTGGAAAAAGACGTCGTTCGGTTCTAATTTTGATACGTTCTATTCTGCGCGGTATCTGACCACAGCAAATGTGTTTGACATACATGATGCCATTTCGCATGTGCCTTACGAGCACATCATAATCTTGGCAAA
This sequence comes from uncultured Porphyromonadaceae bacterium, assembly GCA_902495075.1. GTDB lineage: Bacteria > Bacteroidota > Bacteroidia > Bacteroidales > Muribaculaceae > Lepagella. Next base: position 148,193 of record CABUVO010000002.1, read on the forward strand.
TTGTCCTGTGTATGGCGGCGGAGGTATTTATAACAGCTATACACTGACCACGACGGGACATGATCACTATGAGCCGGTGGTGGTGCATGAGTTCGGTCATAGTTTCGGAGGTCTTGCCGATGAGTATTTTTATGAGGGGGACGTGATGGAAGACAGCTATCCTTTTGATGTGGAGCCTTGGGAACCGAACATAACCACGCTTGTGGATTTCGACTCGAAATGGAAAGGTTTGCTTAAGAAGGGCACTCCCGTGCCCACCGACCGCAAGGATTGGAAGAAATATCCTGTAGGTGTGTTTGAAGGGGGAGGATATTCGTTCAAGGGGATTTACAGCCCTGCGGACCGTTGCCGCATGCGGGATAATGAATGGGAAGGGTTTTGCCCGGCGTGCCGACATGCTCTCAACTCTTTGATTGATTTCTACGTTAAGGAATAATGGGGAGAAATGGGGCTAGATAGGGCGTTATGGGGTGAGATGGGGATGGGGTAGGGTAGGATAGGGCGCGTATGAACTGAAATTTCATTGCTTATGATTCTGAATATCGTATTTCTCATATTGGGTCTTGTGCTGATTCTTGTTGGTGCAAACGCGCTGACTGATGGTGCGTCATCTCTTGCCAAGCGGTGGGGGATGTCGGATCTTGTTGTCGGACTCACAATAGTGGCATTCGGCACGTCGGCACCTGAGCTCGTGATAAGCGTAATGTCGGCAGTTGACGGGAATGCCGGATTGGCGATAGGAAACGTGGTGGGAAGCAATATCTTCAATGTGTGTGCAATCATCGGCATAACCGCTCTTGTGCGACCGATGCGCATTTCGAAAAGTATCATGACCACTGATATTCCGCTTGTGATACTTTCGGCGTTGGTTTTGCTGACAATGGGAAACGCCACGCTTCTTGACGGTTCGAAAACCAATATGCTGACGCGCGTTGACGGTATAATCCTGTTGCTTTTCTTTATGGTGTTCATGCATCACACATTCTCCTCGGCTAAGCATGCCGCCCCCGGTGACCCTGCGGCTAAAGACGGAGAGGCAAAGAAAGAGATGCCGATGTGGAAGGCTTGGCTGTGGGTGGCAGGAGGTCTGGCGGGGCTGATTTACGGCGGCGACAAGTTTGTGGACGGTGCTTCCGGAATAGCTGCTGGATTGGGAGTGAGCGATGCCGTGATCGGTCTGACGATTGTAGCGGCGGGTACTTCTTTGCCGGAACTTGCCACCTCGATAACGGCTGCCCTGAAAGGTAAGACCGGAATAGCCCTGGGAAATGTGATCGGTAGCAACATCTTTAATATTTTCCTTGTGCTGGGATGCGCTGCCACAGTGCGACCGTTGCCATTCGGGGCGGTAGGTAATGCAGACCTGCTTATACTCACCGCATGCTGCATGCTTTTCTGGATATTCGGATATGTTTATAAAGAGCGTACCATAACCCGCTGGGAGGGTGGTATGCTTGCCGCTTGCTATGTTGGATATATGGCGTGGCTTGTAGCGACTGCATAAAAATTCAAAGGTATGAAGGTAGCATTTCATTTTAACGCGGATGATCACTCATTAGGATGTCTCTATGGCGAGACTGTTAATAAGATGGTTTTCAACGCTATTCTGCGGAAACGTAATCTTAATCTGACGTCAAAGGTGTTTATTGGCGATCTTTTGCTGGATGCATGTGCGTCGGAGGCGGTAATCAAAGAGAGTGACGAAGAGCATACGTGTATTTCTTATCGGATGGATGATAACCGGCGCTTGGAAATATTTGAAAAATGGCTAATAGTCTCTTTTAAGAGTTGGAACACCCTTGACGCGCAAAAGCTGATTGCCAGATTTGATAATAATATCTATGTGGTGTGTTTCGAAAGCATTGACAATGATAATGCAAAGTTTCTCGACAATGCCTTGAAAAATGAGCCTTCCTACCTTGGAGCCGTAAGCATCAATGAAGCGAGCGGAATAAACTGGAATCTTTATGGCTCAATGCTCATCGCGCTTGGCAGAATTGTAAACCGTCAGTTCACACTCTTCTATGATGAAGACCGGGAGGCTTTTGAACCGGATATTGCAGGTGTAAGTGCTTTTGATAAAGTTGGAGCCGAGAAACTCAATTTCAGATATACGATATTTGACAAGTATCACGATTATCAGCATGCCAGAAGAATTGCGGAATGGAAAGAGAAGTGTGGCTCAATGCTTGCTTTTGTAGCTGATGAGGCTGTTTCGCGATTGCTGGATGTGGCACCCGAAATCGGCGACAAACTTTGGTCTGCCCTGACATGTTTTGAGAGCGCAGAGACTAATGAACAGTATGCGCAGGTAGCGGTATCATGCCGGAGGATTTTCGAATATGTGGTAGACGCGGTTGCACCGGTGTCTGACCATCCGACCGATACAGGACACTCCATCAAGAAAGAGATGTATAAGAACCGCCTATTCGAATATGCGCGTCAATGCAAAATGTCGGACACCAACATCGACATGGTCACAATTGCGACCGACAATCTCTATTTGCAATGGAACAAGCTGCATGAACTTGCCAACAAAGGTGTGCACGCGGAGGTGTATAGAAGTGAAGTGCGGCGATGTTTCATACGCACCATCCTGCTCCTTGACGATATAATCGCTATGCATCCACAGCCCTTCGACATCCGCACGGACATCGATCTGGATATAAGCTAATTTCCAACACTTACTTACAGAAGAGATAGGGATTCAAAATATTCTGTTGTGGATGTTGGAAATATGCGACTTAAACTTATCTTAGGCTCCTTCCTGATGTGAGATAGTAAATGATGAGAAACCACCCAGCGAGCCTGCCATTGAGAGCAAGGTTGAGAGCGGGGGGTGAGGGTAGATTGAAAGCAGCTTGTGAGCAACGTTGAAGGTGTATTGAGAGCCGCTGAGAAAAATAATTAATAAAAATATGGCGAAAAATTTTGTGGAATGAAAAAAAAGGCTTAACTTTGCACTCGCAAAAGCCACCAAGGCAGTAGCAAAACCGATGGTGTCATAGCTCAGTTGGTAGAGCAAAGGACTGAAAATCCTTGTGTCCCCGGTTCGATTCCTGGTGACACCACAGAAGACCGCTAATTCTCAATGAGTTAGCGGTCTTTTATTTATCTACGCTCCTCCGGGTCACCACAATTGAAAATCATCGAAGTCCGCTTGAATCAGACTAATCTGAGATAAAAGTCACCATGCTCACGCTAATGCGCTGTAATATTGTGTGTTATGCGTGTCGGCGCAGATGCGTGTCTTTTCTTGTTGTGCGCTAATGCGCTGAAAATCAGCGCGCAAATCACATCTATCCAAAACCATTCAGCATCATTCAACTCCACATCACCGCCTCACAGCCCCAAACTTTAACAGACTTTAACTCAAATCAAGACTTGAAAATATGGTGACCTTAACTGGTTTTCAAGGAGTCGCCACACCTGAATGTTAAATATTGTAAATGTGTAATCATTTGCGTGTTTGTATATTGCGACAGTCTAAATGTGATTCAAAGTCGTAAAATGAGGCAAAATTTACCTATGTTAACATTTAGTTAAATTGCTTCATCGTATTATAGAGTATACAAAATAGCGAATACGATTATGAGGAAACTGACATTAGAACAGGCACAGGGTTATGGCGAAGGGTTGATGCGCTGGATAGAATCCGGTGAGGTTACTATGGATGACATGCTTGAGGGCAGGGAAGTCCATCGTTTACTCGCTTGTCTTATTGAAAATCCCCACAAAGATTCTATTGATTCCAATTTCAACGGAATGTCTTTTAAGGAACACTCCCGATATCTAAACATGGCAATTCTCGACAATCAACTTTTGGAGAGCTACTGACATGAGTATTACAAAACCCTATACCACATTGTCTCTTGACGAGGCGTATTTTATAGATCGGTTGAATCCTATACATACCGGTGTAGATGCTCCTTTGTGGGAATCACGATTACTATACCGAGTAAATCATCTATTTAAAAGTTGCGCACGCCACGAAAATAGTGCATGAAACTATGATAGGATATGCAGAGCAAAAAGACTCCATGGTGTACGTTTATGGTCCTAACGGAGGCTATATGTGGCATCGAATTGGTACACTGTTGGGTTATACATCCAACACCGTGACTATCAAACACGGCTCAACCACATATATCTGTGGAGAGCGAGGAGAGGTTAAATCCACACGATAGATACAACATGCAGGAGAAATATCGAAAACACATGAAGTGGTGGCTCGACGAGTTTTCCGCAGGCGATCAAGTAGACCATTACGTTGAATTATTTCCGGAACTTGACTCGCGTCTTGCCAAGTTTGCTGTAGGAATACTTTTGTGGAACATGAAAGGATTGATTGACATAAACAATCCCGATGATGTCTGCAAAGTACGTTTGATCCTGAAATTCCTTGATCAAACACCAGACTATGATTTCTTCGACAACGTATTCAACGAAGCCGATCCTGATACGGTATGTCAGATAATCGGAATGTCGCCGTTCGCTCCCATAGAAGAAGGAGAGATCGAGTTTGATTATTGGGTTAGTGAGATCAAAAACTTTGAGGATGCTCATTCATATTTCGAAATGGTTTCATGGAGTATCGTTATTTCTGAAGAATCATTCAAGGAGAACACCTCAAATGGCAATCGATTCTACTTCTGTGGCAATGGCGATTGGTGGGACATTCCTTGTATGCCTGGCATGGGTTTTCCGCATGACAAGTACGGCTATTCACTGATAGCTGTTGAAGTGACTCCGGAAAATAAAATCGCATCTGTGACCAGTCGCTGGAATACATACGCTGGAGATACAGGCGACTTCCTCTCCGAAGACGAAATAAAAAACATTCTCGGCGAAGTCAACTACAATAAAATGCTTTGTATTACGGCTTAAAATCACTAATTTTGCAAATATCCCCATATAAATATTTTTAAATATGAGAAAGGAAATAGAACATACTCTATCACTAAAGATAGAAACCGATGAAAAATCTTCGTCCGGTAGGTGTTTATTCTTCCCAGAGAATATGTTGTCGGGAAAATACCGTAAATTATTCGGCATTGAAGATGTGGAATTTGACGAGGCTTTCCGTGTCGTAACCGGAGGCGTGGGAAATGAATTTGCTAAAATCAACTCTCTTACCTCATCTTCTCTATTGTCGCTGTTGGTATTCTATCCGCTCTTCAATAAGAATACAAAAGATTCGTTAACTCTGTCAGTAAATGGGAACTTGATATCATTTACTAACTGTTTCTTTGAAATAAGAAACAAGGTAATTCGACTGCCTTCGTGTGTAGATGTTGTCCTGCAATCGGAAGATAAAAAAACTCTTCTATTCCTTGAATCAAAATTCCTGGAATATGAAGATACAACAACAGAAGCCACATACGGCAAAGGATATTACAGTCTGTATTCTGAGTATCTTAGAGACTATTTAACAGACATCACAGTTGCCTCCGACAATAAAGGTAGAACAAAACTAACTTCTAAAACAAGAATTTATATTGAGGGATTAAAGCAATCAATCTCACATCTGATAGGACTGGTTCGCGGGCCTAAGGACGAAACAGCAGAGTATTATACCAAAGAATACCTGAAAGCATACTCTAAAGCATATAAGGGAGCAAAGACTCTTATGTATGGCACAATTCTATTCAATCCGGATAAATTTGACGGAGATGCCTCACCATACATCAACTATGCAGACTTATACACAAGAATCATTGGTAAACAAGGCGGTGAAATAGTTGAAGGTATAAGGAAATGGTGTCATGCAAACCACAAAAACGATGAAGGAAAAGAAATTTCGATTTTGGAACGTCCGCTAACGTATCAGAACGATATCCCACCAATATATAAGGAACGGCTTCCTCGAAAAATCAGGGATTTCTACCAGCTATGAAAATACTCCATCTATCCGATACTCATGGCTGCCATCATCGGCTGCGGGACTTGCCAGAGGCGGATATGGTGGTACATTCCGGCGACTTCTGTATGGTCGGGAGTGAGGAGGAAGCGATTGATTTCCTCAACTGGTTCTGCGACATGCCGTACCGCCACAAGATATTCATCTGCGGTAACCACGACGATTGTCTTTATGGAGCAAATATCGACGGTCTTGACAACAATGTTCATTATCTCTGCAACTCCGCTATTGAGATTGACGGTGTTAAATTCTACGGCGTGCCAATGTTTATGAGAGATTGCATTACCGACCGTCAAAGTCGTAACTATGCCAATATCCTCGCAGATACTGACATTCTCATTACCCACTCTCCTGCATTCGGAATCCTTGACTTTGACGATGACATCAACTATGGCTCAGAGGAATTATTGCAGGCAGTGACGAATGTAAATCCCCGTATTCATCTGTTTGGCCATATTCACAAACAGCATGGGATAACGACTATCGGAGCAACGATATTTTCAAACGGAGCGATAATGAATGAAGACTATTCAATTCTCAACCATCCTAATATCATCGAGTTATAAGGCTTGAGCAGAGATAGATACCATAGCTTGTAAGAATTAACGCCACCGAAGGTGGTCTTTTATTCTCTCGGCGGCGTTATTGGTTAGTGTAGTTTCGGTCCAGTGCGGCTTGTTTGGCTTTGCGGTGAGTATTGATTGTTTCGCAAGCGCATACCGGCTTCGCCGACTAATGCTTCAATCTCACTCGCGAACGTTGTTTCTGCTCTTTGCGATAACGGATGCGGGCTTCGTCAAAGGTCAGTCCGGGATGACGGCTCAGCCACAACTTGAAATCATCCGGAAGGGAGGCTCCTTGAGTGAGGCCTTCGTCTTGAATCGGTGCGCTGCCGGTAGACGGAGATGACAACGTGATTCCTACACCCTGCGATGACGATGCGGGAGATTGCTTTGCCGCCAACTGTCGTTGGAATGCTTCTGGAATCTTGTGGTCGGAGGGATATGCCCGGTTTATGACAGGTTCTCGTTTTTCGAAATCGTACCATATCCAGTAAGTAAGAGACACAATGCCTCCCGGTTCGCAGATTCCGATACTGATGAACTTGCCTTTCTGATAGGCTTGTTGCCTGAGTTGGTCAATCTTTACGCCACACACAACATCAGGTAATGGCGGTATCACAATCGGTTCAGGCTACTTTCAACGCTCAGTAGGAGTGATTTCTTCATTGTAGGATGAAACGGATATATCTCAGATAAAATGTTGGCTTATGAGCGGTTGGATGAAATATTTTTTGTAATTTTGCATATAGACAACCCATAAATCCGAATGATAGCCAAAGAGGACATATTGGAACTGCTGAAGTCCACCGAGTCATATCGTGTGGAACGCACTGTCAGTACCGGCAACATGGACAAGTTCTGTGAGGCCATCTGTGCGTTTGCCAATGATATGCCTAACTCCCGCAAGAATGGCTATCTGATTATCGGGGCAAAAGATAACGGAAGTATTGCCGGAATGAAGGTCGATGATGCTTTGTTGAAAAAGATTGCAGGCATCCGCTCTGACGGCAATATACTCCCCTTGCCGACTATGTCAGTCGAGCGGTTCTCTTTTCCCGAGGGCGATTTGCTCGTTGCAGAGGTTAGACCTTCCGATTTGCCTCCGGTTAGATATCGTGGTAGAGTATTTATACGTGTCGGACCTCGCAGAGATATTGCCACTGAAGCGGAGGAGAGAATCCTTGCGGAACGTCGCTGCTCATTCATGGCAACCTTTGACGCGACACCATGTCTTAACGCCAAACTGGAAGATTTGAATATAGATTACATCAAGTCTAAATATCTCCCGATGGTGTTTGACGAAGAAATGCTTGCAACGGACAAACGCGATATCAAAGAGCAATTGGCATCAATACATCTCTATGACCGCGACAACGATTGTCCGACATACGCTGGCATAATACTTTTCGGCACCAATCCCAAATATTTTCTTCTCGGCGATTATGTGCAGTTCGTGCGCTTTGCTGGAAAGGATAAAGGTGGTGACATCCTCAACGAGCGTCAGTTTGCCGGTCCTCTCTACAAGATGTTGCCGACGTTGGAATCATTTGTTCGGGATGGTATCATTACCCAACGACCCGTTCCGGAATCTCTTTTCCGGGAAAGAACTGTCTGGAACTATCCTGAAGGGGCAATCCGTGAATTACTGATGAACGCCTGTATGCACAGGGATTATCAAGCCAATATGCCTATCCGCTTGTATCAGTTTGATGACTACATTGAAGTGATGAATGCCGGTGGACTGTATGGCGAAGCCCGTCCTGAGAACTTCCCGTCAGTCAATGACTATCGCAATCCCCTTGTGGCAGAAGCCATGAGAGTGATGAAGTATGTCAATAAATTCAACCGTGGTGTTACCCGCGTGCAGGAGATGTTGAAAGATAACGGCAACCCACCGGCAGAGTTTGACGTGAATACAATCACCGCCTTTCGTGTCAATGTCTATGCCACAAACGAATCCGACTTATCGAAAGGCACAAGTCAGGGCACAAGTCAGGGCACAAGTCAAACAGATAAAACCATCGAAGAGAAAATCATCGAGTTCTGCAAAGAGCCTCGCTCATTAGCCGAGATAACCGAATTTTGCGGTTTCAAAGACAAACGCAAATTCCGTGAGCGTTATCTCAACCCCATCCTCGGCACCCAAATCCAAATGACAATCCCCGACAAACCCACAAGTCGTTTTCAGAAATATATAGCCAGATAACAATCTCATGGATAAACGCAAGAGACGTTGGTAGTCCACGCTTCTCATTAATAATCAGCCCTGTAAAGACTGCTGGGCAAAATGAAAGATAACAATGGAAATGAAATTCTGCCAGAGCTGCGGAATGCCGCTCACAAGTGAAATACTCGGTACGAATGCCGATGGATCGCCAAATGAAGATTACTGTATCTACTGCTATAAAGACGGTAAGTTCACGCAGGATATGACTATGGAGCAGATGATAGACCACTGCGCCCAGTTCACGGATGAAATCAACAAGCAATCAGGACAGAACCTGACTAAAGAACAGGCAAAGGAAATGATGCGCCAGTTCTTTCCTCACCTCAAACGATGGAAACAGTATAGCGACTATAATCTGATACACAAAGCGGAGACTCTTCTTGCGGAATGTACTACTGTAACCATTGCATCTGTCAATAGTGATGGCTTTCCGCGCCCCGTGCCTATGGCGAAAGGCGAGACACAAGGCTGTAATATAATATGGATGGCAACGGGGGCTGATTCTGTGAAAGTCACCGATTTCAAGAGTAATCCCAAAGCCGGGTTATGCTACGATAAAGGCGGTTCAAGTGTCTGTCTGCGTGGCACTGTGGAGATTATTGATGATGACGATATCCGCAGGGAGAAATGGCAGGATTGGTATATAAATCATTTCTCGGGAGGACCTGCTGACCCGAACTATTTGCTGCTTCGCTTCCTTGGGACTGAAGCTACTATCTGGATTGACCATGAATTTGCCCATATTCAAATATAAATTCTTGTCTTTTCAGGTCAGACCGTCGGGCTTGTATCCGCTACATCCGCGAGCATGGCGAACAAGCTTTCGTCGAGGAAATGACTAAACGTAAATGTCAGACAATTAAACGTAAATAAGACCATGTTTATCGCAATATTAACATATAAGAAACCGTTGAGCGAGGTTGACCGCTTTCTTAAGGCGCACCGTGAATATCTCGCTAAGCATTATGCCGCAGGCGACTTCATCGCTTCCGGTCCGCAGACACCTCGCATTGGCGGCGTGATTATGATTAAGGCTGAAAACCGTACTGCAGTGGACGCCATCATTACAAAAGACCCGTTCAACATCAACGACATCGCCGACTATCAGATTGTGGAGTTTACTCCGACAATGTTCTGCGATGATATTCTCAAACCCATTCTCTGATTATGCCATACATATCAATCGAAAGCGGAAAGCTGACAGCAGGACAGAAAAAACAACTTATTGAGCGGCTGACAGCAACAGCATCCGAGATAACCCATATCCCGGAGCAGTTCTTCACTGTCATCATTAAGGAACTGCCAGACGAGAATTTCGGTATCGGTGGTAGATTCCATTGACGAGATTAAACGCGACTACAAACCATGAGTTTGACATTACGCCCATATCAACCTTCGGATGCTGCGATGATAGCATCGTGGCTTAAAAGTGAGTATCTAATGCGCCAGTGGTGTGCCGACAGATACGAACATTATCCCGTCACCCCCGAAGATATGAACACATATCATGCGAAGTATATTGACGGACAACACTCACGCGCCCTTACAATGACTGATGGCGATGATATTGTCGGGTACATCACCTTGCGCACTCCGACAGACAATCCGGCTGAGCAACGACTGGGATTCGTTATTGTCGATGATTCAAAACGTGGTCGCGGTTATGGAAAAACGCTTGTTTCAATGGCGGCTAAATATGCTTTTGAAGAGCTTGGAGCCAAGAAAGTGTCACTCGGAGTCTTTGAAAATAATTCGTCCGCCATTCATTGCTATGAGGCGGCGGGATTCCATCGAGTGTCACTACCTGAAACCGAGAGTTACGAATGTCTGGGCGAAACATGGAATTGTATTGAGATGGAACAGTATAGAGAACTTTGAAAGTAACGGTGAAAACCACAAGTTGTAACTATGCGTAACCTCGGTGAAAATATGTGTTTTATCCTTAAACAAATCAGATTATGAACGTAAAGACAGAGTTGCTGCGATTTACCGAAAATAGCCTAAACTTGCGTTTTAATGACGTAAATATTGAGCCTGAAACGATACAGGCTATCATGATAAACGAAGTTGTACCCATTGATTCTGACGATGATTTCTATGGAAAATCCGACTCGGCATATATGTCGACTACTATTCCTCTGTTTCTACAAGCCGGTATTGAAGTAAACAGCATTCATGATATATTAAACCTCGGCATTTATATAACAAACGCTGTCAAGACTCCTAAATCGGAATACGCTGTTTCAAAGGAGAGTATTGAAAGAAGTCTGCCGGCTCTTGAACGTGAAATGCAATTATTTCCCAATCTAAAGGTTATCATGCTGATGGGAGATGTCGCTAAAAAAGCGTTCAACATAATCAGCAAGAAAGAGTCAGGGAAAAATGCCGTTCCAAGTATATCAACCTACAAATTGCGTAATACCGAAATTTTCTATAAAGGGATACGCATTATACCCTCTTACATTATGACGGGGCAGAACATCTTGATTGAAAAGTCAAAATTCGAGATGGCAGCGGAGGATATAGCAACTATGTATAAGCTGATAATCTCAAAATGAAGAACGACAAGATTTATCCAAGAACCGGTGATACACAGACGGTGTATCTTAAATCGGTTGTCACGCGCCCGACAATCGAGGTCGGGGACTTCACCATCTATAACGATTTTGTGAATGATCCGCGAGATTTCGAGAAAAACAATGTACTCTACCATTATCCTATAAATAATGACAGGCTTATTATCGGTAAGTTCTGTTCGATAGCCTGCGGTGCAAAGTTTATTTTCAACTGCGCCAACCATACGCTTAAATCGTTGTCCACATACACATTTCCTTTGTTTTTCGAGGAATGGGATTTGCCGAAATCGGAGGTTGCCTCCGCTTGGGACAACAAAGGCGATATTGTGATTGGCAATGATGTATGGATAGGCTATGATGCAGTCATCATGGCTGGAGTTACCATTGGAGACGGTGCAATTATCGGGACGCAAGCTGTCGTCACCAAAGATGTAGAGCCTTATTCAATCGTAGGCGGAGTTCCGGCAAAAGAGATACGCAAGCGGTTTGCTCCTGAAGTTATAAAGAAACTTATAGAGATACAATGGTGGAACTGGTCCATTGAGAAAATCAGAAGCTATATTCCTGATATACAATCCGGAAATATAGATGCATTATAGGATACAACCACCGAAATATGAACTGCTCAAAATCTTTATCAATTTGATTTATCTTTTTATGATTGTATCTGGAATTTATGCGTCCACAAACAAATCATCGGCGGTTATTTGCGAATGGATATTATTCATTGAATAGGAGTTCTTCACAAGTCCGGAACTTGTTATCATTGTCAGGGCAATCCCTTTGCGGGTCTTTGTCAACTGACGGAACAAAGATGCCTTGTTGCGCAAGTTCTCCATATACTTCTTATCTATGGTGTAAGGGTTGTCGGAATAAAAAATATTCTTACATCATGCAGCCAAATCGTATATTCTTATGCCATATTTGGCTATACGATGTAAGTAACTCCGATACAATCGTGCTCATTATTCAAGGGTGCAACAACGATATTCACTTACGTCACACAGCCAAATCGCATACTTTTTGCACTCATTTGGAATCGTCATGGATGTCAGAAGTCGGATTAATTTGGTTCGGGGTTTATATATGCCCGATAAACCAAACCTAACTATATGTGGGCTGGTGAGAAAATTCCGACGCGGTTAAATCCTTTGAAATTCTTTGAACGGACAAGGTTTCCATATCTCACGGATTTGTAGTAACTTTGCAGTATGGAGCAACTGCAAAAGGCATATTCAATATTCTGTGATGAGAGTTGTTATCTGCAATTTGATAACAGCGACATTATGTGCATTGGGGCAATAATTGTGCCTGATGCAGACCTCGATACTTATAAGGTCGAACTTAAACGCATAAAACGCAAATATGGCATTCTCCATGAATTGAAATGGAATACAGTAAGCCGCACGCATCTTGCTATGTATGACGAGCTTCTGCGTTTGTTTTTTGAGTCATCAATGGCATTCCGCAGTGTGCTTATCAAGAACAAGTCGAATATTCAGGCTCATTCTTTGGAGCGTGATGAGTATAACCGGTTCTATTATTCAGTCATTGAACGCCTTATCCGGTTTTCTATCCGGCATAATTCCGACAGTGCCAATTCTTACCGAATTTTCCTTGACCTTAAAGACAATAATGGTAAAATCAAACTTGCTTCAATACACAATGAACTGACAAACATGATAGGGACGAATGATAAAATACAGTCGTTGCAGAATATCCGTTCACATGAATCGCAGTTTATCCAGCTTGCTGATATTATAATCGGAGCTATCACATACAGGGCAAGAGGTCTGAAAGGAAGTGAGGCTAAATCCCACATTGTAAGACTTATCGAAGGATTGTCAGGTTACCATCTTGATGAAGGGACTGAGCCGGGAGATGACAAGTTCGCGATTTACGATTTTCAACCGAAGAAAAGAAATGGCTGATAACGATATACTTGGAATGTTGCAGCCATATTTTGATTGCGAATTGTCGGTTGATAACAAGGAAAAGATATTAGAGTTGCATGAGAGATTCAAGGATGATGTCTTAATCCAGAAGGTAAATCTTGATGGTGCCGAATTGATTATAAAGCCTTATCCATACAATCGCTCACATAAGGATGGGTTGCCCGATTGGTTTGACGGACTGCTGGAGAAGTTCGTCCATGTCATAACAAGGGATGCCAAAGAGGATAGGCGTAAAACAGCAAAAACGGTGAGAGAGTTTCGCTCGGAGCGAGCTGTGCGCGTGCATTGGATAAAACCCATTTTAGAGAACGCCTCCGATAAACGTATCACGCGGTTCAGATATATTGAAAATTCCGGTCGGGAACGCGAATACTTTTGGTATCGCGCAAAAGACTATATGGTTGTAGTGGAATATATAAATCCTAATTTTGCTTTAATTACCGGCTTCTGCGTTGATCAGTCAAATCACGCATACTATATGCGTAAACTTCAGAATAAGGCATAAAAAACCGCATTTACGGTAATGCGGCCAACCAAGTCTTTCGTTCTTCGATCGATGACGGTGCAAAGTTAGCGATTTTTTCTAACTCTACAAAATCAAAACAGCCAATAAGCTAAGAAAGTTCAAAATTATATCGCCATACAATAACTGCGACGGGCTGTCGCAGTATTTCTACTAATTCATATAGTCGCGCCGTATTCTTCGATGCACCTTCGGAGCAGTGTAATTATAGAACTCTTACATCACGTTCCCAAATCTAAGATTTTATGGCACATTTGGAAGCTTGATGAAATGGAGGGGTATGATAATCATAGATAACGAAATTCCACGAGAGTGCCAAATCGCATACTTTTTATACACATTTGGCTCGTCATTGTTGGGAATTATGGAAACTCGCCGATTTCCAATTGGCACCGTCGTGGCTTCTACAAGTCGGATTAGTTTGGTTCGGGGTTTATATATGCCCGATAAACCAAACCTAATATACAACTGAGCAAAAGAAAAAATATCTTGAACCACTACATCGGAGAACAGTCTTATGCGCAACGCACAAGTCGGGCTACAAGTCAGGCATCAAGTCTTTTAGAACACTTCTTCTTTTGCACCGTTGTTGGCACACTCTTGAGAAGTCTTTTGGTATCATATCTTCTCAGAATGCATATTAGAAAAGAAGCCTGCCCAAAATGAGCAGGCTGAAAGCAGGATCGAAATCTTCACAGATGCCATATCCTGTTTCGATAGGATTTCAGTTCCGCTTCCGGGAACTGGGCTATCGCTTTATCAAGTTCGCGGAGTATTGCGGTTTTGTTATCCGGCAAAGCTCCGGTGATTGGTACGGTATTGGAAATATGATGACCGAGTAGATTGACTCTGATGTTCAGTCGGTCGATAAGTGTGCGCATTTCAACCAGTCGCTCAATCTCCGGCTCTTCTATGTATGTGCCCTCCGATACCTCCTGATATAATTGGGATTCGGGGAATATTGTCAGCGAAACGATATTGATGATGCAGGGATGCAGGTTGTTCAGTACATTGGCAGTGGCTATCGCGCTTGCCTCGCCGTTGCCTTTGCCTCCGAGCCCGTTGAGATAAAATACATTGTAGCGAATGCCTGCCTCGTCAAGTTTTGAAAGTTGTTCGAGGATGTCGGAGGCATGATAGCCCTTGTTCATACGCTCCAGAGTAGGATTGTGCGCCGTCTCGATACCGATGTTTATGCTGTCGAGTTTCAGGTGGTGGAGATTTCTCAGTTCCTCTACCGATTTGGGCGTGATATCGGTGACACGGGCGAACATCCCGAATGAAACCATGTGGGGAAGATATTTCCTCAACAACAGTGCCACATCCATCAGTTTGTTGTAACTCAAAGCGAATGGGTTTGCTCCGGTGAGATAAACTCGTCGGGCTCGCGGTTGCCACTGACGGATAACCTTCAGGTCTTCCTCCACCTCCGATAACGGTGACATACGGAACGGTGTGCCGTGGTAAAGGCTGCAAAACTTGCACTTGTGCCACGTACATCCCGACGTGAGTTGCAGGAGTTGCGAGTTGGCTTCGTAAGGCGGTCGCCATACCTGACCTGTGAAATGTAGTTCCGGGTATATCATATCTCGATATTTTTTAGTAATTTTGTGATGCAAAATTAGGTGATAATCAGAGCTAAAACAATAACTTACCAAAAGGCTTGACCCTTACCTAAAAGTTTGTTTTGCTCTTTATCAGACTATTTTGCCCTGTCGAAAATGGCAAAAAAATTGGACTACGAATATTGCAAGGCGGCTCCGATTCTTGAATGGCTTGGCAACAAGTGGGCGCTGGTGGTTCTCGTGAAGATTTCCGAGAACGAGCCTGTGCGTTTCAATGAACTGTACCGAAACATCCCGTCAGTATCGGAGAAGGTGCTTTCACAAGTTCTCAGGCAGTTGACCACGGACGGCATACTCCGCCGTGAGTTGTTCCCGGACGTGCCTCCCCGGACAGAATACTCGGTGACGGACTTCGGCAGAACACTTTTGCCTCATGTCGAAGCCCTAATCAATTGGGGGCGCGACAACTTTGATATCATTATGTCAAATCGCCGAAAACAAGAGTAATATGATCGCGACGGTTATACTGAAGCTAAAACATCGTTTGTAAGGGGTGTCGTTGATATTGCCAAGAAACACCAATGATCAAAAAAGATATGATGTAAGAAATAAATCCGAAGGATACCACAAGGGCATATGCCTTTGAAATGTGGATGAAGGCTTCGATGCCTATGGTGACACTTATCAAGACTCTCTATGTTACTCGGCTTCGCCACATAAGTAAACTCAGGGTGAGGTCAGTTCATGCGATATTCCATATAGCGAAGACCTCTCTCGATTCAATGAAGACTATCTCCATCTGACTCGTCAGGTTGCCGATACCTGTGAAAATCACGACATTGCAGACAGCATGGTGATCGGAACATCGGCATTGACGCAATACGATATCGACGGTGCTGTGGGGATGTATAGCGGAATATTCAACAATCCGTTCATAATCTGGGGTGCATACCGCAAGTCGTGGCTCAATACTCGACTGACCGTCTCATTTCAGTTCCACCATACCCAGATGGATGGTGCCCATGCAGCACGATTCCTTGACTTGCTGCAAAGAGAAATCAATAAGTTGTAGGATACCCACCGGAAGAATTGACTTTCTCTCGATGGCGTTATCGGTTAGAGTTGTTTCTGTCCTGTGCAGCGTTGATATCAGTGGGGCGAATGATATATTTCAGTTGCGCTTCCGGGAGCTGGACTATCGCTTTATCAAGTTCGCGGAGTATTGTGCCACGTGCATCCTGAGGTGAGTTGCAGGAGCTGTGAGTTGGCTTCGTAGGGTGATCGCCATACCTGTACGGTGAAATGTAGTTCAGACTATATCATATATCAATACTTTTTTGTAACTTCGTGGTGCAAAATCAGGTGATATAAATATGAGTAACGAGATTTTATATATACTCCTGCCGGAATATGCGTCCCACGAGATTGTTTATCTTTCACAAGCCATCGCATCTGATGAGTATAAGTTGAAAGATAATCCCAAGTATGTCAATAAGGTTGTGGCTCCGACAATGGGGCCTGTAAAGTCTATCGGTGGATTCCGTACTTTGCCGGATTATTCATTCGATACGATGCCTGATGATTATGCGGCCTTGGTGCTTATCGGCGGTTTCGGATGGTCTACGCCGATCGCAGAGAAGGTAAAGTCAATTGTTAGAAGAGCCATTGAAAAAGGAAAGATAATCGGTGCAATCTGTAATGCCGCTTCATTTATGGCGAAATGTGGTTTCCTCAATGCTGTCAGGCATACAGGTAATGGTTTGGATCAGCTCAAACTTTGGGGTGGTGACCAATATACCCATCCAGACGGATATGTCCACGCTCAGGCAGTCAGCGACAAAA
Organism: uncultured Porphyromonadaceae bacterium; assembly: GCA_902495075.1. Lineage (GTDB taxonomy): Bacteria > Bacteroidota > Bacteroidia > Bacteroidales > Muribaculaceae > Lepagella. The sequence continues at coordinate 165,364 of CABUVO010000002.1, forward strand.
ACATCGTGACTGCAAACGGATCTGCAACGCTTGAGTTTGCAAAAGAGATGCTTCAGCTGCTCGAAAATGACACCCCCGAGCGTATCGAAATGTATTATCAGTTCAACAAACAAGGTTTTTGTACTTTATTCCCTAAAGACTGACGCCTATGGCATGTACATCTGATTTTATAGAGTACATCTGCGATGTGCTTGCTCCAAAGTGATAAGCATATTATGGGAAGTGTTGCCTTTCCCTAAATCCAGAAAGGTCAAAATACTTGAATCAAATAAATAAAGATGCGGATTGAATCTTTCTTACCAATATGAAAAATAAAATCAGATTTAGTGTTGTTTCCACGATTATAACCATATTTGTTCTGGTGGTTTTCGTGGTTGGAATTATAGCTCTTATCGGCAATACCCAAAAACTTATTGCATTTTGCTGCATATTGGGGGCTATGATAATCGCCGGTCTGTTTTATTGTCCTAAATTTGTCGAAGCAAACGGATCCGGAATTACTTTATCCAGATTGTTATCCTTGCCGAAATTCATTGGATATGCCGAAATTCAATCCGTTGACACCTGCTATCCTTCATCCGTAGGGTTTAGACTTTGTGCCAGTGGCGGATTTTTCGGATATTGGGGATATTTCAAAGATCCTTTGATAGGAACATATTTTGGCTATTATGGTAATCGAGACAGTTGTTTTCTTATTAAATTGAAAAATAGCATGCAATATGTCATTGGCTGTGAGAATGCTGTCGCAATGGTTGAATATATCAATTCACAAATTAGTCACAGGTAAATTCTCATTGAATGGTTATGGTAATCGAAACAGAAAGACTTATCCTCCGACCTTGGTGCGAAACCGATGCCGGTGCCTTGTTTAAATATGCCAGTGATCCGGAGGTCGGTCCGATTGCGGGCTGGGAGCCACATGTTTCTGAGGAAAACAGTCTTGAAATTATACGGACTGTCTTTTCGGCTCCCGAAACATACGCTGTAGTGCTAAAAGGGACCGGCGAGCCTGTGGGCTGTTGTGGAATAATGTTCTCCAATGGGCTGCACACAGCGGATATGAAGGAACGCGAAGCTGAGATAGGATATTGGATCGGCAAGCCATATTGGGGTAAAGGTCTGATTCCTGAAGCTGTCAAAGCTTTATTGGCAAGATGTTTTAAAGACTTGCAACTTGATGCGGTTTGGTGCGCATATTATGAAGGCAACACCAAATCGAAACGTGTTTGTGAAAAAAGCGGTTTCAAATTCCATCACATAAACCGTGATATTTTATCTCCGCTTGGAGATAAACGAACGGAACATTTCTACAATATGACTAAAGAAGATTATAATGCCATACATTTCAATATGAAGTAGCAGCCAAAATCTTTGAGCAGAAACCAAATTCCGTATCAAATTTCGTCAACTATCAGCCTTTGCGGCGTATAACGTAATTTTGTCAAATATTATTCTTAACTTTGTGGGTGAAACAGGTAGAACCGTCAAGATAATCGTGGAAGGTGCGAATTTGCTTTTTCGTACTCAATAAATGAGCGGCACTTGGGGAGGTAATACACGGACCTTGGATGGGAAAAACACAGGAAAATATACGGAAGTATACGGAAGCTATGAAACATAGTTTATTATATATATTTGCGCTTGCCTTGACGATAATTGTTACGGCATGCAATGATGATGTTTTCATCGAAAAGCTGACTGTTGACGAACTTCATGTAGAACTTGGTCCTGACAAACTGTCGACCAGTATCAGTGTCAAGGGTGAGGACTGGTATATAAACAGTTTGTCATTCGTGGAGGATGAAGATTATACACAACATTTTGCCGATGATGATGGAACCTTTCATATCCACACTATATTTACTGATCTCTATGTGCGCCCAATGGCGGATCGTATCGATCTCGAACTGGCAAGATATGAGGGTAATTCTCCCGGTCAGTTGTCTTTTTTTGTGAGGGATGGCTATAATCACTGCGAAGTTTCTGTCACGCTTCTTCCTACAGGTTCGTTCCAAATAGAAATCAAGGAGGTGAACTACACACTCACTTCCTGGACCAGTTATCCCGAGGATAATAAAACGGAATTTATCATGGGGCAGGAATTCAAGCAGGGTTTGACGGAGCCAAAATCATTATCATTCCCACCCATCTCATCGCTACGGGTTGATTATTATTTCGAGCCGTGGGATGACACGTCTGAGTTCGACAAGATGATTCTCAACAGTTGTATTAAGGTCCCCGTTCCTTCCTATACTTTGTTTAACGATCCGCATACCGATTATTGGGGTATGGTCGGGGAATCAGCAGCGTTGACGACGACCAAATCTTTATTCTTCACTTCACATGTGTTTCCGAGACCGGCAGCCGTGGATCTTCCTCTCGGCACGCCATTAATGGTGTCGCTGCTTTGTGACTATGAGGCAGTGGGACTGTACTGCGTAATCAAAGCCAGCACCGGCGACGGCGAGGAACGGGATGTGCATTGTATGCTGAGGATGCTCACGCCTATAAAACTCCATGTTGCAATAAACACACAATTATGAGAAGACTGGCATTAGTTTTGATTTGTTCGTTGGCGGCGCTTGCGTCTTTCGGAGCTGATTCGACTTCAGTAGCGCAGCGTATTGAACTTTCTTTCCGCGGCGCTTACGTGCTGCCGACCAATCAGATAGTCAAGGGGGACAACCGATTTGGCTCCAAAACACGTTCAGCTTTTGGAGGAGCAGTGGAGTATTCCTTTTCTTTTGCACCAGCCTCGTATTTCGGTCGCTATTATCCATATGCGTATCAAGGCGTTGGCGTGGGAGTCACGGCTTTCGATGAATCCAAAGTCACCGGAACGCCGGTGAATATCTACGTTCTTCAAGGTTCGCGCATAGCAAGTTTCTCGTCTCGCCTGAGTCTTGATTACGAGTGGAATTTCGGTATCTCCGCAGGATGGCATAAAAACAGTGATACCAGTCTCCTTGACTATGAACACATCGATGGTTTTGGCTCTAATATCAATGCATACATAGACTTGGGTTTCAAACTCAGATATGCTCTGAGCAAACGCATCAGTCTGACAGCCGGTGTTAATTTTTCTCATTTCTCAAACGGCAATACCGACTATCCGAATCCTGGCGTCAATGTGCTCTGGGGACGGTTGGGGCTTGCTTGGAACCTTGGGACCTTGCCGACGCAACGTCGTCCCGATTGGAGCGGTTATGACCCTCACTTCACGTATGACATCACTGCATATGGCGCATGGCGCAAGAATCTATTCGATTCTAATTATGGCATGGCGGATATGGACAGTGAAATGAGAATCATACCGGGACACTTCGCCGTTGCAGGTTTGAACGTCAATCCCTTGTGGCATTTTAACCCGATGTTTTCCGCCGGTGCGTCGCTTGATTTCCAGTATGACGAAGGCGCAAATCTTAGTCCCTATTATGTCACAAGCACACCTTCCGATGACCCGAAATTCTATCGTCAGCCGTTTAGTCATCGCGTGATGGCAGGACTCAGTGCACGTGCCGAATTGCAGATGCCGATATTCTCTGTCAACATCGGTATAGGTCATAGTCTCTACGCTCCCGGAGGTAGCGATCTGCGGGGATGGTATCAGATGTTCACGCTTAAGACCTTTGTGACACGTAATCTTTACCTCAGCACCGGCTATCGTCTTGTGCGCTTCCGCACTCCCGGCAATCTCATGCTCGGTCTGGGCTGGCGCTTTGGATCATGACAGCTGACCTGTTAAAACAATAATTCGCTTTTAATTAAATATAATAATTTTGGATATCACGATCTCTTTTATTCTCGAAGTAATAGGTACAATTGCGTGTGCCATTAGTGGCATCCGTCTTGCCGCCACTAAGAATTTCGATTGGTTCGGGGCTTACATCGTTGGTCTCGTCACAGCCATTGGCGGGGGCACCCTGCGCGATATATTGCTTGACATTCCGGTTTTCTGGATGCACAACTGGTGGTATCTTGCCGTCACAGCCCTTTCGCTCATAGCCGTCATAATTTTCAAGGATCATCTTGTGAGACGCGACAAGATGCTTTTTATTTTCGACAGCATCGGTCTTGCTATGTTCGTGGTGATAGGCATCGACAAGACGCTCGCCATTGACTATCCTATGTGGGTTGCCATGATTATGGGCATCATCACCGGTGCATTCGGTGGAGTGTTGCGTGATATCCTGATCAATGAAGAACCTCTTATTTTTCATAAAGACATATATGCCACAGCCTGTCTGGCTGGAGGATTCATATATTGGATAACCAAATATCTGGAATGTCCTGCATATGTAAGCCAGATAAGCTGTGCCCTGACCATTATGGTAATCCGTTTTCTTGCTTTGAAATATAATCTTTCCCTGCCTGTGTTAAATGATATCCCACGACGCAATAAAGCCGAATAATAGGATTTTTTAGAAAAAATTATCCTTCGGGGTTGAGTTTTTCGAATGTTGTGTGTCTTTATAGTGTATGACGAAGAGAAACGACATAGAACAACTTTTCAAGGCACATTATCCACGGATGTATCGCTTGGCGGTTGCACTCCTACATGATGATGATCGTGCGCGCGACATTGTCCATGACGTGTTCCTGTCGTTGCTCGACGGCAGTTTTGACATCAACATTACGGAAGGATACCTATTGAAGGCAGTCAGAAACCGTTGTCTGAACCATATCCGAGATTGTGAGATTCATCATCGTATCGCCAACCTCTATTTCATTGACAATGATGAATACGAAACCGAGGATTTTCCCGATGAATGCACAATGTCGCGGATTCATGACCTTATCAAAAATGATATCTCTTCTCAGGCACGGCGTGTGATGGAATTACGATTCTCGGATAACTTGCCGTTTTCCCGAATTGCATCTGTCATGAGTATAAGCGAAACCGCCGTATATCGTCATCTTAGTCATGCCTTGGCAATCATTCGCAGAAAACTCAACGAAAATGGATAAATACGAATCAAAATGCGACAAGGTGCTTGATATTATCAGGCATCCGGAGAATTATACATCGGAGCAGTTGAACGTTATACTGGAGGATACTGAAAGCCGAGAGATTTATCGCACTCTTTGCCGGATTGATTCGGCGTTGGCATCCGAAGGAAATATCAATGTGGATGCTGAGTGGGAGTATTTCCGAAAGAAACAAGCAATCCATAGGCGCCGTCACTTCTTTGGATTGGGAAATCGGGCTGCGTCAATTGCCATTATAATTTTCACATCTATCGTGGCGTTGGCTGCCGGTATAGCTGTCATCGTTGCCGTGGCTGACCATAAGAATGAACAGATTCCCGTCAAAGAAACAGCAGTTGGAGAATCTGCTGTTTCCATGGCATCGGAGACAATCGCGGTAAAGACTGACACGGTAAAAAATGACATGACTCCGGTGATATTTGAGGATGAACCTCTTGATGTGATAATGCAGAAGATTTCTGTAGTTTATGATGTTGAATTCAAGTTCAATAATAAGGAAGTTGCATCACTTCGCCTTTATTACAAACTTGATCCGGCATTATCACTTGATGAAATTGTGGCGCAACTCAATACATTTTCGCAGATAAGTATCAAACGAGATGGCAACGTCCTTAACATTGACTAAAATGAGAATTTTACTGACTTTGTTGATGGCTGTTGCGACATTTTTTTCAGCAGAAGCCTACAGCTATTCCTATTCCTTCAACAATACGCCTATATCGGAAGCTCTTGTCAGAATAAGCAAAGATCATCCTGATGTAAACATATCCTTTATCTACAAGGAACTTGGTAATTATAGAACATCGGCAAGAATAAATACAGATGATGCTTACCGGGCATTGCGTCTGATTGTTGGACTTCATCCGATTTCTGTGATAAACAAAAATGGAAGTTTTTATATAGAGGCTCTTCAGCATGGCAGATTCGTTTATACAGGCAGTGTGATCGGAAGCGACAATGATCCGGTTGCCGGCGCTACGGTAATGCTTCTGAATCCTAACGATTCAACACTTATAACATACGGTATCGCCAATGGAGAAGGGCGTTTCACCATTCCTTGTGATCGAATGGATGTGATTGCAAAATTGAGTTGTATCGGTTATAATACTGTTTACACTCGTTCCTCTGGTTTCGATTTAGGCACAATTGTTATGCCTGTCAATACTATAATGTTGCAGCAGGTGTCGATTTCTTCCACAAAACCTTTTGTCAAACTCAAAGGTACAGGATTTTCAATAGATATAGCAAATTCCCCTTTAGGTGATCTGCCCACGGTTCCTGACGTTTTGTCACAGTTGCCGTCAGTGAAGGCAACGGGGAGTGGATTCTCTGTTTTAGGACGCGGCGATGCTGAAATATTTATAGGCAATCAGAAAGTTGTTGATATGTCGGAATTGTATAGGTTGCGTCCTGCTGAAATCAAAAGTGTTGAGATTATACGGAATCCAGGTGCTGAATTTAATGCAGATGCAGCCGCCGTAATACGTATCAGATTGAAGAATAATGTATTGAAAGGATTCGGATTGGACGTAATGTCGCAAGGTAGCTTCGGACGGAGATTTTCTGATTATGAACAGTTATCGATTACATATGGTGCCGGGCGCACAAATTCCTTCCTGACGTTTTCAAATAATTCAAGCCGATTGAATAGTGACCAGGATAATCAGCAGGATACGTATACATCTTCCGGAATATGGAAGATGACGTCTGAAATGCCTCATTGGAATTCGGAATATTATGACTGGATGCTTACGGCGGGAACCAGTGTGAGTGTCACGGATAACCATACTGTCGGCGCCAAAGTTACATATAGTCACGATACTCAGCGTAACGGTGGAGAGAAATACAGCGCAATGACCATTGGAGATGAAGAATATGAGACTCTTGTAGCATATACATCAACTCCTCAAAATTATAGGCAATGGCATGCAAATGTTTATTATGACGGAACGTTTTCTGAAAAATGGAGTGCTGTTTTCAATGGAGATTATGTTGGCAGAAAGCATTATTCTGAGCATTTTACAGAAGAGAATGGAAGCTTGACGCCACATCACCTTGTAATCAACAACGATGACACCCGATATAATCTATGGTCGGCACTGGCAAAAGTCAACTGGAAGTTAACCGATAGTTCACAAATGGTTTTTGGCACTGATATCAGTGTGGTGAGGCAGAATAGGAATGATTGGCAGAGCGGACAGGAACAAATCTCACAACTAAATTCCGTTGAATCAAAATATGCTGTATTCGGACAATACAACCTATCGCGGGGGATTTGGGATTTTGGTGCCGGAATAAGATATGAGGCAAACAAAATGGATTATACAGATGGGTCGACAGACTCAAAAATTCTTTTCAAGACTTATCATCGGTTGTATCCTGAAATTACGGTTTCTGCCAATGTTGGTAAAACGATAATGTCACTCGGTTTCACCTCGCATATAAGAAGACCCTCTTTTTATCAGCTTCGCACAAGCCGGGAATATTTCAACCGATATGAGACCACGGAGGGGAACCCGTTGTTGCGTCCGAGATATACCTATGATATTTCCTATTCATTTGGATATAATGATTTTACGGCAAGTGTGGGATATCAATGGGTGCATAACTATATCACGGAAGAGAGTCGGATTGATTCGGATAATCCGCTGCACCTGACGTCGTATCCTGTCAACAAAGGGAAATATACGGCTGCAATGCTTCAGCTTAACTATGATCATAAATTCGGTTTCTGGCATCCGTATCTTTCAGCACATCTTACAAAAACGTTCTATGGACTTTCCATGATTCAGGAAAGTATGCCTCCTTTGGGAAAATCTCCACTTTTTGAGTTATCATTCTCAAACTATTTCTCTTTTTGCGGAACAACTGCATATATTTCTGCAAACTACAATCCCGCCGGAGCTTATTGTGATTCTTGGGAAGATCGTTTTGTCGGAATTGATTTGGGTATATATCGTCGTTTTTTCAGCAAAAGATTGTATGTAGCAGTTAATGCTACCAATATATTCGGCTGTAAATCCAAGTCTCGAACGTATTATGGCGCAAGTATCTTCGAGCGCACGGCATTCCGTGATAATCAACGCCTATACCTGACAATCTCTTACTCGTTCAGGCATGATGTCAAATATAAAGGCAAAACTTCGGCTCAAGACGAAATCAATCGAATGTAAATATAAAGGCTGTTGAACAATCTCAACAGATTTATACTATGTTGCAATATTGTTTTAGACGGGATTAATTTGTAATTTTGCAATGTGAAAAAGTCGTTGACCCGTATTTTTGTGTCGTTGGTGATGCTCTTGTTCGTGAATTTTATGTTCTCGAACGCTATCTTCACGCATGTGCATAAAGGTATAGATGGTCGTCCGGTGACTCATTCACACCCTTATCTGCCATCCGGAACACATGGACACACTGCTCATTCTCTGGACCTTATTTCGGTTTTCAATGCCTCTTCCATTGCGGCGGATGCCATGAATGAGATGTCGGTCCCGGATCCTGATGTATTCTGTTCATTAATCTACATAGATGTAACAACCTTTGCCGTAGTTAATCATATTCCGGCATATTCCTTAAGAGGTCCTCCTGCATTATGTGCATAAAGTAGTCTTATTCCCACATAATAATGAAGTGTATATCAAGTGGGATTCTTAGAAGCTTCTAAAACTTAAACTTTATTCTAATCCGTAATGCATAAAAAAATATTTTTTATGGCTGTGGCTTTTGCCATAGCCACATCGGCACGTGCCGATAAACCTGTCGCGCCATCCGGTCCGACCGAAGAAGAACTTGATTCTTTGATGGATGTGTTCATGCTTGACCAGGTAGTTGTTACAAGTAGTAAAAGTGAGGTAAAACGTCGTGAGAGTCCGTCTTTGGTGAATGTGATGACCGGTAAGCTGTTGACCACTGTAGGTGCATGCTCACTTGCCGACGGTCTGGATTTCCAGCCCGGAGTGCGGGTTGAGAATGATTGCCAGAACTGCGGATTTACTCAGGTGCGTATAAACGGACTTGACGGTCATTATTCACAGATACTTATGAATTCCCGTCCGGTATTTTCCGCTCTGACTGGTGTTTACGGTCTGGAGCAGATTCCAGCCAATATGATTGACCGTATCGAAGTTATGCGTGGAGGTGGTTCGGCTCTTTTCGGATCGTCTGCAATCGGAGGCACCATCAATATAATCACCAAAGATCCCCGTGAAAATTCCGCAAAAGTTTCGCATACGCTGACATCCATCGGTCCTTCCGGATCGCTCGACAATAATACGACTTTGAATGCCTCGGTTGTTACCAACAACGATAAGGCGGGAATTTTCATCTACGGTCAGAGCCGGTATCGTGATGGCTACGACCATAACGGAGACGGCTACACAGAGGTGGCGCAATTGAAGACGCAGACCCTTGGCGCCCGCACATTCATGCGCACATCCGCCGATTCGCGCCTGACATTGGAATATCACAACACGCATGAATACCGGCGTGGCGGCGACCAGCTCAATCAGCCGGCACATCTTGCGATGATTGCCGAACAAGTGGAGCATAACATTCACGGAGCGGAGGTGACTTACGACATCTGGCCGCGCGATCGCCGCGACCATGTCTCCATATTTTCCGCCATGCAAGCCACAAAGCGCAAGAGCTACTACGGCTCTGATATGGATCCCGACGCTTACGGCCGCACATCTGACCTTGTCGTCACTGCTGGCACGCAATGGACTCATCCCATATCAAAATTCCTTTTCATGCCCTCCGAACTCGTGGCTGGTCTTGAGTATTCTTATAATCGACTTCATGATGTAACAATCGGATATGGTCATGACATACTCCAGAATGTGAATATTTTCAGTGGATATTTACAGAATGAATGGCGCGACGAACGTTGGGGCTTCCTTATCGGGGCGCGACTCGACAAACATTCCCTTATCAAGAATCCGATAGTGTCGCCCCGTGTGAACATACGTTTCAATCCATCGCGCAGTGCCAACTTCCGCTTGTCGTATTCCACCGGGTTCCGTTCTCCTCAGGCTTACGACGAAGATTTTCATGTGGCGATTGTCGGAGGCGAGAGGGTAGTGACAGTGCTTGCCCCAGGTCTTAAGCAGGAAAGTTCGCAGAGTGTAAGCGCATCTGCCGACCTTTACCACACATTTGGCAACGTGCAGACTAACCTTCTTGTGGAAGGTTTCTTTACTGATCTTCGCGACGTGTTTGCTCTCCGGCAGCTTGAGGGACTTGACGCGCAGGGTAATGCCGTGCTGGAGAGGTATAACGGTTCCGGCGCGCGCGTCTTCGGTCTAAACTTGGAGGCTAAGGCTTTCTTTTCCGCGCATTTTGACATACAGGCAGGTGTGACACTTCAGCGCAGCCGTTACAAAACGCCGGAAGTATGGAGCGACAATCCGGATGTGCCCGCAGAGAAGCGACTGTTCCGCACCCCCGACGTCTACGGGTATTTCACTGCCAACTGGGAGATATTGCCAAAATTCCGAGCGATATTCACAGGTACGCTCACAGGTCCGATGACCGTTCAGCATCTTGTAGGATCCGGCACGGATGTCGATCTCACCGTAAGAACGCAGTCATTTTTTGACGCATCAGTCAAACTCTCATACTGTTTCAAAATTTTCAAGAAAGTGGATGTGGATGTCACGGCTGGTGTTACCAACGTCTTCAATTCATATCAGCGCGATTTTGACTCTGGTTCGCTTCGCGACTCCGGCTACATGTACGGACCGGCGCTCCCGCGCTGCCTCACCTGCAGCGTTTCCCTTAGTATCTGATAAGATTCATTTTGATTAATAGGCTGGGGTATTATTGGGATACCATCAATCCATAATCACGAACGGTGCCCAGAATTTTGGGTCGGAACCGGATATGGAGGTTCCATTCTCGGAGAAAGATGCGAATTTCACTGCTTCCTGAGCTTTCTTAAAAGCATCTCTTATGGACAACCCATTGAATAATTGTGCGTAGAATTCAGTCATCAGCATTCTTGTTGCATCATCATGCACCGGAGCGAGACTCATTATAAGAGTTTTTGCTCCGGCAAGCTTGAATGCCCGTTGCAGACCGAACACTCCTTCGTTGGATACGTCTCCGAGACCGGTTTGACATGCTGACATCACAACCAAGGAAGTTTTGGAAAGATCCATATCCGCTACTTCCTCAGCAGTCAGTATCCCGTCTTCAACACCTTTCGGAATCAATTCAGGAAACATCCAGCCGTTATTACCCCCGCTTAATATCAAAGCCGAGCGCCGGAGAGAATTGTCGGTGTTGGAATATCTTGCCTTTATCACATTATTTGCAATCTCTTTTGCGGGAATATAAAATCCATGTGTAGCTATGTGAAGGATCTCAGGACTGTTTTTTGAAAGCTTTTTAAAGCTTTCCTCCGTGCCGGCATCACCTGTGAGTAGGGATTTGCGCAGTCCGGGCTTATTATTGAAATTGCTGGCTATGCTATTGATCTCTTTGAGCGTTCCCGGAAGATAAGACCAGGAATCTCGCGTTGTGAAATCGCCGGCACGGAATCTCGGAGGTTTATGCCGCTCTTCTTTCTCCATTGCGAGAAGGAGCATGTCCTCGATTCCGAGGTCATAGTTGAGACCGCCATAAAGTACAATACTTTGTTTGGTCCCCTTTGGGACGTTTCTTAAGATTTCTCTTGTGGAAGAAAGTCTGAGAATATTGTATTGAGAATTAATTCTGCTGCCATCGGGAGTGACAGCGTGCTCAATTGCAATATTGTAGAACTTACCGGCAGGGGAGAAATAGATGGTTTCACCGGGCATGGCAAGGTCAGCGATTTTTTTCCAGACCTTGTTATAAAGTAGCGTCGACTCATATATATTCATCTTGTCGAAACGCTTGTCATTGTCACGCAACCCGAATAAGAAAACATGTTTGGGTGTGTCATACGATTTGCGTATCACCTCTGCAGAGTAGTATTGGGTTTTGCCTTCTTTCGACATTACAAACTCCACTGCAATCTCATTGTCTTTCAATGCGTTTTGTATATCTTTCCATTTGATATTGGCAAATTCCATGAAATCACCGTATTTACGGGATTTAGCGATTATCTCTTTTTCAATTCTTGCGGCTTCCTCTTTCTCCTTGGCGGATAAAGACCCTTGTAAAGCCTGCTTGTTTCTGATTTCAGAAAGACGCGCGGTTCGCTTGCCAAGATCGTTGTCTGCATTTTCAGAAATCATTTGTCGGAGATTCACGGTAGCCTGAAGCATAAGACCTTTGTTCAGAAGGGATGCATCATAGAGTGTCGCTCCTGTTTTATCATTGTAGTAATCTCTTTTTATCTCAGACACACTTCCGTCGGGCAATGTTACAGAGCCGAGTCTGTTGAGAAGAAACAGTCGATTCATAAATGGTTCTGTCTTTGCCCAGTATGTTTTCCGTTGAGATTCAGGAAGAAATAGAAACACATCATGGGCGAATTTACGGTCGATTTCGAGTTGTTTGCTGTAAGCATCCGATGCTGCCTCTTGGTTGTCAGCAATTGCATAAGCATATCCCAAAGAGTTGTATAGATTCCGGCAATCGAGAATATTCTCATACCCGAGATCTGTATATAGACCTAGCGAGGTGGAAAGCATCATTGCTGCAACCGAGGGTATATTGTCTCCCATCATATATTCCGCGCAAGCATTGTAGACATGCGCCAGAGAAAATATCCCCATCGGATTGTAAGAGAGATCAAAATCTGTAACTTTTGAATTTTTCTCCAGTTCTTCAGCTTCTTTGTATTTGCCCAGTGCATTCAATGCATCCATCTGGTATCCGACGGCATCTACCGCCAGAACTGATTTTTTGCCGTATGCCGAATCAACATATTTCCTATATCCATCAAATGATTGCAGAGCTTTCTCAAATCTGCCTTCTGACATATAATTGATACCCATTTCCCGGATTATCGAAGGATAGATGGGGGAAGAGACTGCGTCATTACTTACAAGTAAATCCCGACCACAGACAAGTTCATTGCCGGCGCTGATATTGTCGCCAAGCAGATGATGTAGTCTCCCTTTAAGAAGATGGTATCTGGCAATTATGGCTGGATTGTTTTTGAATTCTGTAGCCATTGGGTTAAAATCGTCAAGACATTTTTCTACTCTTTCATAATCTCCAACCATAATCAGAGCTTCTGCTTTCCCCAGAATGCACTCCTCAAGGATGTAAAAACCTGATGATTGTGTTGGAGAAGATGAAGTTCTCGAAATTGCTGAATTAAAATTATCTGTAGCTTTGCTGAGCTCGTTTATCATCATATTGACATAACCGAGCAGCATGTCATATTCGGGAGAACCGAAAATTGCATCTTTTTTATTGGCACCGAAAAGGGGAATACATTTCTTGGGGTGCACATAGATGATGCCAGCCACTCCAATTTTGACAATGTCCGAACATGCTTTTACTATCTCCGATCTTATATCGGTCGGATAATCCTTGTTTGTGTCAATAAGTTCCCAATGCATATTGACATCATCAATCCTGCCCAATGATGCTGCCAGCCTGAGAAGTCTGGCGTTACCTTCGACCGCCTTGTCGCCCGATAGCATCTTCTGCTTTGAAGAATACTTGTCGTATAAGAGAGCCAGCTCTTGCTGATTGCAGTTGGCTATTGCTGAATCAATAGGTGAAGAGTATGCTGCCGATATCCCAATTGATGGCATACATAATAGTATTGCTAACGCTGTGTATGATATGAATTGTCGTAAAAATTGTAAAATCATATGAATTTTGTATAATCGAATAAAATACATATATTTGAATAATATAGGAGGCGGTTCGGTATAATCAAAAATTAAAATTGCATTTTATTTTTGCTTCTACGCTCACCTTTCGCTATATTTGCAAAGTTAAACAATAAAAACATTAAACCTAACAAAATGAAGAAATTATTATTATTGACTTTCGCTGTCTTAATGTCATTGAATGCTTCGGCGCTGAATGAACTGGTACAGAAAATGGGAAAAGCATTCCCGGAAGGCGATTTTTATATCGCATTCATAACGGTTCCCACAATCAACGATGCTACTAAAAATGGAGATTACAGTGTTTTCTCAGAAATGGATGTCGCATATAACAATTATTATGAGGCATTGAATGCTCAAATGCTTTTTGATAAGGTTGCCGATCAAGCGCAGAAATTAGCTTTCAATTCTCGTGTGCTCGGTGACCAACATTACACCACACTTACAATGAAAGCCATCTATAATAAGCTCGCGCCAACGGCGGTGGCGGATGCAGATGCCGCGCTTTCTGCAATAGATGATGAGTTCGGTGATGAAAGCTGGCAGTATGCTGCTATGGTTTATCACAAAGTTGAAGCTGTCGCCAATAAGGGAAAGATAGAGGATGCTTACAATTATGCCAAGCGTGAACAGGAACGTCTGAGCGCGACTCCAATGGCGCGCCATTGGTTGACAGGATGTTTGCATATAATGCAGCCTGTTTTGCTCTCAAATCTTCAAAGGTGGGATGAAATGAAACCGGGATGTGATGCTGCATATTCCATATGGAACGAAAGGAATAAGCAGGTGAACGAAGATCCGGCAGTTGAAGGCACTTGTATGTGTGCTATGGTGCACCTCGGCAATTACATATCAAGTATCTGGAGAGCCTACGGATATAACAAAGAGATTATCAATATAAACGAAAGCTTTATGAAGCATCTTAAGATTATGGAGATGGACAATACAGGTCTTGCTAACGAGGTGCGTTGTAATACTGCAGTTGCTTATTGGAAAGAAAAAAACTATAAAAAAAGCCGTCCGGCAATGCAGGAATACTTGAAGAAGCTTGAAGAGAAGGGCTCTAAGGGTACACCAGCATATAATTACATAGAAAAACTTTTGAAGCAGACCCCTAAATGACAACTTTGATTAAGTCCCTTCCTATAAGTAATATATAGGAAGGGACTTAATGTTTTTAGAAGGACTCAAGCTAATTCTTTGGTTGATACCAGCGGGAGAAGAAGAGGCGCAGGAGGAATATCGTGCCGCGGAAAGTGAGCTCGATGCACATTGCTGTCCAGACTCCACGCAGTCCCATGCTGCGCGCCAATAACCATGCTAAAGGCACCCTCACTGCCCATATGCTGCCGAAGTTCATAATGGCAGGGAGGGTGGTCTGACCCACTCCTACGAACACGCCATATGCAACTATGGAAGCGGCAAACATCGGCTCTGCCCAGGCTTCGATTCTCATTACTTCCGCTCCTAATTCGCGTATGGACTCAACAGGTGTAATGACTGCCATTATCTCATATGCGAAGAGATACATAAGAACACCCATGACCGACATTATGATCATGCCAAGGCCAACAGACATATATCCGAACTGGCGCACGAGTCGCGGGCGCGAAGCCCCGTGACTTTGTCCCGTCAGGGCTGTTGCGGCATCGCCGATACCATATCCGGGCATATAGCATAAGCTCTCTGCCGTCACGGCAAACGCATTGGCAGCGATTGCAATAACTCCTAAAGGAGCGACGATCATTGTTATGGCAATCTGAGCGCCGCATATCACGGCGTGTTCGAGAGTCATAGGTGCAGAGATACCAACAGCTTTTCGGGTTATGTCGCGCGTGGGACGGAAGCTGCCCGAGGTTTTGAAAATACGCAACTCCGGCTGTTTAACGCATGCATAATACATCATTATTATCGCGCACACTGCTTCGGCGGCTACCGTTCCTAAGGCTGCGCCAAGCACTCCCAAATCCGCTCCCGGAATAGTAACCGATAATCCGGCAATTTCAAAATGATGGGAAGGGAATATAAGAAGGAAATTGAAAAGGCAGTCGAGCACGCACATCATTCCGCTTAGCAGACTTGGCACTTTCATATTGCCTACGCAACGCAACATCCCTCCGCCGAGATAATTCATCGTCAGCAATGGGAGCGCGGCGACAAATACCACAAAATATAGTGAAGCCTTGGGACAGATTGTTTCGTCTCCACCAAGCCAGTGGGGCAGCGGTAACGCAATCGCAACTCCGATTATGGCAGTGATCACACTGAAGATAAGACTTGCCGTTATGCCTTGTCGGAGCACACGCCGTGCCCCTTCGTTGTCTTTTGCCCCAACCCGGTGCGCCACCTGCACCGAATAACCTGACGTCATGGCGGAGCATATTCCCCAGAAAAGCCAGAGGCTGGTAGATACCAGTCCGATGGAAGCGGAATCATCCGCCCCCAGTCTGCCAACCATCGATGCGTCGATATATTGCATCGCGATGCTTGACAATTGGGCGAGCATCGCGGGTAAAGAAAGCATTATCGTGAGGTGTAACCTCTGTCGCCATGACAGAGGTTTCCCTTCACGGATATATTTGATATCTATAGCTGACATTATACAGACAGACGCGGACAGTATCCTCTAAACACACTCTAAGGTATTTATTATGCGAGTCATGGCTTCTTCAAGTCGGGCACGCGGACAGGCATAATTGATGCGGATATATCCCTCTCCGTCATACATGGCGCCTGAATTTATACGCACTTTCGCTTTTTCGATAAGCAACTTCTCCACATCGTCGGAGGTGAGATGCAGCGGTGTGATATCCACCCATGCAAGGTATGTGGCTTCCGAATTGCAAATTCTCAGTTGTGGCAATGCATTTCCAAGTGTTTCACGCAAATAGCGGTAGTTATCGTCGAGATATGCGTTCAAGGCATCGAGCCATTCTCCTCCATGGTTATATGCAGCTTCCAGTGCCACGACACCAAAAGGATTGATGTCACAGACTTCGTTGTCGTTGATTGCCCTGTCAATGAGTGCTTTGGTCTCCATGTCGGGGCATACGATGTTTGCGGTCTGTAGCCCGGCGGTGTTGAAAGCCTTGCTTGGAGAGCAGCATACAATCGCATCCGGGTCTATTGTGGCGTAGGGAATATACTCGTAACCGCTGCGGATCAGTTCGCAGTGTATTTCATCGCTGAGCACGCGCACTCCGTTGCGGTGACAGATGTCGCAGACACGTTGCAGTTCTTCGTGGGTCCACACGCGTCCGGTAGGATTCTGAGGATTGCAAAGAAGCAGTAGTTTGGCTTCCGGTCGGGCAGCTGCAGCTTCCAGTCCATCGAAATCGATTTCGCAGGTAAATCCGTTTGCTGTCTCTATCCGGCGAAGAGGATTGTCGATCTCAAGGGTATGGTTATTGCGAACAGATGAGAAAAAGCAATTATAGGCGGGAGTCTGTATGATGACCCCTTCGCCAGGTTTTACCATTGCCTTGATGATGGCAGAAAGCGCCGGAACAACACCAGAGGTGTATATCACCTTGTTGCGGTCGATTTGCCAGTTATGGCGCGTAGCAAACCATTTCTCCAGAGCGTCATAATATGAGTCGGGCACGCGCACGTATCCGTAAATGCCGGAGTCGGCACGTTGCTTCACTGCCTCCCTCACGGCGGGGGCGGTGCGGAAATCCATGTCGGCAACCCATAGCGGCAATATGTCCGGATCAGTGTTGGAGTCCCACTTTACGCAACCTGTATTGCGGCGCTCCGTAAGTTCATCAAAATTATAATTCATTTTTTAGTATTACCGGTTCGTCGGCTTTTGAATTCTCATCAATAATGATTTCTCCGAAAGATTTTGCACGGATCTCACCACGCATCGGATTCTTGACGCTCGTAATCGGTGTGAGCACAGTAGCTTTCACTTCACTGTCTTCGAAAGCGAGATCGCAATCCTCGGCAAACTCACAATCCTCTAAAATGAGGTCGCGGCAATAACATAACGGCTGAGTACCGGATATCTTGCATCTCACAAGATGCAGGCGGCGTGAATGCCAGCCAAGATATTCACCAGTAAGCACGGAATCGTAGATGGTGACGTTTTCTGTAGCCCAGAACGCATCCTTCGAATTGATAACGGCATTGCGGATTTCAACGTTGCTGCAATATTGGAAAGAGTAATTGCCATGTTGTTCCCAATCTTCGATACGGATATTGCGCGAATGCATGAAAAGATAATCGGCTTTATTCACCTTCACATTCTTGATATCCACATTGGCGCAATGCCATAGGGTTTCTTCCGCATCGGGAATATTAACATTGCGAAGGATAATGCCGTCCATTTCACGAAACATTTTCGGAGCATCTACCTGCGTATCAGTCATCTCAAGATTACGTGAATACCAAAGGGCGGCGCGAGCACCCGGTGTGAACAGTGAATTTGTAATTTTGAATCCATCGACATGCCAGAAAGGATATTTTCCCTCAAAGCGGCATCCGTCAGCCTCAATGTCGCGACAACATTTCAATGCCGATTCTCCGGCGTGGATGGTTACGTTTTCCAATCTCAGACCTTTTGAGGCGAATAGAGGACGTTCACCTCCAAACTCTTTGTCTCTTATAATTTCCATAGGTATAGTTTATACTGCTTATTTTATTCAACTTTCGCAAGCGTAAAGTTGAAGTTTATAAGTTTAATCACGCTTCGCGCAGTTTATAAGTTTATTTATTTGATGCGAATAAATGAAAACTCAATCAATATTCGCATCGGATAAACTTTTAAACCTCTAAACTCTTAAACTTTAAGTTGAAGCTTGCGAAACTTAAGTTATTTTATAAATCTTATCTTCACACTAAATCTTTAATCAGACATGCAAAATTACATAAATTAATCCTATTGGATAATACCAGATTGAACGGAAAAGATACCAAAATCGTGGAATCTCTTGCACTCACGCGTTGGAATGAGTAGAGGTCGCAACCATAAAATGATACGCGACCTCCGGGAATTAGTGAGTGTGAGTGTATAAAAGTAACGTCCTTTTCTGCCGGATTATTGTGCAAAACAGAATTTATCGGGCACAGCCCGATAAGGTAAGAAGTAAAAGGGTAAAGGTAAAAGGGTAAATTGGCATGCCTTTAATGTAAGTATAAATGAGTATCAGACGCAAATTCTTCCCTTCTATTTTTTATTTTATCGAACCTTGTTAGAAGATAAACTGGGATTTGGTTTTAGCACTCAGTCTTATCTGCTAGCAGTTCTTTTGTCTTTCTGTAAAATATTTGTTTTACAATAAAATAAAGAATCTATTATAATAATGTATGATATAGTTTGCATAATTAACAAATAAAAGCTAAATTTGCAATGCATGCTGTGGTTGCTCATAAATTCTAATGAAATGAGCGCATGGATGCTGACATAATAGAAAAGCGTTTACTTGCGCTCTTTCTTGACATCTTGAAATCTGGAAAATTTCTTTGGTATAGTCAAGAATGAAGCAAACGGTAGATGCCAGAGTGGATGTGGTTTCATCTTGGTTGGCTATATTAATTGTATTAATTGATATGGTCACCAAGTTGATTATATATCTGCGTGAGGCTTCTGCGTTGTTTGCTCGTTGAACTATACCGGGCAATCCAGAGCCTCAAGATGTATGACGAGCAGACGGTAAGGCTCTCACGCTTTTGTTTTATTATAGCTAAGATTGTGAGCCATTAGCAGTTTAAATTCACATCCTAAAATGAAACAAATTGTTTTGGTACTGTTTGTTGCTGTATTTGCACTAACAGCTTTTTGTCAGAAATTTGAACCTAAATGGGTTGGTAACGTAGTCCTTCTAAATATTGAGAATGACACGACTGCAATTCCTTTAGAAAAAGCTAACGTTCAAATCAAAACCACACAATCAGCCGGTAGATTGTTAGCTGGGATAGGAAATGTCAGGAGAAAAGCCATTATCAAAGGTGCGCATTCTTCCGTACAAACGAGTCCTAATAGACCCATAATTCTTATAGTCCGTTGTAAAGATAATGAGACGGATCCTTCATCATTTATTCAAATCATAAAATTTGAAGAGACCAGTAAAGAGCGGAAGACAGAATTGGCAAGTATGAATTGGCTGGATAATGTGTCGGAAGGAAATATGAAATTAGTTGATTTTGATGCAGACATGTATGGTAAATCATCATATATTCTCAGATTGCCGCCCCAATCTGGCGAATTCGGAGTGAGAACGCTTAATCCCAATGATACTGATGAAAAAGTTACTATATTCTATTGCTTTGGGACTGATGGGATTTTTAGAGTCTCAAATGATAAGGAATCTTCAAGTGATGAGACATCACTTGGTTCATATGAACTGGATGGCATTATGTATCCTGTCTATCGGACGAGTGAAGGGAAGCTTTTTATAATGAAAAATAAAAATGAGAGATACTTTATTCCTTCATCGTCAAACAAAGAATAAATATATTTTTTTAATTTTGCCGATAGATAGTGTTTTTATTGAGTTCAAATTTGTATCTGTTTTGTGTTACGCATTTGAAAGCCAGTTAATAGGTTCGTGAGAAATTTGGTTTTTCAACCCTATATGTCAGAAATTTGTTGTATATTTGTAATCCAATAAACAACAAAGAAGTACAAACATGGCACGACCTATTAAAGAAACGCCCGTACTAAAGGGTAGGGACGCTGAGAATTTCGCTCGGAGACTGGCGAATCCCGCACCTGTCAGCAATGCTGAGAAAGAAGCGGCAAGAAAAGCGTATGAAGCGTTCAAAGCCATAAGTACATTCTCAATGTAGTTATGGATTTTAGCAAATTTACTTTCCGGCAGATAGAGGCTGATACCAAGATAAAGTCATTCGATTGCGGCGACGCAGATTTGAATGACTTTTTGTTTTCCGATGCTGTCAATTATTACCAGTCGATGATGGCATTGACTTATTTGCTCGAAGATAATGAAGAGAATAAAACAGTTGCGTATTATAGTCTGCTAAATGACAAGATCGTTTTTGATCCCGATGAGAAAAAATTATGGAATCGGCTTAACCGTCGTGTTGCCAATTCAAAACGGCGAAAGGAGTATCCGGCAGTAAAAATTGGTCGTTTTGCTATTTCAAAAGATTATGCTGGCAAGCAGATCGGGAGAGCAATTCTCCTGCAGGTGAAACATGTATTTGCAACAATGCGCAGAAGTGCTTGCCGTTTTATCACGGTTGATGCATATGCAGGTGCTGTGCCTTTTTATGAGAAATGTGGCTTTATGTTCCTTTCTGAGAAGGATAGGGATTTGCCCACAAGGTCAATGTATTTCGACCTTATTAATTTTCCCGATTAAAGATTGTATGTAGTTTTATTTTGGTATGGTTAATCTCTGTGTGAATCCATCTTTTCCCTATTCCCTGTCACCTTTACCCTTGTTATAAATAAATTGTTTTTTGAAAATGCTGGAATGGATTTGGATATTTCGTGAAAAGAGATTAATTTTGCATCTGAACTCCGGACGAGACCGGAACGAGGATGCAGAAATGGTGGAATGGTAGACACGAAGGACTTAAAATCCTTTGGCCTTTACCGGCTGTGTGGGTTCGAGTCCCACTTTCTGTACAATGAATCGGAACCGTGCCAATTGCGGTTCCTTTTTTATTATAATGAGTTTGTTATGGCACAGAGTCTGAAAATGGAGCAGCGCATCGGCATGCGCCTTTCTCAGCAGCAGCTTCGCTTCGTGAAGCTGCTGGAGCTCAACGCGCCTGAACTCGATGAGGCTGTGGAGCGTGAACTGGAGGATAATCCGGCTCTTGGAGTTAAAGAGGAGACTCACGAAGATGATACCAACCGTTATCCTCTTTTCTTTGCACGGAGCAACGATGATGACCGTCCGGCATTCGTGCCTGCGGATGAATCAGAATCTTTGTATGACCATCTTTATGCCCAATTGTCGGAACGTCGTCTCCCTCCAAAAGTGGAACTCGCTGCAAGATATATCATCGGCAATCTTGATTCCAACGGATATCTTAACCGTTCGCTTTCGAATCTTGTAAATGACATGGCGTTTGGTCCCGGAATAGATGTCAACGACACAGAGGCGCATGAGGCTCTCGATGCCGTTCGCAGTCTGGAACCTTTCGGTGTCGGGGCGTTTGACCTTCGCGATTGTCTCGAGTTACAGTTGCTCGCGCTGCCTCCGGCTCAAGACCGTGATGACGCGCTTCGCATCATGCGTGAGACATACGAAGCTTTTACGATGAAGCACAAGCATCGCATCATCTCGCAACTGCACATTTCTGAGAAACGTGTTGATGCCGCCTTGTCTTTAATCCTTTCTCTAAATCCCAAACCAGGGAATGCACTCGGTTCCGATCCTTCAGACGAGGCAAACATAATTATCCCTGACTTCATTGTCAACAACGAAGATGGAGAGATAACCATAACGCTCAATAATAAGATTCCAGAATTGCAGATCGAACAGAGTTTTGATCAGGCAATGGCGAATCTTGAACGCACGGCGAAGGGGAGACCAAAGAAAGGCTCGGAGTTTATCGTGAGTCGTTATAACGATGCCCGCGATTTTATCCGTGTGCTTACACAGCGTCAGCAGACTATGATGTCGGTGATGTCGGCAATCGTAAAGATCCAGAAAGAGTATTTCCTCACGGAAGATGTGTATAAGCTCCGCCCGATGATGATAAAGAACGTTGCGGAACTGACGGGTCTTGACCTTTCCGTTATCTCCCGCGCCACTACCAACAAGTTTGTGGCTACTCCCTGGGGAATTTTTCCTCTGAGATTCTTCTTTAGCGATTCGATAGGGGAGACGGCTGAAGATGGTAATGCTGCGACAAACCGCAAGATAGAGGCGGAAATAGCGGCGATGGTGGAAAGCGAAGACAAGCGCCATCCATTGTCAGACCAGCGCATCATGGAAGAGATGACGGCACGTGGCTATGACGTGTCGCGACGCACAGTCGCAAAATATCGTGACCGTCAGGGCATACCTGTGGCACGACTGAGAAAAAAGCTATAATCACTGAAACTATGATAAAGAGAATATTTGCATCAATCATTCTGACTATTCTTGCTGTTCCGGCATTTGCAGTCACAGAGAAAGAGATGGAAGAGGCACGCGCAATCACGGCGCAGGCTTATCTTAGATATGCCAATGACGGTTCGGGATATCTCGATGAATTCCGTGCCACTTCCATGTCGCAGCTGGAATCAAAACTGAAAGCAAAAGAGAAGGAGAATCTCAAGGCATTCAAGACTGTGAAAGTGCCCGGAGATTATGCTTCCTGGGATAAGGCGAAACTCGTGGAATTCTGGGGTGTCACCTTTTTCACCTCTCCCAATCTTGCAGAGAAGGGTAAGGCAGCGCGCACTCGAGTAAAGCAGCGTATCAATGCCATGACAGTTGCTGCCCCTTCTGCCAAGAAAGAGGAGAAGCCGGCTGAGACAACTCCTGTGGAGGAACCCCAGGAGGTTAAGCCTGTCGACGCTGCCGCTGCGGATGCCCAGGCAGAGAATGCACCGGTATCAGCTTCAGAAGCCGAGAAACTGCTTGAAAAACAGGAGGAGATTCTGGCTGATCAGAATGCCATAGCTCAGGATACTGAGGATCGTCAATATAAGAAGGAAGACAATAGTACCTGGATATATGTAGTAGTGCTTATCGTACTCATTGGAGTGGTGATCTGGCTTGTGGTCTTTGCTGCGAATATGATGAAGAAGCAGTCGGAGCCCCTCGAGCAGAATGCTCGCAATTCAATTGATGGCGCAGACAGCCATGAAAACGCCGAACTGCGCAAACAATATGCCTCACAGAAAAAGGCTCTTGATGAATATAAGGCTGCATTTGAAGAAGCCCAGGCTGAAAACAAGCGGCTTCGCATGGAGATAAAGACTATAAAGGCAGAGTTGTCGGAAGCTCTTGCTGCACGTGATGCTGCAGTGCGGGCTCAAAAATCTTCAGCGGTTGAAGCTCCTCGCCCGGCAGCTGCCCCCGCTCAGCCGTCGGTGTTGTATCTCGGTCGCGTCAATGGACGCGGATTGTTTGTGCGTGCCGATCGTCGTCTGAATCCCGGTCACACAATCTATCGTCTTGAGACACGCGATGGACTTGTAGGAACATTCCACGTTGTCGATACTCCAGAAGTTACCGACATAGCGTTGAATAATCCTGTGGAATATCTGTCGGGAGGTTGCAATGCAATCGATATTGAAGACACCGCAGGTGCAAGCAATATCGTTACCGAGAATGCCGGCACGGCAATGTTTGAGAATGGTGCCTGGAAAGTGCTCCGCAAATCCCGCATCCGTTTCGAATAGAAGCTGAAAGCAATTGTATCCATTGAGGTATCGACCGTTTCCCTACAAAGACATGTCGATAAGGATTTATTTTATGAAATTTGTAGGCGTGATTTTGCGGGGAATGAAAAATTTATTAACTTTGCATTCGCAATGATGCCCTGATGGCGGAATCGGTAGACGCGCTGGTCTCAAACACCAGTGGAGCAATCCGTGCCGGTTCGACCCCGGCTCAGGGTACGATAGCGGTTGATAACTCAGTTATCAACCGCTATTCAATTTTTACCATTTTACCTTTTTTGTTTTACTCTATCGAATTACTTTTGCTTTATCGAACTTGGTTCGGAAAGTGGATGTTATAGAGGTATGAACGGATTAATTGTTGGACTGATACTCCCTTTTGTGGGAACCGCACTCGGCGCGGCATGCGTGTTTCTGATGCGGAATAATATGCCTGTGCTGCTGCAGAAGACGCTTACCGGATTTGCTGCGGGTGTGATGGTGGCGGCATCCGTATGGTCACTTCTTATCCCTTCTATCGAAATGACGGGGAAGGAAGGATTTATGAGTGTCTTTCCTGCCATTATTGGTTTTGCGGCGGGAATACTGTTCCTCCTTTTTCTTGATATGGTAGTTCCTCACCAGCATTTGGAGGATGGAGAAAGCGAGGGTCCCAAAAGTCATCTTTCGCGCACTGCTAAGCTTACATTTGCCGTTACGCTTCACAATATTCCGGAAGGAATGGCTGTCGGAGCAGTGCTTGCCGCTGCGTTGGAAAACAATGCCTATGTCCCTATGGCTGGTGCTCTCGCATTGTCGCTCGGCATTGCAATCCAGAATTTCCCGGAGGGCGCGATTGTCTCGATGCCGTTGCGGATGGCAGGCAACAGCAAAAAGAAATCGTTTCTAATAGGTGGATTGAGCGGCATTGTAGAACCGGCAGCTGCTGTAATTACCATCTTGCTTGCCGGCATCATTATCCCCGTGTTGCCATATCTTCTGGCATTTGCTGCCGGAGCAATGATGTATGTGGTTGTTGAAGAACTTGTCCCCGAGACTCAAGAGGGTAAGCATTCAAACATGGGCACAATTGGTTTCGCCGCCGGTTTTCTGCTGATGATGATCCTTGATGTGCTATTGGGGTGAAGGACATTCCCATAAATGGAGGAGATAAAATTTGAGATTTTTTGTTAAAATATGTTATATTATTATAATTAAAGTTATAAATCGGGGGGTAATTTGAAATTTGTCCATTCAGAAATAATGATTTAACTTTAAGATTCATAATATTCGACAATATATTTTAACATTTTAAACATGAAACAAATTTACTGTTTTTTATTTGCCTTGTGTTTGTGTATGCCATCTTTAGGGGCACAAAATGTGCTTGGCGAAAAAGTATCTCTTAAACAAGCTCCCGCTCTTGTGCAGACCCGTACAGAAGAAGCCGATACTCAATGGTCGGAGTGGAGCATGTATGGGAAGACATCATTTCCCGATGGTGTTTATGATCGTATCAGGGACATATTTTCAATCCGGATTCCTGACGAGCCTGCACCTGTATTTGAGAAAACGTTCGATGTCATGCGCAGACAAGACCTGAATAATGAGGATAATGTCCAGTTTGTTTTCAAGAAAGTAGTCAACGGGAATGATATTATGGTCAGTTATACACCGTCGACACATGAGGCATGGATCTTACCGTCGGCTCTCGCTCCCGCTCCTTCCGGTTATCAATATGAGAACTTCATGCTTGCCAGTCGTAGTCCCGGTGCATTTTTCGAGGAAACTAAGAAGTTCTCGTTTCCTAATACATGGCTAATGGTGAATGATTACTCCGGCTGGAGTTTTGGAAGACAAATTCTCACTATGGATGATGCTCCGGAATTCATTTTTGAATTCACTTCATCTAAAAGGTTCTATGGAAAAGATGTAAAGGTAATTCCTTTGTCTTTTACTGCTTCAGAGTCTGTCAAGAAAGTCCGTATCGTAATTGTTCCATTGGAAAGAGGAATACTTTATACAGACATTGCCAAGCTATACGGATCAAACCCTGACGTAGAGCTGCCCTATTCAGATGTGTCTCTCGACCATGTAGGCATTCAGGTGAAAGATTACGAAACTCTGGTTTATGCGTTTCCATTGGGAGATGATGGAGTGGCGGTAGGAGAATATATAGCCACTACATTTTATTCCAATATTGACCGGGTTGGGAAATGGGGTGGTCAATGGGAATACTTGGGAGAGGGCAGAATGACTGATTATATCGCTAATTCATGGTTGCCTCAGGATGAGATTTATGTGGAATCAGCAGCCGGTGATGGTACTATTGTCTGGAAAGAGCAAAAACCTTCGGCTTCCAAGGTGAGGATTTCAAGAAACATAGCCAACCCCGGACTATACAGACTGGAGAACGCTTTCGGACCAACACATCCGTTATATGATAAAGTTCAGGGACATATTGATCCTGCGGAGACATACTATGTTTATATTGACGCTTCAGATCCATCCAGGGTAATAATAGACAAGTCGTTTACCGGATTGAAAAAGAATTCGGAAGTTGAATGGCCCGGAATGATTTACACATCCCCCGCTGTTAGTGGTGAAAACATGAAAGAATATTTTGATAAGGAAAAAGGTTTTATCTGGGGAAAACTAATCGATAATCGATTAACCTTTTCAACGACCCCATATGTGAACAGCGGGATATATCTCAATAATTGGGAGGAGGAAGGTAAATACCCTTTTAACATAGAACTTCCAGGGTATGTGGAGTATTCTCTGAGTATTGATTCTAACAATATGACAATAACCGACTTGTCGCCCGAGGTTGCCTCCGTAGACTGTGTTCTTGTGCCGGAAAAAGACGTAGTTTTACACAGATGGTTCTACGAGCAGTTGTTCAATGATATTGAGGGCAACGGTTCGCAATATAATGTTGTGAATGTTCCTGTAAACGGTAAGGAGTCTCTTGCAATCAATATAGAAGATCTCACTCCAGCCACCTATGGCAGGTTCCTGCTTGTAGTGATTCCTAAGGATTCAAATGGCAATCCCCATTACGGAACCATTCTGCAAAATAAATATTTTGTTTACGATGATCCTGCGTGGAAATTGGTTGAGGGTGGTATCCCTGTATGTGACAATGGTATGCTGTCCTCTCCGTTTGAAGATAGCTCATTCCATATGTTTGGAGAGGGAGTATGCCTTGAGGCGTGGGAGAATGAGAAAACTCCTGATATATATCGCATCAACAATATGTTCGGCATACCTTATGACATCATCGGCCTTGATGCCGAAAAGACTACCGAATACTTCCGAAATCCAGGATTCCCCGTATACACATATATCGATGCCCGCAATTCCAATAGGGTAAATATATATGATAATGCTGATCTCAGTGTGCCGGAAAGTTTGAAAGGAATTAACACTTACCTCATGTGCCCTTCCAATTATTATGGGTTTCATTACATAAATACTATGGCAAATTTTAGCGTGGTTTGTAATGACTACAATTCATTGGATGAAGTGCCTGATGTGTACTTCGGCACGATGGATGCTGATAATAATGTTGTATTCAACAGTGACAATAGTGTACTTGGATTGCAGAACTACGACGATCTATTCGTTCCAAGATCCGGCAGGTATCTTAAGATCACCCTCCCACATGCTCCAAAGACATCTGGAATTGATGACGTAGATCATGCGAATGGAGATTCAGATCTTCCAGTGGAGTATTACACAATTGACGGGCTACGTGTTGACCGTCCCGAGGCAGGGCGCGTTTACATACGCCGTCAGGGTGCATCGGCGAAGAAGATTGTTATCCAGTAAAGTCAAGATTACAGGTATA
Source organism: uncultured Porphyromonadaceae bacterium (assembly GCA_902495075.1). Lineage (GTDB taxonomy): Bacteria > Bacteroidota > Bacteroidia > Bacteroidales > Muribaculaceae > Lepagella. The sequence continues at coordinate 193,280 of CABUVO010000002.1, forward strand.
TCAAAATTAAGAATGGTGCAAGGGTTATAAATACTCTTGCACCATATTTTTGTGATTTATAGCAGAAAATGAGTTAAAAAAGTGGTTTTTATATCAAAAATAAAGATTTTTTTGAAAAAATATGTGTAACATGTTTGAAATTCTGCTTTTAATGTTTATATTTGTGGCAGATTTGTTTTTGCACCTATCAGAAACCAACAAATAGTTTCTAAGACAAACTTAAATCAACTATTATATACCTGAATTATTCAAACTGAAATATTCACACACATATACAACTTAATACCAAACGCAGTATGAACAAGACAGATTTAGTAAATGAGATCGCGGCTAAAGCCCAGTTGAATAAAGTAGCAGCTAAAGCTGCTCTCGAAGCTACTCTCGAATCAATCGAGCAGGCTCTCGCTAACGATGACAAAGTGCAGCTTATCGGCTTCGGTACATTCTCAGTAGTTGAGAAAGAGGCTCGCACAGGTATCAATCCTCAGACTAAGGAGAAAATCCAGATACCCGCTCGCAAGGTCGTTAAATTCAAACCCGCCGCAGATCTCGCAAAATAATCCGCACACGGCAAGAATCAGAAGCCTGTTCCCCTCCGGGAGCAGGCTTTATTTGTATTTCACCCCGTTTTTTTGTATTTTTGCAGCATATATCTTTTCATTTTTAAACTGCTTCAGAGTCAATGACAATAGAAACTATCATAGCTGAAGGCGTGGTGAAAGCTGTAAAAGAGCTTTACAGCGCCGATATAGAGCCGAAAATGGTGACTCCATCGGCAACAAAACGTGAATTTGAGGGTGATCTCACTGTAGTGGTTTTCCCGTTGCTCAAAATTTCCCGTAAAGCTCCCGAAGCTACGGCTACGGAGATTGGTGAATGGCTGGAGAAGAACCTTGAAGCCGTAGAGAAATTCAATGTGGTCAAAGGCTTCCTCAATATCACCATAAATCCGGCGTTTTGGCTTGGACTGCTTCATGAGATAGCTGCTGATGCCGATTTTGGTATCCGTAAGGCTGATGACAATTCCGACCTCGTGATGGTGGAATATTCATCACCGAATACAAACAAGCCCCTCCATCTCGGACATGTGCGCAACAATCTTCTTGGATATTCTCTCTCTCAGATACTTAAAGCGAACGGTCACAAGGTGGTGAAGACAAATATTGTCAATGACCGAGGCATCCATATCTGCAAGTCTATGCTTGCCTGGAAGAAATGGGGCGACGGCGCTACTCCCGAATCTAAGGGTAAGAAGGGCGACCACCTTATCGGTGATTTCTATGTGGCTTTCGACAAGCATTATAAAGCCGAACTCAAGGAAATCATGGATAAGGAGAATGTCTCCGAAGAAGAGGCTGAGAAGAAATCTACCCTAATGGCAGAGGCGCGTGAGATGCTTCGCAAATGGGAAGCGGGCGATCCGGAAGTGCGCGAGCTTTGGAAGATGATGAACGGCTGGGTTTATGCCGGTTTCGATGAGACTTATCGTCGCCTTGGAGTGGATTTCGACAAGATATATTATGAATCCGACACATATCTTGAGGGTAAGGATCTTGTGCTTGGCGGAATCGAAAAGGGGATAATGTATCGCAAGGAAGATGGCTCGGTATGGGCTGATCTTACCGGCGATGGTCTTGACCACAAGCTTCTTCTTCGTGCTGACGGCACATCCGTATATATGACTCAGGATATCGGCACTGCAAAGCTCCGTTATCAGGATTTCCCGATCGATAAGATGATATACGTTGTCGGCAATGAGCAGAACTATCATTTTCAGGTGCTTTCGCTCCTTCTCGATAAACTCGGTTTCAAATGGGGTAAAGACCTGACACATTTCTCTTACGGTATGGTCGAGCTTCCCGAAGGGAAGATGAAGAGCCGCGAGGGTACTGTGGTTGATGCCGATGACCTTATCGACACGATGGTTGCCTCAGCAGCCGAGATGGGAGCTGAACGATTTGCAGAGATGCCTGCAGAGGAGAGTGCGGAAATTGCAAGAATGGTTGGTCTCGGAGCTTTGAAATATTTCCTTCTGAAGGTTGACCCGCGCAAGAACATGCTCTTCAATCCGAAGGAATCCATTGACTTCAATGGCAACACCGGTCCCTTTATCCAGTATACTTACGCCCGTATCCGTTCTGTGATCCGTAAGTCTGAGGGATTTGATCCGCAGGCTACTCCGCAGAGCGAACCTAATGCCAAGGAATCTGTCTTGATTCAGAAGGTTGCGGATTTCCCGTCGGTTGTGGCGGAAGCCGGCAAGAATTATTCTCCGGCGCTTATTGCAAATTATGCATATGATTTGGCAAAGGAATACAATCAGTTCTATCACGATTACTCCATTCTCAGAGAAGAGGATGAGCAGAAACGCAATCTCCGCCTGCTGCTCTCATTCGTGGTTGGCAGAACTCTCAAGAGCGCAATGTCGCTTCTCGGCATAGAGATGCCTGAGAGAATGTGATGCTTTTGCAGGATTGAAATAAACTTTTTGGCACGTTTTGTGTCTAATAAATTGAAAACAGTATCTTAATATGGAATACAACAATTCAAGAATGACTCCTCCTCCCTTTTATGGAGGTCAGGAGATTGTGACGCAGACCAACGCAGTGATGAAACGCGTATATGTCCGTATGTTTATCGGACTGTTGGTGTCTGCTTTCTGTGCTCTCGGTGTGGCAAGTTCACCCGCGGCACTCAGTTTCTTCTTCGGCAACCGTCTTGTGTTCTGGGGAATGCTCATAGCCATGTTCGTGATGGCATGGGTGATTCCTGCGAGAATGGAGAAGATGTCATCGGGTGCGGTGGTCGGATTCTTCGTGCTGTTCTCCGCATTGATGGGATGCTGGCTTGCTCCCATATTCCTCGTGTATCGTCTTGGCACTATTGTCTATACACTTTTCATTACAGCCGGAACTTTCGGCGCAATGTCGGTATATGGCTATTTCACCAAGTCTGACCTTTCGAAGATGGGTGCTTATCTGATGATGGCTCTCTTCGGTCTGATCATCGCGAGTGTGGTGAATATCTTCTGGGCGAATTCTACCATGGAATGGATCATCTCCATTGTTGGTGTGCTGATTTTCACCGGTCTTACAGCTTGGGATACTCAGCAGGTTAGACGTATGGCGGCTGCCAATCTTGAACCGGCACTTGCCGACAAACTCGCTACGATGGGTGCGATGAATCTTTACCTCGATTTCATCAACCTCTTCCTTTCCCTTCTTCGCATACTTGGCGGTAACAGAGACTGATCCCTGCCGGGAATGTTTAATGTTCAATGTCTAATGTTTAATTAAACGTCATGACAAGGGAAGAACTTGAAGGGAAGATCAGGGATGCGGTCGCTGAATATATCGCCGATGAGGAAACCTACGACGATAATGCGCGCCTGCAGATCAATCTTGAGAAATGGGAAGTGACAGTTGTCGACAGCGAGGATGACGAACCTGAGGATGTCGATACGGTTGACTACTATGATGTGATGGACTTCATAAGAATGAGTCCTGATGAACCCGGCAAATGGGAGGTTGACGAAGAAGCCGTCAAATCCGTTGCCGAAGAAACCATTGGTTAAAACGGGAGGGAGAGTTGACGCGCTCCCTTGTGGAATACAGCCGAGATGTTTTCGCTGCGCGAGGATGTCTCGGTTTTTTGTATGTGTCGGTCGGGATACAGCATGAGGGGTTTCTCCATGCTCCATCCGCGCGAAGCGTTGCGTAGATACAGGCGAGCAAGTCCGCTGATGCCGCGACATTGGCGACGGAGTTCACCCCAAAGTTCGGAAAGGTCGTTGACGGAATTGACCATAAACTCAACGACTGTGCGTCCGTGCATCACAAGGCGTGCAAAAAGGCGATCACCGTAGCAGATAGGGCGGTTGCCCGCTGTTGCAAGCGAAGAGGGGCGACGGTAAGGCTCGAAAGAACGACGGATGCCGTGCATCCCCGGATTGTTTGAAGAATAAGCAGTGGCAGTCATAATGTTTTTTCTTTAAAGTTGAGTTTATCTATTTATTACGATACAAAATTATTCTCTACGGCTGCCACTGTTTTGCACTCGTGAGTTAACTAATGTAAAAACCGATTCTTTTGGAAGTATTTTTTGGAGGGGTGGTGAAAAATCACTTTTTTTGTAAAAAAAAGAACTAATGTCGGAATTGTTGGAATTGCACCGTGCCTCTGCCGGTTCGGGAAAAACATATACGCTTGCGAAGAAATACCTTTGGTATTACCTCACCGTGAAGGAGGAGAATGGTCCGCGCCGGTTGCGTACCGTGCCGGAACTTAATGATTCTATGAATCATATCCTTGCAATCACTTTTACCAACAAAGCCACTAATGAAATGCAGCAACGCATCGTTGAGAAACTCGATGCATTGGCTTTTCCACCTGTTGGAAAATCGCCGGATTATATGGATGATTTCTGTCGCGATCTTCGGGTGTCTCCCACAGAACTCAGTCGGGTATGCCGGCGAGCGCTGTACGTACTGCTTGAAAACTATTCCGAGTTTCAGGTTTCCACAATCGATTCCTTCTTTCAGCTTGTGCTCCGCACTTTTGCTTATGAAACGGATCTCAACGATTCGTACACCATAGAACTTGATTCCGATTATCTTGCTCGTGTCGGCATAGATGCCACTCTTAACGACATTGAAGAGAAGAAGGCTTCTGCCGGGGTGATGCATTGGATAAATATACTTATGGACCGTGGTCGCGAATCGGGAGAGAAGTGGAATATCTTCCAGAAGAAGGATGATGGCAAATCGATCTACTATCGTTTCATGAAGTCGGTGGGTAAACTTGAGAACGAGGATTTCAAGCAGATCCGTGATTCTCTTGAGGAATATTTTGACCGCACTCCCGATCTGCCGGAGCTTTACGATGCACTTGATGAGAAGTACAACGCTCCCCTTCATGCTCCTTTTGAGCGAATGAGAGCGGCAGCGTCGCGACTTGAATCGGTCATGCTTTCTGCCGGTTCTGATCCGACAAAAGATAAATTCCGTGATCATGCACGCAAAACACTGCGTTGTAAATGGAACAAACAACCCAAAACCACCGATGTCTCTTTCTCACCTCTGAAAGATGAATCGTTCGAAGGGAATACATATCTGAAACGAAAGAAAGCGGATCCCGAGTTTTACGGTGAAGCGGAACCTCTCTATCGTGAGATGATAGCCGCGCGCCTCGAATGGCTCGGAGAGTTTGATTCTCCCGCTTATAAACACTGGAATCTGTATAAAAAGAATTTTCCATATCTGGGGCTTCTTTCAGTAACGCTCCGTAAGCGTAGAGAATACCTTGAAGACAACAACAGTGTGGAGCTTGCCGAGACTAACTCTTTACTGAGCCGTATCATCGGAGAGGATGATGCTCCTTTCATATACGAACGTCTCGGCACGCGGCTCAATCATTTCCTTATCGACGAGTTTCAGGATACGTCGCGGATGCAATGGAACAATCTCCGACCGCTTCTTTCAGAAAGTTTGAGTCGGGGAAATGAAAACCTCCTTATCGGCGATGCCAAGCAAAGTATATATCGTTTCCGTAATGCTGATCCATCGCTCATCGCAGAGAAGGTGGAAGGCGAATTCGGCAATGTGCGTGCACTCGGCGATGCTCCGGGTGAAAATACAAACTGGCGCAGTGATCCCAACATCGTGGAATTCAACAATGGTTTCTTTGCAAGCCTTTCCGAAAGACTCACTGCTGAGTCCGAAAATGAATCGGGCGAGAATACGGGACTTGATTATCGGTCGCTCTATGGCAATGTCAGGCAGAAAGTGCGTCCGCGAAAAGAGGGGGAACCGGAGACTCCCGGGGGATATGTGGAAATAAACATTGTTACAGCCGATAAGAAAGAGGTTGCCAAGGAGCAGATTGTGGCGCAGATGCCCGGTATTGTAAAGGAGTTGCTTTCGCGTGGCTATCATCTTGGAGACATTGCATTCCTGGTAGACACCAACGCTGAAGGGGAGGCGTTGATAAACGAGTTTACGCGCTTTAATTCCGAGTCAGAAGAGGGAACACCCAAAATAGAGTTTATCTCGGAGCAGTCACTTAAAGTAGCATCATCGCCATCCGTAAAACTGATTCTGACCACACTCGAAACAATTGGACGTGGCACAAATCCGGAAGTGAGAACAGGTGGTGATGCTGATAAACGAGGTGTGGTCGACTGGGACGATGTGCAGTGTAATTTCAGGGTGTTTGCGCTTCGCAATCCGGGATTGTCCACTCCCGAACAGTTGGAGAAATTTATTGCTTCCGGTTCTGACACGGATGCAATATCCGAGATGCTTGCCGAGATGCAGGCTGTCACGCTTCCCGCACTTGTAGAGGGTATCGCCGCTACATTCCTTCCCTCGGATATGCGCAGACGCGATGCACCTTTTATCGCAGCTTTTCAGGATATAGTGTTGGAATATTGCGAGTCGCGCCCGTCCGATATCGCCTCTTTCCTGCAATGGTGGGGTAGACAAGGCTCGAAATCCTCGATTTCCTCTCCGGAAGGGATGGATGCGGTCAATGTCATGACTGTTCATAAAGCCAAAGGTCTGGAGTTTCCATGCGTAGTGATACCTTTCTCGCAATTCTCATTCCTGACACCACCGAAAGGGAAAACTGAATGGCGATGGGTGAAACCGGCAGTGATAGAGCTTGGTGAGCGTGAATTACCACCTTTCGTCCCTGTAGACACATCTTCAGAGATGGAAGGTACAGCCCACGAACCGGTTTATAGGGAATATATCGATATGGTGACAATGGATTCCCTTAATAAACTGTATGTTGGTTTTACGCGGGCGGTCAATGAACTCTATATATTCTGCACGGAAGGTAAACGGCAGGAACCACTGTCGACATCCGCTTTGCTTCGTGATTTTATGGAAGCGGACTCATCCGAAACTCAAATTACGATAGGGGAGAAATATGCCGTGTCGCCGGTAAAGAGAAAAACGGAAACGAATCCGGCAATGGCGATTGAAGATTACACTGCGCGTGTAACTCCCGATTTTCTCAAATATCGGGAGGAGAATTTGCCAACAGTGATTGATGCCGAGGAATTCGAAGAAGAAGATCCTGATCCCCGTTCGGAGGGAAATATCATGCATTCCGTAATGGAAAGGGTGTGGCGCAGGGAGGATCTTCACGCCTCTGTGACGCGACTTCATCGCCGGGGGCTCTTCTCAAAAGAGAAGGCGGAAGAAATAGAGAAATTTCTTGCGGATAGGATGATGGAACCGGAAGTAAGAGGGTGGTTTGACGGCACAGCCAAAGCCATCAACGAACGGTCGATAATCGGAGGTGGCAGAAGTCCGCGCCGCCCCGACAGGGTGATGCTGATGCCCGATGGCAGAGCTGTGGTGATAGACTATAAATTCGGTTCGCTCACATCGCTGAAGAAATATTCCCGTCAGGTTCGAGACTACGTAGAGCGTCTGAAACGCACCGGGAAATTCACCACCGTCGAAGGCTATCTATGGTACGTCCGTGAAAACCACCTCGAAAAAGTCTAACTCAGTATATGGTCTCACAGTTCAACGCATTTGAAGAAGCGATAGATTTCTCATTCTGGAGAGAGCTATGCGAGAAGCATGGAAAGCTGCGCCATTTCCGGCGTGGCGAGTATTTTGCACGCACGGGCGAAGTTCTCAAAAGTGCCGGATGGATTGTATCAGGTGGTTTCAAACACTCGCTGATTGATAATTCGGGCAATGCGAAAACAGTCGGTTTTGTATTTGAGGGCACGGTTCTCGCCAACTATATCAGCTCAATGCACGGCAAGAAGATGCCTACCGACATCATCGCACTTGAGGATTCCGATGTTCTTGTCATACCAGCCTCTCTGATTCGAGAGAGGTTGATGTTTGACCCTACCCTTTATATCAAGTTCCTGGATGCTTTATTTGAGCAGGCATACGAGCAGGTGCTCAACAACTACCGATCCACCCCGGAGCAACGCTACCGTCAGTTGCTTGCGCGCTATCCACGCCTGTTTGATATGGTCTCACTCGGAGAGATAGCTACATACCTCAATATTTCCCGCCGTCAGCTTCATCGCTTCCGTGAATCTATAGCGACGAACAC